>JAQFVI010000389.1 GCA_029439495.1 Caballeronia sp. BR6202001590007
TTGGCGCGGACATTTTCTGCACGCTACTTCGGGCGGCAACAAGCTTACCACAGCGAGGATTACATGAAGCTCATTACCGCAATCATCAAGCCGTTCAAGCTCGACGAAGCGCGCGAAGCGTTGTCGGCCGTCGGCGTCTCGGGCATCACCGTGACCGAGGTGAAAGGCTTCGGCCGACAGAAAGGTCACACCGAGCTTTACCGCGGCGCGGAGTACGTCGTTGATTTCCTGCCCAAGGTGAAGATCGAAGCGGCGGTTTTGGACGACATCGTCGATCAGGCGATCGAGGCCGTTGAGCGTGCCGCACGGACGGGAAAAATCGGCGACGGGAAGATCTTTGTCACCGCCATCGAACAGGTCATTCGCATTCGCACCGGCGAGACCGGCGCGGACGCGCTCTAAGAAGAATTCGGCGATAAGAGGAACCAGCAGAATGCGCAACTTTTTGATGTCTTTGATGGTGGCAGGCGCGCTGNGGTACTCGCTTCGGATACGCAGGCCGCGTCGGCTGCCGCAGCCGCCNNGCCTCGCGCTCTTCTACGCGGGCATGGTCCGCAAGAAGAACGTGCTCGCGACCGTGATGCAATCCTTCGCGATCTGCTGTCTCGTGACGATTATCTGGACGGTCGTCGGCTACAGCCTCGCGTTCACGCCGGGCAGCGGCTTCATCGGCGGGATGTCGCGCGTGTTCCTGCATGGCATGGCGTACATCAAGGGTGACAAGGCCACGACGCTGACCGTCAGCCATCTCGCGCCGACGATTCCCGAATCGGTCTACTTCGCGTTCCAGCTGACCTTCGCGATCATCACGCCCGCGCTCATCACCGGCGCCTTCGCGGACCGCATGAAGTTCTCGGCGATGTTCGTGTTCATGACGCTGTGGTCGCTGATCGTCTACTCGCCGGTCGCGCACATGGTCTGGGAACCGACCGGTTTCCTAGCGTCGGCGGGCGTGCTCGACTTCGCGGGCGGCACCGTGGTGCACATCAACGCCGGTATCGCGGGTCTGGTCTGCTGTCTGGTACTCGGCAAGCGCGTGGGTTACGGCCGCGAAGTGATGGCTCCGCACAACCTGGTGCTGTCGCTGATCGGCGCATCGATGCTGTGGGTGGGCTGGTTCGGCTTCAACGCGGGTTCAGCGGTCGCTGCTGACGGCCGTGCCGGCTTCGTGATGCTGACGACGCAGATTGCCACGGCGTTTGCCGCCTTCGGCTGGATGTTCGCGGAGTGGATTTCGAAGGGCAAGCCGTCGGTGCTCGGCATCATCTCGGGCGCGGTCGCGGGTCTGGTGGCGATCACCCCGGCGTCGGGCTTCGTCGGCGTGACGGGCGCGATCGTGATCGGCATCGTCGCGGGCGTGGTCTGCTTCTGGTCGGCCACCTGGCTCAAGCACAAGTTCGGCTACGACGATTCGCTCGACGCGTTCGGCGTCCATGGCGTCGGCGGTATCCTCGGCGCGCTGCTGACGGGCGTGTTCGCGGTGAAGGACATCGGCGGCTTCGACGGCAGCCTACTGCTGCAGGCCAAGGGCGTGCTCGTCACGCTGGTTTATTCGGGCGTGGTCAGCTTTGTGTTGCTGAAGATCATCGACATGGTCATGGGCCTGCGCGTCACCGAAGAAGAAGAGCGCGAAGGTCTCGACGTCACGCTGCACGGCGAGCACGTCGAATAAGCCGGACAAAGAAGTCGCGCAGGTCGCCCGCAAGGCGCGGTCGGCGCAAGCGGTATGGCAGCGCGGGCGGTGCAAACGCATCGTCCGTTGCGACAGAACGAGCGCAGCGACTTGGCCCGCCTTCATGGCGGGTTTTTCGCGCACGCGAAAAACGTCGCGCTTTCGTTCACGCTCGGGTGCGAAAGGCATGCGCGGCGCAACGCGTGTTGCCCGCTCAAGCCCGCCGCACAAGGCCGGAAACCCTTGGGAATTGGCGGTTCATCCCCAATTGGGCAAAGCAATTGCTCTACAATCTTTTCTCCCCTTTGCCGAGAATTCAATGGTTCCGCACTTAGTTACGGCGTTAAGTGGCCCGCTACTCGACCTCGAGCGGAAGATTCTGGGGGCCATGCCCGCGATCGAGCGATGGTTCCGGCTCGAATGGCAAGAGCACACGCCACCGTTTTATTGCTCGGTGGATCTGCGCAATGCGGGGTTCAAGCTCGCGCCGGTCGACACGAACCTCTTTCCCGGCGGCTTCAACAATCTGCCGCCGGAAGTGCTGCCGCTCTCGGTACAGGCGGCGATGGCGTCCATCGAAAAGATCTGTCCGGACGCGAAGAACCTGCTCGTCATTCCCGAGCGCCACACGCGCAATGCGTACTACCTGGAAAACGTCGCGCGTCTCGCGCTGATTATGCGTCAGGCCGGGCTCAACGTCCGCTTCGGCACGCTCGACGAAAACATCCGCGGTCCGGTGACCATTCCGCTCGCGGACGGACAGAAGGTCGTGATCGAACCGCTCGAGCGCTCGCAGCGGCGCCTCGGGCTGAAGAATTTCGATCCGTGCTCGATCCTGCTCAACAACGACCTGTCGGCGGGCATTCCGCCGGTGTTGGAAAACCTGCACGAGCAATACATCCTTCCGCCGCTGCACGCGGGCTGGGTGGTGCGCCGCAAGTCGACGCACTTCTCGTGCTACGACGACATCGCGAAGAAGTTCGCCAAGCTCGTCGATATCGATCCGTGGATGGTGAATCCGTACTTCGCGCACGTCGCGGGCGTCGATTACGAAGCGCGCACGGGCAAGGAAGCGCTCGCCGACGCGATCGACGGCGTCATCAAGAAGATCGCGAAGAAGTATCGCGAGTATGGCATCAGCGAAAAGCCGTATGTAGTCGTTAAGGCGGACGCGGGCACCTACGGCAAGGGCGTCATGACCGTGCACGACGCGAGCGAGGTCGCCGCGCTGACCAAGCGCGAGCGCGCGAAGATGAACGACACGAAGGAAGGCCTCGACGTGCACGACGTCATCGTGCAGGAAGGCGTGCACACCTTCGAGCGCGTGGAGAACGCGGTCGCGGAGCCGGTCGTGTACATGATCGACCGCTATGTGGTCGGCGGCTTTTATCGCGTGCACGATTCGCGCGAGCGCGACCAGAACCTCAACGCGCCGGGCATGCATTTCGTCCCGCTCGGCTTCGAACACACCGCGCTGCCCGACGCGCACGCGAAACCCGGCGCGGCGCCGCCGAATCGCTTCTACATGTACGGCGTGGTCGCGCGGCTGGGCCTGCTGGCGGCTTCGGTCGAACTCGAGCGGACCGATCCCGAAGCCATTCAGGTGTAGAAAGTGAAAACGCGCGGCTTGCGATAAGCTCGCAGGCCTCACGCGTTTTCATCGAGCCGTTCCTGCCGCACGCACAAGCCAAATGGACATCCTTTTTATTGCCGACCCGCTGGATCACTTCAAGATCTACAAGGACACGACCTACGCGATGATGGCCGAAGCCTTCCGGCGCAGTCACACGCTCTACGCCTGCGAGCCGCAGCATCTCGCATGGACGGGCGGCGTCGTCGAGGCGGGCGCGAAGCGCATCACGATCGTCGGCGACCTCGCGAACGGCGACCGCTCGCCGTGGTATGCGGCCGAACAGGCGGAGCATCGCGTGCTGGCGTCGTTCGGCGCGGTGCTGATGCGCAAGGATCCGCCGTTCGACATGGAATACGTGAACGCGACCTGGCTGCTCGAAATGGCCGAATGCGCGGGCGCGCGCGTGTTCAACAAACCCCAGGCGATCCGCGATCATTCGGAAAAGCTCGCCATCGCCGAATGGCCGCAGTGCGTGCCGACGACGCTCGTCACGTGCGATGCTGCGCGTCTGCGCGCCTTCCACGCCGAACACGGCGACGTCATTCTGAAACCGCTCGACGGCATGGGCGGCATGGGCGTGTTCCGCGTCAAGCAGGACGGCATGAACCTCGGGTCGATCGTCGAGATGCTGAGCGAGAACGGCGAGCGCACGGTGATGGCGCAGAAGTTCATCCCCGAGATCAAGGACGGCGACAAGCGCATTCTGCTGATCGGCGGCCAGCCGGTGCCGTATTCGCTCGCGCGCATTCCGCAGGGCAACGAAGTGCGCGGCAATCTCGCGGCCGGCGGTCTCGGCCGCGCGCAGCTGCTATCGGCGCGCGATCGGGAGATCGCGGAGACGCTCGGGCCGGTGTTGCAGGCGCGCGGCCTGCTACTCGTAGGACTGGATGCGATCGGCGACTATCTCACCGAAGTCAACGTGACGAGCCCGACGTGCTTCCGCGAAATCATGGATCAGACCGGTTTCGATGTCGCGGGCATGTTCATCGACGCACTGGAACGCGCGGTCGGCTAGAACCGGCGACTTTTGTGCATGGCGGAATGGAACAGGACGGCGCGGCAACGCGCGTCGGCGGGACTGTTACAATTGTTTTCCACGCAGCCGCAATAATTGGGTCGCGATGGTCGTCCGATCCGCGTTTCACGTCCGTTCCGCGTTTCACGTCCGTTTAAGCTGGCGGGCGCAAGCTGATGCAAGGTCGGTCGAAGGTTTTCTGCAAGGCGCTTGATTCATCGCGGTTGCGCCCAACTTAAGACCTGAAACCCGCGACGTTCGCGCACTTTCGAGCGATCTCCGACGTATCTGTCGCAAGAGAGGCAGCAATCCCGACATGGCTGGCATTCTGATCATCGCGCATGCACCGTTCGCCACCGCGCTACGCGAGTGCATCGCTCACATCTACGGCGGCTTGCCCGCGCGCATCGGCGTCATCGACGTGACGCCCGACTGCGATCCCGTCGAAGTCCGCGCGTTCGCGCGCTCCGAAATCGATCGTCTGAAGGAAGACAACGGCGCCATCGTGCTGACCGACGTTTTCGGCGCGACGCCGGCGAATATCGCGGCGAGCCTGCATGCGGCGGATGTCCGCGTGCTCGCCGGCTGCAATCTGCCGATGCTCGTGCGCGCGGTCTGTTATCGTTCGACGCCGCTCAACACGCTCACCGAAAAGGTGCTTCAGGGCGGCTCCAAAGGCATTCAGGAACTGGACGCATCGATGCCGCTCAATCCGTGCGCGCTGGCCGCGAAAGCTGCCGGCTCGCCCGATCCGGCGTGTGCGAACAGCGCCGATCTGGAAGCGGCGAAAGCGGCCAGCCACTGACGCCGCTCACTTCAACTAGCGTTTCGGAGCATCATGCTGCAACAGGAAACAACGATCGTTAATAAGCTTGGGCTCCACGCTCGCGCATCCGCGAAGCTTACGCAACTGGCGGGCAACTATCAGTGCGAAATCTGGATGAGCCGCAACGGCCGCCGGATCAATGCGAAAAGCATCATGGGCGTCATGATGCTCGCGGCGGGCATCGGCAGTACCGTGACCATCGAAACCGAAGGCGCCGACGAAGCCGAAGCCATGCAGGCGATCCTCGCCCTCATCGCCGACAAGTTCGGCGAAGGCCAGTAAGCCGGACATATCGTCCGCCGCCGATTCGAGCCATCCGGCATCGGCAATCCGCCTCGAAGCTGCGTCGCACCGACGCGGCTTTTTTGTATCCGCACGCCGCGATATCCCTACTGCGACGCCGTGCGCGGGGACGTCGCAATCGTTCGAATTTATAATGGCCGAGCGGCCCCGCGCCCGCTGCGGAAAACCGAGGTTCCGCGTAGACGCCAACAAAATTAGAAGGAGGAACGCGTGTCCTTCACGCTGCATGGAATTCCCGTCTCGCGCGGCATTGCCATCGGGCGGGCGTATCTGATCGCGCCGGCCGCGCTCGACGTGGCCCACTATCTGATCGAACCGGATCGGATCGACGCGGAAATCGAGCGCTTTCACACGGCGCAGACAGGCGTGCTTGCGGAACTGGCCGCTCTGCGCGAGGATCTCGCGGCCGACGCGCCGAGCGAAATGGGCGCCTTCATCGACGTCCACACGATGATCCTCAACGACGCGATGCTCGTGCAGGAAACCATCGATCTGATCCGCACGCGGCGCTACAACGTCGAATGGGCGCTGACCGAGCAGCTCGAAATCCTCGGCGGTTTTTTCGACGAAATCGAAGACGAGTACCTGCGCGAGCGTAAGGCGGACGTCGAACAGGTCGTCGAACGGCTCCTGAAAGCGCTCGCGGGCGCGCCGACGGTCGCTTCGCTCGTCGTGCATACGGCGGCGAGCAACGGCCACAACGAGATGATCGTCGTCGCGCACGATATCGCGCCGGCCGACATGCTCCAGTTCAAAACGCAGGCGTTCAAGGGTTTCGTCACCGATCTCGGCGGCCGCACGTCGCATACGGCGATCGTCGCGCGCAGTCTCGGCATTCCGGCGTCGGTCGGCGTGCAGCAGGCGAGCGTGCTGATCCGGCAGAACGATCTGATCATCGTCGACGGCGACCACGGCATCGTGATCGTCGATCCGGTGCCGATCGTGCTCGAGGAATATTCGTACCGGCAGAGCGAAAAGCTGCTCGAACAGCGCAAGCTCCAGCGCCTCAAGTTCTCGCCGACGCAGACACTGTGCGGCACCAAGATCGAACTGTGCGCGAACATCGAGTTGCCGGAGGACGCGCAGGTCGCCGTCGAAGCGGGCGCGATGGGTGTCGGGCTGTTCCGCACCGAATTCCTCTTCATGAATCACAAAAACCAGCTTCCGGAAGAGGAAGAGCAGTTCGAGACCTACAAGTGCGCGGTCGAACTGATGAACGGCAAGCCGGTGACGATCCGCACGATCGACGTCGGCGCGGACAAGCCGCTCGATTCGATGAGCGCTGGCGACGGCTACGAGACCGCGCCGAATCCCGCGCTCGGCTTGCGCGCGATCCGCTGGAGCCTGTCCGAGCCGCAGATGTTCACGACTCAGTTGCGGGCGATTCTGCGCGCGTCGGTGTTCGGGCCGACCAAGATTTTGATTCCGATGCTCGCGCATGCGCAGGAAATCGATCAGACGCTCGATCTGATCCGTGAGGCGAAGCGTCAGCTCGACGATGCGGGCATCGCCTACGATCCGAAGGTGCAGGTCGGCGCGATGATCGAGATTCCGGCCGCCGCCATCGCCGTGCGGCTGTTTCTGTCGCGACTGGACTTTCTGTCGATCGGCACGAACGATCTGATTCAGTACACGCTCGCGATCGATCGTGCCGACAACGCCGTCGCGCATCTCTACGATCCGCTGCATCCGGCGGTGTTGCATCTGATCGCATACACCTTGCGCGAGGCGAAGCGCGCGGGCGTGCCGGCGTCCGTGTGCGGTGAAATGGCGGGCGATCCGACGGTCACGCGTCTCTTGCTCGGCCTCGGTCTGACCGAGTTCTCGATGCACCCGAGCCAGTTGCTGGTCGTCAAGCAGGAAATTCTGCGCTCGAACCTGAAGGCGTTCGACAAGCCCGTCGCCGATGTACTGGCCGCCTACGAGCCCGCCGAACTGCAGGTCGCGCTGGCGCAGTTGCAGAAGGTGTGACGTTCAGCGCGCGCGGCAGACCGGGCAATCCGGCTGCCGCGCGATCTTTATCGTGTTCCATTCTATGCGCAGCGAGTCGAGCATCAACAGCCGGCCCGCGAGCGTCTCGCCGAAACCGCCGATCGCGCGCAGCCCTTCCGCCGCCTGCATCGCGCCGATGATGCCGACCGTCGGCGCGAACACGCCCATGGTCGAGCACACGACTTCCTCGAACTCCTGATCTGGCGGGAACACGCACGCGTAACAGGGCGAATCGGGCGACCGGAAATCGAAGGTGCTGATCTGGCCGTCGAAACGCAGCGCCGCGCCCGACACCAGCGGCACGCGATGCGCGACGCACGCGGTGTTGATCGCGTGGCGCGTCGCGAAATTGTCGCTGCAATCGAGCACGACGCTTGCGCCGGGCAGATGCGCATCCAGCCAGGTGGCGTCCACGCGCGCGTTCACGGCTTCCACGACGACGTCCGGATTCAGCGCGTTGAGCGTGTCTCGCGCTGAATCGACCTTCGCGCGGCCGACGGAGTGCGTCGTGTGCACGATCTGCCGCTGCAGATTGGTGAGATCGACGCTGTCGGCATCGACGAGCGTGATCTTTCCGATGCCCGCCGCCGCGAGATACATCGCCGCCGGCGCGCCGAGGCCGCCGGCGCCCACGATGAGCGCGTGCGCATCGAGAAAGCGCTGCTGCGCTTCGATGCCGATTTCGTCGACGAGAATATGGCGGGAATAGCGGAGAAGTTGATTGTCGTTCATCGCGAAGGTAACAGGCGCGCAAGGCGCGGACGGCGCCGGAAAACGCCCATTTTAAGCACCGCAAAGAGAAAGGAAAGGGCTTCGCGTTCGCGAAGCCTTTTTTACACCGCAATCCGGTGAACTTACTTCGATTGCGCCGTCGGCGACGAAACCGGTTGCGCGCTCGACGCCGGCGATGAACCCGGCGTGGCCGGCAGCGCGGGCGGCGTGACCACCGGTGCTGAAGCCGACGGTGCCGGGTTGCTTTGCGCGAGCTTGCGCTCGGCGTAGGACTTCGATTCGACGACCGGCTTGCCTTCGAGCTTGTTCAGGCCTTGCTGGAGCATGAAGTCGTCCGCGCTGCCGAATTCGACCGGCTTGCGCTCGCGGTCCTTGCGGCGTTGCTCGGGCGTCTTCTTGTCGTTCTGCTTTTCGAGCAGGCGCAGTTGCTCCAGACGATCCTGCTCGCGCTGTTCCTGTTCCTTCTTCTCGTTCGGATCCTGCGTGTTCGCGAGGTGGTTCGAGTAGTCGACTTCGCGCGTGACGAGCGCGTCGTCGGGATCGCCGTCCGCGTACTGATCGACCGGCACGTCGGGACGCATGCCCTGGTTCTGGATCGACTTGCCGCTCGGCGTGTAGTAGTAGGCGGTCGTCAGACGCAGCGCGGAGTCGGCTGTCATCGGGCGAACCGTCTGCACCGAACCCTTGCCGAAGGTCGTCTTGCCGACGATCAGCGCGCGATGGTGATCCTGCAGCGCGCCCGCGACGATTTCCGACGCTGACGCCGAATATGCGTTGGTCAGCACGACCATCGGCACCTTCTTGAAGATTTCCGGCACGTTCTTGAGCGGGTCGGAATCGAAGGGCGGCAGGCGATAGTTGTCGTAGGTATCGCGGAAAGTCTGCTTGGCGTCCGCGATCTGGCCGTTGGTCGACACGACCACCGCATTGTTCGGCAGGAAAGCGCCCGCGACGCCGACTGCGCTTTGCAGCAGGCCGCCGCCGTTGTTGCGCAGGTCAAGCACGAGGCCCTTCAGATTCGGCTGCTGGCGCGCGAGATCCTGCAGCTTCGACGCGAGATCCTGCACCGTGCGTTCCTGGAAGCTCGTGATGCGGATGTAGCCGTAGCCCGGCTCCGGCACCTTCATCTTCACCGACTGCACTTTGATGAGCGCACGCGTGACGGTCAGCGGGAACGTGCGGTCGTCGCTCTTGCGGAAGATGGTCAGCGTGACCTTGGTGCCCGGTTCGCCGCGCATCTGCTTGACGGCCTTGTCGAGCGTCATGCCGCGCACCGGCTTGTCGTTGATACGCGTGATCAGGTCGCCTGGACGGATGCCGGCGCGGAACGCGGGCGTGTCCTCGATCGGCGAGATGACCTTGATGAGACCGTCTTCCGACGAAATTTCGATGCCAAGACCCGCGAAGCGGCCCTTGGTCTGCTCCTGCAGTTCCTCGTAATCCGTCTTGTCGAGATACGACGAGTGCGGGTCGAGGCTGGACACCATGCCTTTGATGGCGGCGGTGAGCAGCTTTTTATCGTCGACCGGCGCGACGTATTCGTGCTTGATTTGCCCGAAAACCTCGGCGAACAGCCGCAATTGATCGAGGGGAAGCGGCGTCGTGGCAGTCTGCTGCGCGGATGCGGAAATCTGCAGGGTGGCCAGGGCACCGGCGGCGACGCCAGCGGCGACCAGGCTGAAGTTTTTCAGGTTCTTTCGCATAGGGAAGTGCGTTCGGAATCGAAGGGGCAGCATCGTAGGTGACGGGCCAGTATAACCGTTCACCTTAATCGGCGACTTAACCGCAACTTAAAATGCCTGAGGGTACCGCGTGATGACGCGCGGTTTAACACGATGCCGCCCGCGGGCGGTCAGGCGCGCGCCATGTCCGGGCGCGCTAGCCGCGATGGGCCGTGTTGGCCCGCCTTGTCCTGCTTGGCGACGGCGGCCTGCGCGGCCGCGATGGCATCGGCGTTGCCGAGGTAGTAGTGCTTAATCGGCTTCAGGTTTTCGTCGAGTTCGTAGACGAGCGGCATGCCGTTCGGGATGTTCAGGCCGACGATGTCCTGATCGGAGATGTCGTCCAGATACTTCACCAGCGCTCGGATCGAATTGCCGTGCGCCGAGATGACGACCTGCTTGCCCGTCTTGATGGCCGGCGCGATCGATTCGTTCCAGATGGGCAGCACGCGCGCGACCGTGTCCTTCAGGCATTCGGTCAGCGGCAACTGTTCGCGCGGCACCTTGGCGTAGCGCGGATCGTCGAAGGACGCGCGTTCGTCGCTCGGATCGAACGCGGGCGGCGGCGTGCCGTAGCTGCGACGCCAGACGAACACCTGTTCGTCGCCGTATTTCTTCGCGGTTTCCGCCTTGTTCAGACCGGCGAGCGCACCGTAGTGACGCTCGTTGAGGCGCCACGAATGCACGACCGGGATGTACATTTGATCCATTTCGTCCTGGACATGCCAGAGCGTACGGATGGCGCGCTTCAGCACTGACGTGTAGGCGATGTCGAAGCGGTAGCCGGCTTCCTTCAGGAGCACGCCGGCCTGACGCGCCTCGCGGTTGCCCTGTTCGGTCAGATCTACGTCGACCCAGCCGGTGAAGCGGTTTTCCTTGTTCCACGTCGATTCGCCGTGGCGGATGAGCACAAGTTTATACATGATGTGAGGTCGGTCAGTTAGGAAAGCAGTGCGCCGATCGCACCCCGTCGAATCCTGCACCGCGCGGGGTGCCGCCATCGGCCGGATGGCCGAGGCTATCACGGGAAACGATTATTTTATAATGCGTAGATTGCCCGCATTTCCCTTTCTCCTTTTTCCTCTAAATTTCGGCGGCTCTCGACGTGAAGTTTTTCACTGATTACACGAATATCGCGCTCATCGTCATCGCTCTGGTTTCCGGCGCGCTGCTCCTCTGGCCTACCATCACGCGACGCGGCCGCGGCGGCATCTCGGCGGGCGAAGCCACCACGCTTATCAATCGCCGCAATGCGGTGGTGATCGACCTGCGCCCGGCGACGGAATTCGCCAAGGGTCATTTGCCGTCGGCTCGCAATATCGAGCAGGCGGAGCTTTCAGCAAAAATCGGCCAGATCGCGAAGAATAAGAGCAATCCGGTCGTGCTCGTGTGCCAGACCGGTCAACAATCCGCGCGCGCCAGCCGTGTCGTGACCGAGGCGGGTTACGCCGAGGTCCACGTTTTGCAGGGTGGAGTCGATGCCTGGCAAAAGGCTGGGATGCCGGTCGTGAAACAAGGAGCAGTCAAGTGAAGAACGTTGTGATGTACAGCACGCAGGTGTGCCCGTATTGCCAGATGGCCGAACGTCTTTTAAAGTCCCGCGGGGTCGAAACGATCGAGAAAATCCTGATCGACCGCGAACCGGGCCGCCGCGAGGAAATGATGACGCGCACCGGTCGCCGTACCGTTCCGCAGATTTATATCGGCGACACGCACGTCGGCGGCTATGATGATCTCTCGGTGCTCGATCGCCAGGGTGGGCTCGCCCCGCTGCTCGAGTTGGCCTGACAAAGACGCCGTGCGTCCGGCCCGCGCTGGACGCACACCGAATCACTTAGGAATTCATTATGTCCGACGAAAACAACCAGCCGTTTTTCAACATCCAGCGTATCTATCTGAAGGACATGTCGCTCGAGCAGCCGAACTCGCCCGCGATCTTTCTCGAACAGGAAATGCCGTTGGTTGAGGTCGAAGTCGACGTGAAGGCCGACCGCCTCGCGGAAAGCGTCTTCGAAGTGCTGGTCACGGGCACGGTCACGGCTAAGGTCACCGATAAGGTCGCGTTCCTGATCGAAGCTAAGCAGGCGGGCATCTTCGACATCCGCAACATCCCGAACGAACAGATCGATCCGCTGGTCGGCATCGCGTGCCCGACCATCCTGTTCCCGTATCTGCGCTCGAACATCGCCGACGCCATCACGCGCGCCGGCTTCCCGCCGATTCATCTCGCGGAAATCAACTTCCAGGCGCTCTACGAGCAACGCTTGTCGCAACTGGCGGGCGCCGAAGGCGCGGCAAACAGCGCGAGCACTGAGCGCGAGCCGATTCCACACGTCTGACTCTGCCAACCGGAGCCGAGCATGAAAGTAGCCGTTCTCGGCGCCGGCGCGTGGGGGACCGCTCTGGCGGGCCATCTCGCGACGCGGCACGACACGATACTCTGGACGCGCGACGGGGCGCTCATCGATTCTCTCTCGAAGACACACGAAAACGCGCGCTATCTCGCGGGCGTCGATTTGCCGGATACGCTCGCGTTCACGGCGGATTTCGATCGCGCGCTCGCGCACTGCGTCGCGGATGACGCGCTGTGCGTCGTCGCGACGCCGGTCGCCGGCCTGCGCGCGCTGTGCCGGTCGATGCAGGCGGGCGGCATCGTGCCCGCGCATATCCTCTGGCTTTGCAAAGGCTTCGAAGTCGATACGCAATGCCTGCCCAATCAGGTGGTCGCAGCGGAGCTGCCGGAGCATCGCAGCAACGGGACCTTGTCGGGGCCGAGCTTCGCGCGCAAAGTCGGACAGGGCCTGCCGGTCGCGTTGACGGTCGCTAGCGCATCGGCGGAACTGGGCGCGCGCACGGTCGCCGCATTTCATCACGGCGCGATGCGCATCTACACCGGCGACGACGTCGTCGGCGTCGAAGTGGGCGGCGCGGTCAAGAACGTGCTCGCGATCGCAACGGGCATCTCCGACGGTCTCGGACTCGGGCTGAACGCGCGCGCGGCACTGATCACGCGCGGGCTCGCGGAAATGTCGCGCCTGGGCGTCGCGCTCGGTGGCCGCGCGGAGACCTTTACCGGCCTGACCGGCCTCGGCGACCTGATTCTCACCGCGACCGGTGATCTCTCGCGCAATCGCACGGTCGGCGTGCGGCTCGCGAGCGGACTGTCGCTCGACGAAATCCTGGCCGCGCTCGGCCACGTCGCCGAAGGCGTGCGCTGCGCGCGCGCCGTGCTGGAACTCGCGCAATCGCACGGCATCGACATGCCGATCACGCACGCGGTTTGCCGCGTGCTCTTCGACGGCGTCACGCCGCGCGTAGCGGTTCAGGCGCTGCTGAGCCGCGACGCAAAGGCCGAATGACGGATCCGAACAGCGTTCAGGTGCCGCCTTCGAAGCCCGCCTGACGCCACGCCTCGAACGTCACGATCGCCACCGTATTCGACAGATTCAGGCTGCGGTTGCCTGGCCGCATCGGCAGGCGCACGCGCTGCGTGTTCGGAAAGCGTTCCAGCAGTTCGGGCGCGAGGCCGCGCGTTTCCGCGCCGAAGACGGACCAGTCGCCCGGCTGAAAGCGGTGCTCGAAAACGGCGACGACCCGCGCGTCGTGAACGCGAACATGCGCGACGCGTCAGGCGTTTCCTTCGCGACGAACGCACCCAGTCGGCATGCACGTTCATCTCCGCGTACTCGTGATAGTCGAGGCCGGCGCGGCGCATTCTGGCGTCGTCGNGGCGGATGACATTGCCGGTGTTCGGCGGAATTTCGGGTTCGACGAGAACGACGTTGAACATGACTTGCGTGCTTTCGCGGTGGTAAGGGTTAGTCCTGCGGCGTGCGCAGCGCGACGAAGTTCGTCACGCGCCGCGCGCCGGCCAGCTTGAGCGTTCGGGCGAGGGCGTCGAGCGTCGCGCCCGAGGTCATGACGTCGACGCCGCCGCTGATGTGCCTGCCGCGCACGTCGCGCGTGAGCGCGAAGGCATCCGCGACGTTGCGGCGGTGCGCATCGAGATCGAGCTTCGATTGCTGCGCCGTATGCTTCGCGCGCACGACGAGCGACGCGTCGCCTGCCACGTTCATGCGCCGCGCGAGCGGACGCGCGATCGCCCAGGCCTGGTTGTAGCCGCGCGCGATCAGCCGCGCCTTCGACAGCGGCACGGGCACGATCGTGTCTGGCGCCGGCAGGCCGCTATTGTCGAACATGTTGTGCAGATGCCGTGCGAATTTCGCGCCCACGGCGAGCTGGCCGCAAAACTTCAGGTCGATGGCGAGCAGATCGAGCGGCGCGCGGTAGTCGGTAGCGGCGAGCGTAGCGTTGAACGCGGGCGGATTGGTCAGACACGCGTGGCAGTGCACACGCGTGCCGCTGCCGCTATCGACGGGTATCGCGCAGGTCGCGCAGCGCGAACGCGGCTCGTTCCAGCATTGCGCATAGCATCTGCCGCACACCAGGCATTGCGACATATTGCCGCATGAAACGCACGAGGCCGGGAGCGTCAGGTCGAACGCGCGCCGGGCGAGCATCGACAGGCGAGGGCGAATCGGCGAAAACATTCCATGAGCGGCGACCTGCGCGAACTCGCAAACTTGAAGGCATCGTCCGCGCGGCGCGTCCGCAGCCACGGCCGATNNNNACTGGCCGACCGGCCTATGATTCGCGCCGTCTGCGCGAGATCTTCGACCGTCGTGCGGCTGCCTTCGACGAGGTCGCGTTTCTGCCTCGCGAGATCGCGTCGCGGATGCGCGAGCGGCTGGAGTACATCAAGGTCGCGCCGCTGCGCGTGCTCGATGCGGCCTGCGGTCCCGGCGCCGATCTGCCGGGCTTGCGGGAGCGCTTCGCGAAGAGCCTCGTCACCGGCATCGATATCTCGGCCGATATGCTCACGCGCGCGCGCGGCGCGGATACGCCCGACGAAGGCTGGCGGCGCTTTCTGCCGTCGACGCTCGCGAAGGCGTTCGGCACGCGCGGTCCGCAACTCGCGCAAGCAGATTTTTCCGCGCTGCCGTTCGTAACGGGCGCTTTCGAATTGCTGTGGTCGAACCTCGCGCTGCACTGGCACTTGCGTCCCGATCAGGTGTTTCCGGAATGGTCGCGCGTGCTGAAGGTCAACGGCCTCTTGATGTTCAGCACCTTCGGCCCCGACACGCTGCGCGAACTCGCGGCAGCGTATCGCGAAGCCGAGCGCACGCTCGGCCTTTCGGCCGAGGCTCATACGATCGACTTCGTCGACATGCACGATCTCGGCGACATGCTCGTCGAGAGCGGCTTCGAAATTCCAGTGATGGATCAGGAAGTCCTGACGATCACTTACAAATTGCCCGAATCGCTGTTCGCGGACGTGACCCGCTGGGGCGCGTATCCGTTCGATCGCACGCTGGAAAGCGCACGCGCGGTGCGTCCGATCGACGCACGGGATCGGGATCTGCGCGCCGCGGTGTTCGACAAGCTCGAGGCGCTGCGCCGCGACGACGGCACGATCCCGCTCACTTTCGAAGTCATCTACGGCCACGCATGGAAGGCCGCACCGCGCACGATGGCCGAAGGGCACGGCATCGTGCGGCTGGAAGACATCGGGCGTGGGCCGAGGCGCAATCGTTGAAATGGAATCGCTGGAAGGTTTTGAACGAGAGGAAAAGGGGGTAATGGTTATGTCAGAGATTTCCGCTTAAAAGTGCCCCGAAAAACTGCGTCAAAATGGCGCGAATGCTTACCGGATATGGGTTTGCGCGGTTATGGCCCTTGCTTGTGGATGCCAACCATCCCGCCTATAATGTGTCAGTTTGTCGCCCGAACTGACACAAATTTGGGCAAAATCCGAGCGAATTTGTGAGGATTGTTGGAGACAGCGATGCAAGCGAGCCAAGCGCTGACAGAGTCCGAGCCGCTCATCAAAGACTGGTTGATGAAGCGGAACTGCTCGGTTTTGCCCCGGCAGTTCGTGGGCTTTTATCTGTCGCTGTCGCTCGTTTTCATTGCCATTGCAACTTCGCTTTTTCTGAACGGCGCCTGGCTGGTACTGCCGTTCACCGGCATCGAATTGACGGTGGTCGGTGTCGCGTTCGTGATCTATGCGCGCTGGGTGCGGATCGAGACGGGCGCGACGCTCCGAGAGAGCCGCGCACGATCGTGTCGCGCGGTCAATCGGTGAAAATCGGACAACACCTTGCACAGCATCGTCGCAAACAATTTGCTGCCGAGTTACAGGCGTCGCTCAGACGCCTCTGAGAGGAGCCGGCAGCAGCGCGATGCCACAGGGGGTCGAGATTTGAATGGAAAATTTGGGTAAGGATGCTATGAAAACAATCAAGCGAGCCCTCTCGGACGTGTTGGCGGCAGGCGCACTGCTCAACGCCTGCGTGGCCCTGGCGGTCAACGACAGTCCTGGCGGTCCTCGTGTCAACGAGATCAACTTCCAGCAGCCTGTGACGAAGATCGCCGAGGAGCTCTACGGCCTCCACATCTTCATGCTCATCATCTGTACCGTCATTTTCATCGGCGTGTTCGGGGTGATGTTCTATTCGCTCGTCAAGCATCGCAAGTCCAAGGGTTTCAAGCCGGCGCACTTCCACGAAAGTACCACCGTCGAAATCATCTGGACGATCGTGCCGTTCATCATCGTCGTGCTGATGGCGCTGCCCGCGACGAAGGCCGTCGTCGCGATGAAGGACGCGTCCAACGCTGATCTCACCGTGAAGGTCACGGGTTATCAGTGGAAATGGGGTTACGACTACGTGAAGGGCCCGGGCGAGGGCATCAGCTTCCTCTCGACGCTGTCCACGCCGCGCGCGGAAACCAACGGTCAGGCGCCGATCTCCGATCTGTACCTGCAGGCAGTCGATAACCCGCTCGTCGTGCCGGTCGACAAGAAGATCCGCATCATCACGATCGCCAACGACGTCGTGCACTCGTGGTACATCCCGGCGTTCGGCGTGAAGCAGGACGCGATTCCCGGCTTCGTGCGCGATACCTGGTTCAAAGCGGAAAAGGTCGGCACCTATCGCGGCTTCTGTACGGAACTGTGCGGCAAGGAGCACGCGTACATGCCGGTCGTCGTCGACGTGCTGTCCGCCGACGATTACGCGAAGTGGGTCGATGGCCAGAAGAAGAAAATGGCCGCATCGGCCGACGATCCCAACAAGACCTACACGATGAACGAGCTGAAGACGCGCGGCCAGCAAGTGTATGTGTCCAACTGCGCGGTCTGTCACCAGCCGACGGGCAAGGGCGCGGGCCAGTTCCCGGCGCTCGACGGCTCGAAGGTCGCGAACGGCCCAATCGCCGAGCATGTGAAGATCGTGCTGCACGGCAAGGGCGCGATGCCGCCGTGGCAATCGACGCTGAACGACGTCGAGATCGCATCGGTCGTCACGTACGAGCGCAATACCTGGGGTAATCACACCGGCGACATCCTCCAGCCGAAGCAGGTGGCCGGCGCGCGTAACGGCAAGATGCCGGCAGGCCGCGGCACGCAGGCGGCGGCGGGCGCGTCGGAAACGCCGGCATCGGCTCCGGCAGCCGAGGCGAGCGCACCGGCAGCGGCATCCGGCGAGCAGGCGGCCGGTCTGCCCGCGAGCATCTATTTCGAAATCGGCAAGGACGCGCTTCCCGCCGACGCTTCCGGCGCGGTGCAGGCCGCAGCCGCCTACTTCAAGGCCCACCCGGACGCGAAACTCGCGCTGTCGGGCTTCACGGATGCGACCGGCGGCGCCGATCTGAACGCCGATCTCGCCAAACGCCGCGCGCAAGCCGTGCGCGACGCGCTGAAGGCAGCAGGCGTGGCGGAAGACCACATTGTTTTGAAGAAGTCCGAGTCGGTCACGGGCGGTACGGATGCGAAAGAAGCACGCCGCGTCGAAATCAGTCCGGCTGCTTGACATGACCCGCGCGCGCTTTTCCTTCGCTCACATCGGGCAACGGGAAAGCCGCCGGGAAAGCCAAGTGCCCCGAGTATTCGCTTAGGAGATCATTGTCATGTCTAGTAGCATCGGACACGATGTACACGCGGGTCACGACCATGCGCACGACGACCATGCGCACGAGACGCCGCATGGCTGGCGCCGGTGGCTATGGGCCACCAACCACAAGGACATCGGGACGCTGTACCTGCTGTTCTCGTTCATCATGTTCCTGTCCGGCGGCGTGATGGCGCTGGGCATCCGTGCCGAGTTGTTCGAGCCGGGTCTGCAGATCATGCGTCTCGAGTTTTTCAACCAGCTCACCACGATGCACGGCCTGATCATGGTGTTCGGCGCGATCATGCCGGCCTTCGTCGGTTTCGCGAACTGGATGGTGCCGCTGCAAATCGGCGCATCGGACATGGCGTTCGCGCGGATGAACAACTTCAGCTTCTGGCTGCTGCCGGTCGCGGCCGTGCTGCTGGTCGGTTCGTTCTTCGTGCCGGGCGGCGCGACGGCGGCGGGCTGGACGCTATACGCACCGCTCTCCACGCAGATGGGCCCGGGCATGGACTTCGCGATTTTCGCAGTCCACATCATGGGCGCGTCGTCGATCATGGGCGGCATCAACATCGTCGTGACCATCCTCAACATGCGCGCGCCGGGCATGACGCTCATGAAGATGCCGATGTTCGCGTGGACCTGGCTGATCACCGCGTATCTGCTGATCGCCGTGATGCCGGTTCTGGCGGGCGCGATCACGATGGTGCTGTTCGACCGCCACTTCGGCACGTCGTTCTTCAACGCGGCGGGCGGCGGCGATCCGGTGATGTACCAGCACATCTTCTGGTTCTTCGGTCACCCCGAGGTGTACATCATGATCTTGCCGGCGTTCGGGATCGTGTCGCAGGTGATTCCGGCGTTTTCGCGCAAGCCGCTGTTCGGCTATAGCTCGATGGTGTACGCGACGGCATCGATCGCGATCCTGTCGTTCATGGTCTGGGCGCACCACATGTTCGCGACCGGCATGCCGGTGACGGGCCAGCTCTTCTTCATGTACGCGACGATGCTGATCGCGGTCCCGACGGGCGTGAAGGTGTTCAACTGGGTGGTGACGATGTGGCGCGGCGCGCTGACCTTCGAAACCCCGATGCTGTTCGCCATCGGCTTCCTGTTCGTGTTCACTATGGGCGGCTTCACGGGCCTGATCCTATCGATGGCGCCGCTCGACATCCAGATGCACGGCACGTACTACGTGGTGGCGCACTTCCACTACGTGCTGGTGGCGGGTTCGCTGTTTGCGCTGTTCGCGGGCTGGTACTACTGGGCGCCGAAGTGGACCGGCTGGATGTACAACGAGATACGCGGCAAGATCCATTTCTGGGCGTCGATGATCTTCTTCAACATCACGTTCTTCCCGATGCACTTCCTGGGTCTCGCCGGCATGCCGCGCCGCTATGCGGACTACCCAGCGCAGTTCACGGACTTCAACCAGATCGCGACCATCGGCGCATTCGGCTTCGGCCTCGCGCAGGCGTACTTCCTGTTCGCGGTCGCGCTGCCGACGTATCGCGGCGGCAGCGATCTGGAAAAGGCGTCCGACAAGCCGTGGGATGGCGCGGAAGGTCTCGAGTGGACCGTGCCGAGCCCGGCGCCGTTCCATACCTTCGAGAATCCACCGCACGTCGAGTAAGTCGTTTCGAACGGTTCGCGGGATGTCGCCAAGCCTCGTCCCGCGGACCTTCGCCAAGGAAAGCATGGCCCCGAATTCACAAAAAGGACGCACGCCCCCGAGGAAATCCGCGCGGGCAACAAGCGGCTCGGTCTGATCATGGTGCTGATTGCCGCCATTTTCTTGTGGGTATCGTCGTCAGGCAATACCTGTTGTCGCGAGGGTAAAAGTGTCGACACAGCCGCAGGAAACTCATATCGACCGCGCGTTCAACCGCTCGATGCTGTTGAAGCTCTTCGTGGTCGCCGCGCTGATGTTCGGTTTCGGCTTCGTGCTGGTGCCGATGTATCACGTGATCTGCCAAATCACCGGCATCAACAATCTCGTGCAGCGCGACGTCGGCGTGCGTGAGGCGAAGAACACGCAGGTGGACATGGCGCGGACGGTGTCGATCGAATTCGATGTGAACGCGCGCGGTCCGCTGGAATTCCGGCCGGAGTCGAGCAATCTCGACATCCACCCCGGCGAAGTGATGACGGTGATGTACCAGGTGACCAACGATCAGGGCCGCACGGTGAAGGCGCAAGCGATCCCGAGCTACGCGCCGAAGCAGGCCACCGAGTACTTCAAGAAGATCGAATGTTTTTGCTTCACGCAGCAGACGCTCGCCCCCGGCGAAACCCGGCGCATGCCGGTCGTGTTCGTCGTCGACCCGAAGCTGCCCAAGGACGTGAAGACGATCACGCTGTCCTACACGTTCTTCGAACTGGACGCGCCGAAGTCGGTGGCGAAAGGATCATGAACGCGGCGTCGTCCGGAAAGGGCGGAATCCTCAAGCTGGTGAAGGCGGTGTTCTGGTCGTTTTTCGGCGTGCGCCGCCGCGCGGATCTGGAAAACGATGCCGCGCAACTCAAGCCGCTGCATCTGATCGCAGCGGGGATCGGCGCGGTGCTGTTCATCGTCGTGCTGCTGCTTGTGGTGCGCGCGGTGGTCGGATAAGCGAAACCCGTCGGCAACGGCTGGCGGCACAAGAAAATTCAAGCAACTGGATCGAAGTGGAGAGTCAACAATGAGTGGTCAAAACGAGAGCCCGTATTACTTCGTTCCGTATCCGTCGCAGCATCCGATCATGGCGGCGAGCGGCTTGCTGGTGATGCTCGCGTCGCTCGCGTCGTGGATCAACGGTCATTTGTGGGCGCCGTTCACGACTTTCCTCAGCCTGCTGTTCCTGTTGTTCGTGCTGTGGCACTGGTTCGGCGACACGATCTCCGAATCCGAAGGCGGCATGTACGGCAAGCGCGTCGACGTGTCGTACCGCTGGAGCATGAGCTGGTTCATCTTCTCCGAAGTGATGTTCTTCGCGGCCTTCTTCGGTGCGCTCTTCTACGCGCGCCAGATCGCGATGCACGAACTCGGCAGCCTCGACTACAAGCTGATCTGGCCGGATTTCTCCGCCGTGTGGCCGAACAACGGTCCCGCCGCGCTCGTGCCGCATTTCCGCGCGATGGTGCCGTGGCCGCTGCCGACGATCAACACCGCGCTGCTGCTGTCCTCGGGCGCGACGCTGACGGTCGCGCACCATGCGCTGCGCGAGAATCACCGCCACAAGGTAATCGTCTGGCTCGCCGCGACGGTGCTGCTCGGCATCATCTTCCTATTCTGCCAGGGTTACGAATATTTCCACGCCTATAACGAACTGAACCTGACGTTGGCCTCGGGCGTGTATGGCTCGACGTTCTTCCTGCTGACGGGCTTCCACGGTTTCCACGTCTTCCTCGGCGGCACGATGCTCGCGGTCGTGATGGTCAGACTGATTCGCGGCCACTTCACCGCCGAACACCATTTCGCGTTCGAAGGCGCGGCATGGTACTGGCACTTCGTCGACGTCGTGTGGCTCGGGCTGTACGTCGTCGTGTACTGGCTGTAATTCCCAGGCGATGCGGGCGCACGGCGTCCGCATCGGCCGAGCAGCAGAAATGACCGCGCCGCCCTCAACTTCCGTCCAGGCGGCGTGTTGTTTTCAGGAAGAACGCGACAATCGGCCTCGCGGCGAGAACCTTCTTTACGGTTATCGTCCAAGTGGGATGCCGATGCCGGTCGACTGAATCCAGCCCATCCAGTGCGCGAACAGGATGAACAGGAACAGCGAGATCGACAGTCCGACGCGTGTGGCAAGCGACCACACCATCCGCTTGCTGCGGCCCTTGTCGGTCATCATGAAATAGAACGCCGAGCCGAGACTGCTGAGGATGAGGATGAACGCGATGGCAACGATGATGTGCACGAAACCGATGCTCGAAAAGCGCTGAGCAGTATTGAAGTGGACTATTTCATTATCTCACTCGATGAATCGCCCCGTGCGGCCGCCGCGCGGATACCGCCGATTAGGTCGGCGGCATGAAGATCCGTCTCTGGCCCGCGCTGCTGATCCTGCTGGTCGTCGTCGTGACCGTGCGGCTGGGCTTCTGGCAACGCGATTGCGCGCATCAGAAGGAAGTGCTCAACGCGCTGATCGTCGCATTCGAGAACGCGCCGTCGCAGCGCGTCGGCGCGAATCCGCTGCCGCTCGCTTCGATCGAATTCCATCGCGTTATGGCATGCGGCGAGTTCATGCCGGAACGCGTCGTGTATCTCGATAATCGTCCGTATAACGATCAGCCGGGCTTTTATGTGGTGATGCCGCTTAAACTCGAGGGCGGCGGCTACGTGCTCGTCAATCGCGGATGGCTGCCGCGCAACCTCGCGGACCGCACCGGCATCGAGCCTTACGCGACGCCGAAGGGCATCGTCGACGTCATGGGCATAGCGCGGTCAAATGCGTCGCAGGCCTTCGAACTCGGCCGCGGCGGNTCTCGCGCTTCAGCCCTTCGTGATTCAGCAGACGAACGACACCGGCGACAAGCTCGTGCGCGACTGGCCCGCGCCGACGCTCGGCGTCGAACGCAACTACGGCTACATGTTCCAGTGGTGGGGCATGGCCGCGGCGGCGATCGGCTTCGGCCTCTACGCCGCGCGCCGCGCGCCGCGCCGCGCCGCGAAGAAAAGCGCCGACGCGAACGACGACAACGTCGTCGGCCGCATTTGAAGTTTCTTCGAGCCACAGACCCGAGCTATACCAGAGACCCGTTTTTCGACGATGCCAACCCGAACGCCCGCTGCAAACCGACCCGCCAAGTCCGGCTCCTGGAACAAGGGCCGCTGGATGCTCGTGTTCCTGGCGCTGGTGTGCGCGGCGCCGGTCATCGCGTCCTATCTGATGTACTACATCTTCAAGCCGGCCGGCAGCACGTCGAGTTACGGCGTGCTGATCGAGCCGCAGCGGCCGATTCCGGCGCAACTCGCCGTACAGGACGAGAACGGCCAGCGCATGGTGCTCAAGTCGCTCGAAGGCAAATGGCTGATGATCACCGTCAACGGCAGCGATTGCGACGAGCAATGCGTGACGCGCTTCTACTTCATGCGCCAGGTGCGCGTGCTGCAGTCGGGTGAGCGCGATCGCGTGGTCAACGTCTGGCTGCGCACGGACGACAAGCCGGTGGACGAAAAGATCAAGCTCGCCTATCCGCAACCCGATACGCGCATGCTGATCGCCGATGAAAAGGCGCTCGCCGCGTGGCTGCCGGTCGGCGACGGCACGAAACTGACGGATCACATTTTTCTCGTCGATCCGAACGGTAACCTGATGATGCGCTTCCCGAAGAACCCCGATCCGAGGAAGATCAACGCGGACGTCGCGAAGCTTCTGAAGTGGTCGCGCATCGGCTGACGCGCCGGACGATGTGGCCAAACGAAGGTAAAAAGGTATGTTCCTACTGCAACTCGGCCTGATCGGCATTTGCATCGCGCTGCTGCCGCTCTCCTACGTCTGGATGAAGGCCGACGACGACAAGTTTCGCAAGCTCGTCTGGCTGACGACTTTCCTGACGCCCGATCTTATCATGTTCGGCGGCTTCACGCGCCTGACGGATTCCGGCCTCGGCTGTCCCGACTGGCCGGGCTGTTACGGCACGTCGTCGCTGTTCATCGCGCATGCGCAGATCAGCGCCGCCTATCAGGCGATGCCGACCGGGCCGGTCAGCATGATGAAGGCGTGGATCGAGATGCTGCACCGCTACTTCGCGATGGCGATCGGCGTGCTGATTATCGCGCAGACGATCATCGCGTGGACGGCGCGCGTCAAGAAGCGGCCGCTGCACGTCTCGCCGTGGTGGCCGACCGGCATTCTGGGGCTGATCCTGCTGCAAGGCGCGTTCGGCGCGTGGACGGTCACGCTCAAGCTTCAGCCGGTGATCGTCACGACGCACCTTCTGCTCGGGCTCGCGCTGCTCGGCGTGCTCGGCTGGCTCGCGGCCCGCATGACGCCGATTCCCTCGCTCGATCCCGCCGCCGCGCGCTGGATGCCGGTCGCCGTATTCAGCCTGATCCTGCTCGTCGTGCAGATCGCGCTGGGCGGCTGGGTCAGCACGAATTACGCGGTGCTCGCGTGCACCGACTTCCCGCTGTGCAACGGTCAGTGGATCCCGCAGATGAACTTCGAGCAAGGTTTTCATCTATGGCGCGCGCTCGGCATGACCGGCGACGGCGACGTGATTTCGCAGGACGCGCTCGTCGCGATCCACTGGACGCATCGCACGTTTGCGGTCGTCGTCGTGCTCTATCTGGCCTGGTTCGCGCTCAGGCTGCGGCGCTTCGACTCGCTTCGCAAGCCCGCGAACAGCGTATTGTTCGTCATCGTCGTCCAGTTCCTCACAGGACTGTCCAATATCGTCCTGCAATGGCCGCTGCCCGTCGCGGTCGCCCACAACGGCGGGGCCGCCGTCCTGTTGCTGCTGCTTGTTATGCTAAACTTTCAAATCTCCTCCAGCCGTTCCGGCCGCGCCATGCTTCCCGCGCGTGACGTCTTTTCAGCATGACTCCACATCATGGATAGCACGACACTACATTCCCCCCTCGTTAGCCGCGCTTCGCAGTACATCGCGCTGACAAAACCGCGAGTCACGCAGCTCGCCGTCTTCTGTGCCGTCATCGGCATGTTCCTGTCCACGCCCGGCATGGTGCCGTGGGACAAGCTCGTCGGCGGCGCCGTCGGCATTTGGTTGCTGGCGGGCGCGGCTTTCGCCATCAACTGTCTCGTCGAACAGAAAGCCGATGCGAAGATGCGCCGTACCGCATGGCGTCCGTCGGCGCGCGGCCAGATCACGACCACGCAGATCCTGACCTTCTCCGCCGTGCTCGGCGGCATCGGCATGTGGACGCTCTACACGTTCACCAACGCGCTAACCATGTGGCTGACCATCGCGACCTTCGTCGGCTATGCGGTCATCTACACGCTCTTGCTCAAGCCGTACACGCCGCAGAACATCGTGATCGGCGGCGCATCGGGCGCAATGCCGCCTGCGCTCGGCTGGGCCGCGGTCACGGGCCATGTTCCAGGCGATGCGTGGATTCTCGTGCTCATCATCTTCATCTGGACGCCGCCGCACTTCTGGGCGCTGGCGCTGTATCGCCGCAAGGATTACGAAAACGCCGGACTGCCGATGCTGCCCATCACGCACGGCGAGAAGCATACGCTGCTGAACATCTTCCTATACACGATCATCCTGTTCGCCGTCACGCTGATGCCGTTCGTCTCCTGCATGAGCGGTCTCGTGTATCTGGCGACTGCCGTCGCGCTCGGCGCGGTGTTCCTCGGCTATGCGTGGAAGATGTACCGCAATTACTCGGATGCGCTTGCACGCAAGACCTTCCGCTATTCGATCATTTATTTGTCGCTGCTCTTCGTCGCGCTCCTGGTCGATCACGATGTGCGCACGGTGATCGGCGCATGACGGCACTTCTGCGTCGCCTGATCGCGCTGCTGATGTTCGCGGCGCTGCTGTCCGCGTGCGAGAAAGCGCCTGACTTCAAGAACCTCGACATCACCGGCAACAAGCAGTTCGTCGGCGATTTTTCCTTTCCCGATACCAGCGGCAAGACGCGCTCGCTCGCGGATTTCAAGGGTAAGGCTAAGGCTGTGGTGCTGTTCTTCGGCTACACGCATTGCCCGGACGTTTGCCCGACGACGCTTGCTGAACTGTCGCAGGCCATGCAGCAACTCGGCGACAAGTCGAAGGACGTTCAGGTGCTGATGGTCACGGTCGATCCCGCGCGCGACACGGCGCCGATCCTCGGTCAGTACGTGCAGGCGTTCAATCCCGTGTTCATCGGCCTGCGTCCGGACAGCGACGCGCAGCTCGCCAAGGTTGCGAAGGATCTGCACGTCGTCTACGAAAAGGCGCCCGGTACGAGCAAGGACGATTACACGATGAATCACACGGCCGCGAGCTTCGTGTTCGACAAGGATGGCAAGCTGCGGCTGTATGCGCGCGACGGGCAGGGCGTCGAGCCGTGGGTGCACGACCTGAAGATTCTGGTCGATTGAGTCGAACGGTTCGGCGCATCGAAACGAAGAAGCGGCCTTTCGGCCGCTTCTTCGTTTTACGCTTCCGGCGTCGGCAGGCTCCAGCCCGGTGCGAGCCGCGTCGCCTTGAATTCGGTGACGTCGTAGTGCGCGAGATGCTGCTGCGCGAAGGGGTCTTTCGCGATGATCGCGTCGAGTCGCGCGCGCTCGATGCCCGACGCGATGATGATTCCGCCTTCGCACGGCAGTTTCGGCCCTGCCATCACGAAGACGCCCGCTTCGAAATAACGCGTGAGGAACGCGCGGTGCGCTTCGAGCGCGTCGTCGATTTCGGCGAGGGCGCAGGTGTGTCGCAAGTTGATTACGTACATGTCGATTTGCCTCCGTGACACGCGATTTCGTAGACAAGTGTCCGCGATTTTAGCCGCACGGCGCGAGCGGTGATATCGACATGATGATTCTGTATTTCCGCTCGCACCAAAGCTGTGCAAACATCTATAGCCACGGTCGACGACGCGTCGTTGCATCGGCCGCATGACATACGAACTTCCGGCAGGGCAGTTCAGCAACTCAGCATCGAAACAGGAACAGCATGCAGCACAAAAATTTGCTCAAAGCAGTCATCGCCACGGCGGCATCGGTCGCATTCGTCACGAGCTTCGCCGCACACGCGGATGACAAGGTCATCAAGGTGGGCACCATCAGCGGTCCCGATGCAGATCTGGCAGGTCGTGCAAAAGATCGCGAAGCGTAATGGCCTCGAGGTGAAGGTCGTCGAGTTCAACGATTACGTGCAACCGAACGCTGCGCTCGACGCAGGCGATCTCGATGCGAACAGCTTTCAGCATCAGCCGTATCTCGACAGCCAGATCAAGCAGAGCGGCTATAAGATCGTGAATGCGGGTCTCACGTATATTTCGCCGCTCGGTGTGTATTCGAAAAAGCTGAAGTCGCTCAAGGACCTTCCGCAAGGCGCGAAGGTGGGGTTGCCGAACGATCCGTCCAACGAGAATCGCGCGCTGCTCTTGTTGCAGTCGCAAGGCGTGATCAAGCTGAAGGCCGGTGCCGGCACGAACGGCAACAACGCGACGCCGCTCGATGTCGCGGAGAACCCGAAGAAGATCAAGCTCGTCGAACTCGATGCCGCGCAATTGCCGCGCACGCTCGCGGACGTCGACGCTGCTGCGATCAACACGAACTTCGCGCTTGCCGCAGGCCTGCAGCCGACGAAAGACGCGATCGCGCTCGAAGACGTGCATAGCCCGTATGCGAACCTGATCGCCGTATGCGCGAAAGACAAGGACCAGCCGTGGGTGAAGAAGCTCGTGGCCGCGTATCAGTCGGATGACGTGCGCCAGTTCCTGAAGAGCGAATTCAAGGGANCCGTTTTGCTTCATGCCGGTTCAGTCCGCGAAGACCTTGCGCAACTCGCGCCGAAAGGTCACGGCCGAGCCGATGCCTTGTTCGAGCGTAAAACCCGCCGACATGAAGAGCGCACACAGATCTTCGCGCGCTTGCGCCAGGCAGCACACGATGTTCTCGTAGCCCGCGCCATGCGCGAAGTTCGTACAAGCCGCGACGAGTTGTGCGCCGAGTCCGCGGCGGCGCGCGCTGCGTTCGACGAAGAGAAGATCGATGCGCGCCTGCGACTCCGATTCCGCCGTCAGCAACGCGGCACCGATACGCGCCGCGCCTTCCTGCTCCGGGATCCAGTAGCTGGAAATGGCGGAGGCGGCAAGCCTCGTTGCTGAGCGACGGCTGCGAATTCGATACCGTGTCGAGATGCGCGTGACGTTCGATCATCCAGCCGAAGTCGCCGCTGCGCGGACCGCGCAGGCGTGTGTCCTGCACGTTGCCCATGCTGGGCGACAGAAGCCGTTCGACGTCCGCCATGCCCATATAGTCAGTTGCTCGATCTCGCCGGACGTCAGTCGGCTGAGCAGGGTGGCCGTTTCAGCGGAGATATGCAGGTCGATTTCATCGACCTTGGCCTTGGCCGCGGCGGTCATGGTGAGCAGGTTGGCGCGGCCGTCCGCTTCGTTCTTCACGCGCTGAACGAGGCTGGCTTTCTGGAAGCTCGTGATGAGACGGCTCAGATAGCCTGTGTCGAGTCCGAGATTGCGCGACAAATCCGCCGCCGTATGGGCTCGTCCGTGCGCGAGTTCGTGAAGGATGCGCACTTCGCGGTTAGCGAAAAGTGGCTCTTGTGTAGTGCGCTCGTGAAGCGCACCCGCATGACGCGCGTAAAAGCGATTGAAGCGCCTCACGGCTCCTGCGCCTCGACTCCTGATCGGACAAGCCCTGCTTACTCTCTCAACATGTGTTCTGTCTCCGGATTAGTTGCCAATCCGAACTAATCGATACATTGTGCCAAAGAAAGTACGCTCGTGCTAATGCTAATTGCCTAAAAATCCGGAGTACGTTCCATGACAAGACCAGCTATCCAATCGTAATGGTTGATTGGGGAAAGTCCTTAGCCCGGTTAAGTTGCTCTTGATCTGCTTAAAACAAGTTAAACAATTGATTTTCATGGAATTTTGTTGCCTGCCATCAGGTGATCTATCAGCGTTGACTGGTAGTATTATATCGATAATATAATGGGCTCTAATTTGAAGTTGGCAGAGGGCCTGTATGGACCGACGCTGGGAGAACCTGAGGCCCGACACGCGAAGCGACACGCCGCTCTATCTGCAGCTCGCTTCGCGTCTGACGACTGCGATTCATTCGGGTTGTTGGACCGCGGGCGAAGTGCTTCCCTCCGAACGAAGTCTCTCGGAAGGCGTCGGCATATCGCGAATTACTGCGCGCAAGGCCATGGCCTTGCTAGTCGAACAGGGCTTGTACGGCGGGTGCACGGCGCGGGCAGCTTCATCACGCCGCGTACCGCAGATCCGCTGTCGCGGCTCGTCGGATTCACGCGAAAGATGGAGCAGCGCGGATTCAAACCAGATTCGATCTGGCTGAACCGCAGCTTGCGAGCAGCGAGTCGCGAAAAGATCGTGCGGCTCGGTTTGTCTTCAGGCGCGTCCGTTGCGAGCTTGCAGCGACTGCGTCATGCGGACGGCATCGTGATGGCGATGGAGCATTCGACCTTGCCTGCGGTAGTCGTGCCGGACCCATCGGCGATCGACGCATTATTGTACCGGTATCTCGAAGCGCGCGGGCAATCGAATCGGTGGTGCGCGCGCTGCAGCATTTTCGCGCAGTGAACGCGAGCATCGACGTCGCGCGGCTGATGGGCGTGGCGCCGCATGCCGCGCTGCTCGTTATTACGCGCATCGGCTATTCGGCCGATCGACGCGCGATCGAACTGACGGATACCTACTGCCGCGACGATTACTACGACTTCGTCGCCGAACTACATTGATAAGCGTCGCGACACGGCGTGCATGACGCAAGGCAGCACCAGGCAGCAGGCAACAGCAGGCACACAACAATCAGAGGACCCGTGGACGGCCGTCCGCACGCCGCGCGCATCGCCATGCATGCACGCGGCAAGCCTGCTCGCAGCGGGCGCAGGCGGCGCCGAACCTCATCACGCCGCGCGCACTTCCAGAGAACTTCGTGCTGAAAGGAAACATTCTGACGACGGACAGCTGGATCAACGGCTCGGTCCGCTTCGAAAACGGGCGCGTCACCGCGCTCGAAGACCATATCGCCGATCCGCTCGCGAACGACGATCCGTACATCCTGCCATCGATCTGCATGTGCACGGCGGCGGGCGCGACATACATCATGGAAGGTGGTGCCGTGCCGCGCGCGTCAGCACGCGCGGCACGGCACCACGAGCCTGCTCGCCACGACCATGACCGCGCCGCGCGACGAACTCATGGCGGTCGTCGCCGGTCTCGGCGAACAGGCGAAGCATCGCGCGGCAGGCGGCGCGCGCTTGCTCGGCGTGCATCTCGAAGGCCCGTACATCAATCCGGGCAAGCTTGGCGCGCAACCGGACGCCGCCGCGGTCGCCGTGCGCGACGACGTGCTCACGTATCTCGAACTCGCGCCGATTCGCGTCGTCACGAGCGCGCCGGAAATCTCCGGACATCTCGACATCATTTCGGAGATGGCATCGCGCGGCGTGCGCGTGCAGCTCAGCCATTAGCTGGGCACTTACGACGACGCCGTCCACGCGCTCAAGCACGGCGCGCGCGGTTTCACACACCTGTTCAACGCGATGTCGCCGCTGCATCACCACGATCCGGGCATGGTCGGCGCGGCGCTCGCGCATGCGGAGTACGCCGAACTGATCCCCGACCCGCTGCATGTGCATCCGGGGACGATTTGCGCCGCGATGCGCGCGATCCCGCATCTCTATGTCGTCACCGACAGCACCTCGGCGGNCGCGGACGGTACGCTCGCCGGCAGCACGCTGACCATGGATCAGGCGCTGCGCAATCTCGTCTCGCTGGGCATTCCGCTCGCGGACGTATCGAATCGCCTGTCGCGCTATCCCGCCGACTATCTCGGACTCCGAGGACCGCGGCCGCATTGCGCGCGGCGCGTGGGCCGATCTCGTCGTGCTCGACCGGGAACATGCGTTGACGGCTACGTATGTCGAAGGAGAATCAATTGTCGAATATGCTTAACGAAGCGCTGGAGTCCGCGGATGTCGTCGCGGCCCAGCTTGCCGATACCTCCCGCATCGAGGCGCTGGCCGAGCACCNGCTATTTCGCCGCGCTGACGATGAGCCGCATCGGCGTGCCGGTCGCGTCGCTGCCGATGTCCGTCGCCACGCTGCAGCAGGCGCCGCTGCGCGTCTCGGGCCAGTTGGCCGTCGCGTTCTCACAGTCCGGCAAGAGCCCCGATCTCGTCGGCACGATGCAGGCGCTGCGCGACGCGGGCGCGTTCACCGTTGCCGCCGTCAACGTCGGTGGTTCGCCGCTCGAAAGCGCGTGCGAATTCTTTCTGCCGCTGCTCGCCGGGCCGGAACTATCGGTTGCTGCGACGAAAAGTTACATCGCGATGCTGTCGCTGTCGGCCATCGTGATCGCGCATGTTCAGCGCGACGTCGAGTTGCTCAACGGTCTGAAGACACTGCCCGACGCGCTGCGCGCGGCAGGCGCGCTCGACTGGTCGCGTGCCGTCGGCGAACTGCGCGAGGTCGATCGCATGATCGTGATCGGCCGCAGCCTCGGTCTCGCCATCGCCCAGGAAGCGGCGCTCAAGCTGAAGGAAACCTCCGGCATTCAGGCGGAAGCGTTTTCGAGCGCCGAAGTGCGGCACGGCCCGATGGAAATCATCGACAAGGACTATCCGCTGCTCGTGTTCGCGCCGCGCGGACCGGAGCAGGCGGGCCTGATTCAACTGGCCGCCGACATGCGTGCGCGCGGTGCGCGCGTGCTGTTCGCCGCGCCCGGCGACGTCGCGGATGCCGAATTGCCGCTCGTCGCCACCGATCATCCGGCGCTCGATCCGATCGCCGCGATCCTTTCCTTCTACGTGATGGCCGCGCAGCTGGCCGCCGCGCGTGGGCGCAATCCCGACGCGCCGTGCCATCTGAACAAAGTCACCGAAACCCATTGAGCGAGAAAGCCGATGTGCCGTGCCGAGGAGTCTCTGTTGAATCATTCCGCCGATAAGCCGAACGATGTCGTGTTGCTTGCGCCGTTCACTGGTCCCGTCGTGCCGCTCGCCGACGTCCCGGACCCCGGTTTGCTGAGGGCATGTTCGGCGACGGTATCGGCATCGATCCGCTCGACAACGTGCTCGTCGCGCCGTGCGACGGCGTCGTCGCGCATCTTGTGCGCACTCATCACGCGGTGACGGTGCGTTCGCCGCAGGGCGCGGAAGTGCTGGTGCATATCGGCATCGATACCGTTGAACTCGGCGGCGNGATCGAATTCAATGCGGATTCCGTCGCGCAGCATGCGCCGAGTCTCGTGTCGGTGNCGGACGCCTGCTGGTCCTGCGCGCGAAGAACGGCGAAAAGGCCGAAGTGGCGCGCAACGGCGCCGTTGTGCTCTAAGAAGCGCGCCGCAGCGTGACGCTCGCGCACGCGGGCGGACCGCATGCGCGTCCGGCGGCGCGGGCGCGCGAAGCCGCGCGCGGTCTAGACGCGAAAGTCGAAGTGCGGTACGAGGGCAAAAAGGCGCCGATGGAAAGCGTCGTCGGCCTGCTCGGTCTGGGCGTGGGCGTGGCGAGGGCGCGACGATTGAACTCGTCGGCATCGGCCCGCAATCGCAACAGGCCGTCGATGCTGTCGCCGCGGAATTGCTGCGCGCGGCCGCCGGCGAAGTGGAAAAATCGCCGGCGCGCGAGCGTTCGCCCGCGCCCGTGGCCGTGCCGCGCGCATCGGACGAAGCGCTGCCGCCGAACACGCTCGCCGGCGTATGCGGCACGACGGGCGTCGCGGTCGACACGCTCGTGCGCTGGGACGACCAGGAGATCGTGCCGCCCGAGCAGGCGAGCGGCCCGTCGGCGGCGGAGAGCTGCGCGTTCGACAAGGCCATCGCGCAGGTCGACGCGGAACTCGAAGAAACCGTGCGCACCGCGTCGCAGCGCAGCGCGGTCGGCGAAGCGTGGCGCGGCCGATCTGCGCGACGTTCAGAAACGCGTGCTGCGCGCGCTTGGCCTGACCGGTACGGCGGCGCGCGAACTGCCCGCCGAAGCGGTGCTCGCGACGAGCGAATTCACGCCGTCCGATCTGTCGTCGATTGATCGCACGATCGCACGCGCGTCACGGCGCTCCTCGTCATGGCGCGCGGCGGCGCGACTTCGCACGCGGCGATCATCGCGCGGCAAGTCGGCATTCCCGCGCTCGTCGCCATCGGCGATACGCTGCACGCGATTCCGGACGGTACGCAGGTGGTCGTCAACGCATCGGCGGGACGCGTCGAGCACGCGCCTACGCTGCTCGATCTCGAACGCGCGCGCGGCGAACGCGACCGTCTCGCGAACGTGCGCGAAGCGAATCGCCAGATGTCGCGCGAAGCCGCATCGACCCGGGACGGCCGTCATATCGAAGTCGCCGCGAACATTGCCACGCTCGACGATACAAAAGCCGCCGTCGAAAACGGCGCGGACGCGGTCGGCCGGCTGCGCACGGAACTGTTGTTCATCCATCGCCAGGCGGCGCCGAGCGTCGCGGAACATGCGCACAGCTATCAGGACATTGTCGAGCGCTGCAGGGGCGGGGCGCACGGCGATCATGCACGCTCGACGTGGGCGCCGACAAGGAAGTCGACTATCTGACGCTGCCGTCTGAGGAAAACCCGGCGCTCGGCCTGCGCGGCATCCGTCTCACGCAAGTGCGTCCCGATCTGCTCGACGACCAGTTGCGCGGCCTGCTCGCGGTGAAGCCCGCCGGCCGCGTGTGCATTCTCTTTCCAATGGCCACGGAAGTCGCCGAACTCAGGCGCCTGCGCGCGCATCGAGGAACTGGCGAGCGAAGTCGGGCGCACGGAGCCCGTCGAAGTCGGCGTGATGATCGAAGTGCCGTCGGCCGCGCTGCTCGCCGACTAGCTCGCGCAACATGCCGATTTCCTCTCGATCGCTCTCGATCGGCACCAACGATCTTACCCAGTACACGCTCGCGATGGACCGTTGCCAGCCCGATCTCGCCGCGCAGTCCGACGGTCTGCATCCGGCCGTGCTGCGGTTCGTCAAGGCGACCGTCGACGGCGCGCGCAAGCATGGCAAGTGGGTCGGCGTGTGTGGCGCGCTCGGTAGCGATCCGCTCGCGGCGCCGGTGCTAGTCGGACTCGGCGTGACCGAACTGTCGGTCGATCCGGTGTCGGTGCCGGGCATCAAGGCGCGCGTGCGCACATTCGATTACCAGCTTTGCCGTCAGCGCGCGGAAGACATGCTTTCGCTCGAATCGGCACAGGCAGTAAGAGCGGCGAGCCGCGAAATCTGGCCGCTGGACTGACCGTCCGTCCAGCGTCCCGAACGCGTACTGCGTTTCGGCCAGCCCGACGTCTTCAACATCAAAATGATCGCCGATGCAGGTGACACGATCTTCACGAACCTGCCGCTTCTGTTCGCCATCGGCGTGGCAATGGGCTTCGCGAAGGACAACAACGGCACGGCGGGTCTCGCCGGCGCGATCGGCTATCTGATCGAGATCGCCGTCATGAAGGACATCAACGGACAAGCTCAACATAGGCGTGCTGTCGGGGATCGTCGCGGGCGTGGTCGCGGGCTATCTGTACAACAAGTACAAGGACATCAAGCTGCCCGAATACCTCGCGTTCTTCGGCGGCAAGCGCTTCGTGCCGATCGTCACCGGCGTCGCGTGTCTCGTGCTCGGGATCGTGTTCGGCTAAGTGTGGCAGCTGATTCAGAGCGCCATCGACACGGCGGGCAACTGGCTCACGACCGCGGGCGCGCTCGGCACCTTCGTGTTCGGCGTGCTGAACCGCATCCTGCTGGTCACGGGGTTGCATCACATCATCAATTCGCTGGCGTGGTTCGTGTTCGGCTCGTTCACGCCGCCGGGCGGCGGTGCGGTCGTGCACGGCGACCTGCATCGCTTTTTCGCGGGCGACCCGACTGCGGGCGGCTTCATGACCGGCTTCTTCCCGATCATGATGTTTGGCCTGCCCGCCGCGTGTCTGGCGATGTTCCACGAAGCCTCCAAGGGGCGCCGCGCGGTCGTCGTCGGCCTGCTGTTCTCCTCGATGGCGCTCACCGCGTTCCTGACGGGAGTGACCGAGCCGATCGAATACAGTTGTTCCTCGCGCCGGTGCTCTACGCGATCCAAGGCGCGATCGACTACGTGCTGAACTACGGCCTGTCGCAGCGCGGCTGGATGGTGATCCCGATCGGCCTCGTGTACGGCATCGTCTACTACGGACTGTTCCGCTCCTTCATTCGCAAGTTCAACATGGCGACGCCGGGCCGCGAGCCCGCGACCACCGACGCCGAAACCGACGTCACGTGCGCAGTCGACGGCGACCTGATTCCGCCGCTTCCCGGCGCGGCCTCGGCGGGCAACACGCGTGCTTCGAAGTACATTTCGGCGCTGGGCGGCGCCTCCAACCTGACGCTCGTCGATGCCTGCACGACGCGTCTGCGCCTGTCGGTCGTCGATGCGGAGAAGGTATCGGAACCGCAGTTGAAGAGCATCGGCGCGCGCGGCGGGCTCAAGCGCGGCGCGACGAACGTGCAGGTGATCATCGGGCCGGAAGCCGATCTGATCGCCGATGAAATCCGCGGCGAACTGGAGCATTCGTTCGAGCGCGGCGCGACGCCGGCATCGTCGGCGCCGGCGCATGCCGCGGCTGCCGTGAGCGCGTCGAGCGCGGACCAGAGCACGGGCCAGCTCGATCCCGACCCGCTGCGCTGGCTCGCGGTGTTCGGCGGCGCGACCAACGTCGCCTCGCTTGATGCCGTCGCGCAGACGCGCTTGCGCGTGGTCGTGCGCGATCCGTCGTCGGTGGATCGTCAGCGCCTGTCGTCGCTGGATGTCGCGTGGGTGTCGGCGGATACGATCCACATCGTCGGGGATCGGCCGCGTCGCGCTATGCGGCGCAAATGGCGACGCGTCTGTCGTCGAGCGGCGGCGCAGCACCGATGCCGGCCTGATCGTCCTGTCGTCGAAATACGGAAGCGGCGCCTTCCGGCGCCATTTTTGTTTTCGACGGCAATCGTGAGCGAAAGCAGCGCCCAAAGAAAAAGCCCGCGGCCTTTCAGCAGCGGGCTTTGGCGTCACGCGAACGCTACGTCACACGTTACGAATAATCGTGCAGCGCGGCGCGCATTTTCTTCATTGCGCTGGCTTCGATCTGGCGAATCCGCTCGGCCGATACGCCGAATTCGTCGGCGAGCTCGTGCAGCGTCTTGCTGCCCGATCCGTCGTCCTGCACTTCCAGCCAGCGCGCCATGATGATGCGGCGGCTACGCTCGTCCAGGGATTCGAGCGCTTCGGACAGGCCGTCGCTTTGCAGCCTGTCGAACTGCCGCGCCGCGATGACGTTGGTCGGCTCGCTGTGCGAATCTGCCAAATACGCGATCGGTGCGAATGCTTCTTCGCCGTCTTCGACCTGGCCTTCGAGTGCGATATCGCCGCCCGACAGCCGCGTTTCCATCTCCGCGACTTCCTCGCGCTTCACGTTCAACTGGCTCGCGAGACCGTCGATCTCGTCCTGCGTGAAAGCCGAGTTGTGCGTCTTGTGGCTGCGCAGATTGAAGAACAACTTGCGCTGCGCCTTGGTCGTCGCGACCTTCACCATGCGCCAGTTGCGCAGGATGTACTCGTGAATCTCCGCCTTGATCCAGTGCATCGCATAGGACACCAGGCGTACGTTCTGCTCCGGATCGAAGCGTTTGACGGCCTTCATCAGACCGATATTGCCTTCTTGAATCAGATCCGCGTGCGGCAGCCCGTAACCGAGATAGTTGCGGGCGATCGACACGACCAGACGCAGGTGCGAAATCACCAGTTGACGCGCGGCGTTGAGATTGCCGTGGTCGCGGAATTCGGTGGCGTACTGACGTTCCTCTGCCTGCGTCAGCATCGGAATACGGTTCACTGCCTGGATGTAGGAATCGATGTTGCCGATCTGGCCGGTCAGCATCGACGACTGTGCGTACGTCAGCACTCCTGCCGAGAATGCCTTGGCAGGTGCCGAGCTCAACACATTCGGAAGGATCATCGCATTGGTCATGCTCATAAGCTCCTTGTCTCCTTGTATATTCGCTTTCCGCTTAACCTGGCGGAAAGCCAGTCACGATATTAGCATTCCCATCAAGCGAGTGCTAAATGTTAGAGGGGAAGCAATGTGATAGTTCCAACAAAGCTATCGGCTTTGCGGGTTTCATAGCGAGCTACAGGCGCCGCGAGGGGGTTGAAGTTACCGATTCAGCATCGG
>JAQFVI010000390.1 GCA_029439495.1 Caballeronia sp. BR6202001590007
CGACATGAATGCTCAACGACGAAACAACGTTCGAATATATGGAAAAGGACCTGAAACATTAGTTTTCGTATACAGCTTTGGATTCGATCAAGGTGCCTGGAAATACCTGAATGCAACCTTTTCGAACCGCTTCAAAATCGTCTTATTGGATTTAGTCGGTAGCGATTTATCGGACCTTGCTGCTTATGATCCGCTCAGGCACGCGACGCTCGACGGACACGTTAAAGATCTCATCGATGCCTTAGCCGCCGTTGCGCCGGAACCGGTAGTTTTAGTGGGCCATTCCGTTGGCGCCACCATCGGCATGCTGGCTTCGATCGCTGCCCCTGAGCGATTCAAGGCGCTCGTGATGATCGGCCCTTCTCCATCGCTGATCAACGAAGCGGATTATGTGGGCGGCTTCGAACGACAAGAGATCGGCAGCTTGCTCGAGTCGCTCGAAAGCAATTTTCTGGGTTGGTCGAGTACGATGGCCCCCGCCATTCTCGGTGAAGAAGCGCATCGCGACACGAGTATTCTTTTCGCGAGTACTTTCAGCACGGACGACCTGGATATCGCGAAACATTTCGCGCGCGTCACCTTTCTCTACGATCATCGGGCAGACCTCGTTCGCGTGACCGTACCCACCCTGATCGTGCAATCCACTCATGATCCTTTTGTGCCGCCGGGTATCGGATTACATGCAAGGGCAAATACAAAACAGCGTGCTTTGCATAATCGACAACGAAGGACATTGCCCTCACATCAGTGCGCCGGGCGCGTGTATTCAAGCAATCGAGTCGTTCATAAAAACACTTCCGCAAGAAACAGATGGACAGTCAAAAAAGAGAGTTGCCGGCGATTGAAGCGAGCGGCGAGCGCGCGTCCTGCGGTCTTGTGATGACCACGCTCAACGGAACCATCGTGCGGGCGAATGCGACGTTCTGCCGTTGGACCGGATACGCTCCGGACGAATTCATCGAGCACTCCACGATTCAGTTGCTGCTCACCGTGGGTGGCCGGCTGTTGTTTTCGGCGCAGGTTGCACCGTCGCTGTTGCTGCAGCGATCCGTCGTCGAGGTGCGGGTTGACGTCACGCGACGGACGGGAGGGGTCCTGCCGACGATGTTCAACGTCTCGCGCACGCGCCATGGCGACGATGAGTTCGATGAGTATTCTTTCTTCGTGGTCGAAGAGCGTCATCGCTATGAGACGGCGTTGATCGACGCACGACGCAAAGCCGAACAGGGGCTCGAAGCCCGAGCCAAAGCGGAAAGCGCGCTTCAGGCGATCAATCGACGTAAGGACGAGTTCCTCGCAACGCTTGCGCACGAGCCTCGCAACCCGCTTGCGCCGATGCGCAATGTACTCGAGATATTCAGCCTGAAGGTTCTGACGGACCCGCAGTTGATTTGGGGACGCGACGTCTTCAAGCGTCAGGTGCACCATATGACGCGGCTTGTCGACGACCTTCTGGAGATGTCGCGCATCACGCAAGGCAAGCTCGAGTTGCGCAAGGCACGCGTCGACCTGGTGACCGTATTGACGTCGGCGATCGAGGACTCGCGGGCTAACGTTTTGGCGTCGTCGCATGAACTCAACGTGGCGATTCCCGGCGAGCCGATCCTGCTCGACGTCGATCCGACGCGTCTATTGCTGACCATCCAGAATCTCCTCGACAACGCCGTCAAGTTCACTCCGCCTGGAGGAAAGCTCTGGCTGAGCGCACATCGAAGCGGCAATGACGTGGTGATCACGGTTCGAGACAACGGCATCGGAATCCCGCAGGCGGACCTCGAATCGATCTTCGAGATGTTTTCGCAACTGCAGAACGCCATCGATCGAAGTCAGGGAGGCCTCGGCATCAGGCTCGCGCTGGTCGGCTTGCATGGCGGCAGCGTGCAGGCGCACAGCCAGGGACCGGGACAGGGAAGCGAGTTAGTCGTCAGGTTGCCGGTTGCCGAAGAGCAGTCCATCGCCTCGGCGACACGTCAGCCATCCATGACTCGACCGGGAACAGCCGCAGGATGTTGATCGTCGATGACAATCAGGATGCCGCGATCAGTCTTTCCGTCGTGCTTTAGATGGAACGTCATCAGGTACAAGTCGCCTTCGATGGTCTGTCTGGATTTAAGGCGGCCGAGGAGGCGCGGCCGGAAGTGGTGATCCTCGATATCGGCATGCCGGATATCACAGGTTATGAAGTTGCGCGACGGATTCGGCGAGAGCCGTGGGGCAAGGACATGGAACTCATCGCGTTGACTGGATGGGGACAGGAGAAAGACCGGCTGGATGCGAAAGCGGCGGGCTTCGATCATCACTTTACAAAACCGGCGGATCTTGAGCGGTTGTGTCGTTTAATCGATCGAACGGCAGGTGCGACGGCACGGGATTGGGGGTGAGGGGCGGAGTCTGGCTCTCGACGCTTTTTTGCGATCGACGTGACGTCGCCGACATAAGCGAATGTGGGTAGAAACGACGACGGCCCCAGACGGGCCCGTCTGGGAATGCGCTTTGGCGGAGAGAGGGGGATTCGAACCCCCGATAGGTTTTACCCTATACGCGCTTTCCAGGCGTGCGACTTAAACCACTCATCCATCTCTCCATAAGCTTACGATTATACCAACTTCCGGTCGCCCCGCCACCCCTTTACGGATGGCGAATGTAATCCACCAGCGCACGCGTGTACGCATCGGGTTTGTGGTCGAAGAGACTGACGACGATCGCCACCGCAAATCCCGCCGGCACGCCGAACACGCCCGAACTGATCGGCTCAATGCCGAACCAGCGCACCCCGGCGAATCCCGTCAACTGCACGAAGAACGGATACGTCGACACGATGTAATAGACACACATGACGAGCCCCGCGACCACGCCGCGCTGCGTCGTACGCTTCCAGAACACGCCGAGCACCAGCGCCGGAAACAGACTGGATGCCGCCAGCGAAAACGCCGCGTCGACCAGAAACAGAATGTTCCCCGTGTTGAGCGACGCCACATAAGACGCCAGCAGCGCCACGCCCAGCAAGAGAATCTTCGAGATCGTCACGCGCCGCTGGCTTGTCGCGCTGCGATCCACCATGCAGCAATATACGTCGTGCGACAGCGCATTGGCGATGGTGAGCAGCAGGCCGTCGGCGGTAGACAGCGCGGCCGCCAGCGCGGCCGCTGCGATCAGTCCGGAGATTACGTAAGGCAGGCCCGCGATCTCTGGCGCTGCCAGCACCACCATGTCCGGCTGCCGTCGCCGGTCGGATCGGCGATGCGGATCAGATACGGCTCGACGCGCCGCCATTGCATCACCCATTGCGGCAGCTCGGCGAAGCGATGCCCGACCAGCCCCGACAGAATCTCGTGCTTGATCAACATCGCCAGCACCGGCACGGTCAGATAGAACAGCGCGACGAAAAAGAGCGAACGCCGCGCCGATGCGACCGAAGTCGTCGTGTTATAGACCGAAGTCGTCGTGTTATAGCGCGTCAGGATGTGCGGCAGACTCGCCGTGCCGATCGACAGGCACAACAGCAGCGACAAAAAGTTCAACTGATGCGTGCGAGGGCNAAACGACGCCAGTTCGCGCTCGCGCTCGTTGATCTCGCGCAGCAGCCCATTGTGGCGGNACGCGCTTCGTCCGGCGACGCGGCGACGTCGCGTTCGAGTTGCTCGACGCGCTCCATCACGCGGCCGTAGTTCAGTTGCGGCAGCCATCCGAGGCCTTCGCGATGGGCGATCATCGACACGGGAATCAGCATCGCCGCGATCAGGATGATGTACTGCGCGACCTGCGTCCACGTCACCGCGCGCATCCCGCCGAGGAACGAGCAGACGAGGATGCCCGCGAGCCCGCAGAAAATCCCGATCGAAAACTCGATGCCGATGAAGCGCGACGCGATCAGCCCGATGCCCTGAATCTGCGCGACCAGATAGACGAACGAGCACAGAATCGCCGCGATGGCCGCGAGTTCGCGCACGAGGTTGCTCGAAAAGCGCGTGCCGAGAAAATTGGGAATGGTGTAGCGCGCGAGCTTGCGCACGTAAGGCGCGAGCAGGAAGGCGACCAGGCAGTAGCCGCCGGTCCAGCCCATCACGTAGGCGAGACCGTCGTAGCCGCTCGCGTAGATCAATCCGGCCAGGCCGATGAACGATGCTGCCGACGGCCAGTCCGCCGTCGTCGCCATGCCGTTGAACGCGGACGGTACGCGCCGGCACGCGACGTAGTACTCGACGAGATCGGAGGTGCGCGACAACAGTCCGATGACCGCATACACTGCGATCGGCACGAACAGGAACACCTAGCTGATCCACATGCCCGGCCCGGTTGCGCTCTCGATACGCTCCATCAGGAAGATGAACAGCAGAAAGCCGACCGTGTACAGCGCGTAGGCAAGAATGAGCCGGTTGGTAAGCTTCATGCCCGGGGCTCGCCCATGAGCGCATCGCGCGATTGCGCGCGTCTCGCGTGTCACGCGCAGCAGACGCGCATCGGCGAACTGCATTAGCACGATATAGACGACGATCAGCGCGACGTAGACGAGAATCGCGCCCTGCGCACCGAAGTAGAACGCAAGGGAAAGCCCGCGATGCGGATTTGCGCGAGCCGCTGCGCAAAGAGCGGCACGCCGAACGAGACGATCGTGCCGACGGCGAGACGTCGAGCAGCACGGCGATCAGCGCGACATTGAAGCACCAGTAGCGGCGATGCGCGGCCGGCACGGGCGGCGGTGCGGGATGCGCGGGCTGATCCGGCGGGTTCGGAGTGACGGAATCGGACATGCGGCTTTGTAGCAAAACCGCATGACGAGAGCAATCAGAAAAGACCGCCGACCGGACGGGCGGCGGTGGCATGCATGACGTGAGCCGGGTGCGTCAGCGCGCTTCGCCGAGCTGATCGAGGATCGCGGGATTCTCTAGCGTCGACACGTCCTGCGTGATTTCCTCGCCCTTCGCGAGCGAGCGCAACAGACAGCGCATGATCTTGCCCGAGCGCGTCTTCGGCAGGTTCTCGCCGAAGCGGATGTCCTTGGGCTTCGCGATCGGTCCGATCTCCTTGCCGACCCAGTTGCGCAATTCGTTGGCGATCTGCTTCGCTTCATCGCCTTCAGGACGCACACGCTTCAACACGACGAACGCGACCAAGGCTNCCAGCGCCGATTCGATCTCCATCGTGCCCAGACGGTGGCCCGAGACGTTCAGCACGTCGTCGATGCGGCCCATGATCGTGAAGTAGCCGGTTTCTTTGTTTGTCGCGCACCGTGCCATCGCCGGCAAGATACAGCTTGCCGCCGAGTTCCTCGGGGAAATAGCTCGTCTGATATCGCTTCGGATCGCCCCAGACATTGCGCAGCATCGACGGCCACGGACGTTTGACGACCAGAATGCCGCCCTGCCCGTTCGGCACGTCCTGACCGGTTTCGTCGACGATGGCCGCCATGACGCCCGGCAACGGCAGCGTGCACGAACCCGGCACGAGCGGCGCCGCGCCCGGCAGCGGCGTGATCATGTGGCCGCCGGTCTCGGTCTGCCACCACGTATCGACGATAGGACACTGGCCGCGCCCGACGTTCTCGTGATACCACATCCACGCTTCCGGATTGATCGGTTCGCCGACCGTGCCGAGGATGCGCAGCGTCGACAGATCGAAGCATCTTCGGATGCACCTTCGCGTCCGCTTCCGACGCCTCGATGAGCGAGCGGATCGCTGTCGGCGCGGTGTAGAAGATCGTGACCTTGTGGCGCGCGATCATCTCCTAGAAGCGACCCGCGTGCGGATACGTCGGCACACCTTCGAACATCACCTGCGTCGCGCCGATCGCGAGCGGCCCGTAAGCGATGTAACTATGTCCGGTGATCCAGCCGATGTCCGCCGTACACCAGAAGACATCGCCCGGCTTCATGTCGAAGGTCCACTTCATGGTCTGCGCGGACCACAGCAGCACGCCCGCCGTGCTGTGCTGCACGCCCTTGGGCTTGCCCGTCGAATCGGACGTATAGAGGATGAAGAGCGGATGCTCGGCGCCGACTCACTCCGGCTCGCAGGTCGGCGCTTCGTTCGCGACGATCTCCTTGCAGCCACTCGTCGCGGCCTTCGGTCCAAGCGACCTTGCCGCCCATGCGCTTGTAGACGATGACGTTCTTCACCGCATCGCAGCCGCCCGCGGCCAGCGCCTCGTCGGCAATGCTCTTGAGCGGCAGCGCCTTGCCGCCGCGCATCTGCTCGTCGGCGATGATGAGCGCGACCGCGCCGACATCGACCAGGCGCTCGTTGAGCGACTTCGACGAAAAGCCGCCGAACACGACCGAATGCGTTGCGTCGATGCGCACGCACGCCTGCATCGCGACCACGCCTTCGACCGACATCGGCAGATAGATGACGACGCGATCGCCCTTCTTCACGCCGCGCTTCTTGAGCGCATTGGCGAGCCGGCAGGTGCGCTCGAGCAGGCCCTGATTGTGATGTTGGTGACGGTGCCGTCGTCGGCTTCGAAGATGATCGCGTTCTCGTTGCCGCGGCCGGCTTCGACGTGCCGGTCGAGACAGTTGTACGACGCGTTGAGTTCGCCGTCTTCGAACCAGGTGTAGAACGGCGCCCTGGTTTCGTCGAGTACCTTGGTGAAGGGTTTGTGCCACGACAGGGTTTCGCGCGCGAGCCGCGCCCAGAAACCTTCGTAGTCGCGCTCGGCTTCGGCGGCGAGCGCCTGATAAGCGTCCATGCCCAAAATGGCCGCTCCCGACTTCGCCTTGTCCGAAGGCGGGAACACGCGCTTTTCATGAAGAACCGATTCGATCGTCGACTGGATCTTCAAGACCGTGCCGACGATGGGCGCGGGTTGGTGCCCGCCGGACATGCTCGGCATCGGCATCGGCGGCACCGCCGAAAAGGCGATGGTCATGGCGAAGGAATCGCTGATGGACCCGATCGCCATTCAGGACATCATCGCGCGCGGCCCGCAGGACTGGATCGAGGAACTGCGCGTCGAACTGCACGAGAAGGTCAACGCGCTCGGCATCGGCGCGCAGGGTCTCGGTGGTCTCGCCACCGTGCTGGACGTCAAGATCATGGCGGCGCCGACGCACGCGGCGTCCAAGCCGGTCGCGATCATCCCGAACTGCGCGGCGACCCGCCACGCGCACTTCACGCTCGACGGTTCGGGCGCGGCCAGGCTCGAAGCGCCACCGCTCGACGCGTGGCCGAACGTCACCTGGCAGCCGAACACAGAAACCAGCAAGCGCGTCGATCTGAACACGCTGACGCCGGAAGAAGTCGCCTCGTGGAAACCGGGCCAGACGCTGCTGCTGTCGGGCAAGATGCTGACGGGCCGCGATGCCACGCACAAGCGCATTGCCGACATGCTCGCCAAGGGCGAAAAGCTGCCGGTCGATTTCACCAACCACGTGATCTATTACGTCGGCCCGGTCGATCCGGTGCGCGACGAAGCTGTCGGCCCGGCAGGCCCGACCACGGCAACGCGCATGGACAAGTTCACCGAGATGATGCTCGCGCAGACCGGCTTCATTTCGATGATCGGCAAGGCGGAGCGCGGTCCGGTCGCCATTGAGGCCATCAAGAATCACAAGGCCACATACCTGATGGCGGTCGGCGGCGCGGCCTATCTCGTGTCGAAGGTGATCCGCGAGGCCAAGGTGCTTGCATTCAAAGACCTCGGCATGGAAGCGATCTGCGAGTTCGACGTGCAGGACATGCCGGTGACGGTGGCCGTCGATTCGAGCGGCACGTCGGTCCACAAGACCGGCTCCGCGGAATGGCAGGCGAAGATCGGCAAGATTCCGGTCGCTACCGTTTAAACACACGCGAGTTTCGCGGCGCGCAGGCTCCGCGAACCGATCAGAAAGAGCCGGGCACTTGCCTGGCTCTTTTTCTTTACCAGTCCGCAGTTAAGAAGGATTTTTCATTCTCAGTTTTGTCTGGTAAAAAATTTCTTCTCAACCTTGGCATTGTCACGCCGAAGGTTTATCTTTCCGCCATTGCCCCACGTCACAAATCGCAATAATCTTAGGAACGGTCATGAAAAGCGACGCAAAAGTCATCGAATATCTGAATGCTCAGCTCAAAAACGAGCTGACCGCGATCAACCAGTACTTTCTGCACGCGCGGATGTATAAGCACTGGGGCCTCGAAAAACTCGGCAAGCACGAATACGACGAATCCATCGGCGAAATGAAGCACGCGGACTGGCTGATCCAGCGCGTCTTTATGCTGGATGGCCTGCCGAACCTGCAGGATCTGCACAAGCTGCTGATAGGCGAGGAAACGCAGGAAATCCTCGAATGCGATCTGAAGCTCGAGCAGATTTCGCAGGCGACCTGCAAGGAAGCCATCGCGTATTGCGAGTCGGTGCGCGATTACGTGTCGCGTGAAATCTTCGAGAAGATTCTCGACGACACTGAAGAACATATCGACTGGCTCGAAACGCAGTTGGATCTGATCAAGAAGGTTGGCATCCAGAACTACCAACAGACTATGATTGGCGAAGACGAATAATTCTTCCGCCTTTGCATGTCAGCTGAATCCGATTTGCCGCCGAACCCGAACCCGACCGCGCGCAGCGCCGATCCTAGCGCTTCGGTCGGCATTTTTGATTCCGGCCTCGGCGGCCTGTCGGTGCTGCGCGCGGTGCGCGCGGTCCTGCCGCACGAACGGCTGATCTACATAGCCGATTCGCTGCACGCGCCCTACGGCAAAAAAGACGACGATTTCATCGACGACCGCACCACGGCCATCTGCCGCTGGTTGGTCGCGCAGGGCGCGAAGGTGCTCGTCGTCGCCTGCAATACCGCCACCGCGCAATCCATCGCGCTGGTGCGCGAGACGCTCGCGATCCCGATCGTCGGTGTGGAGCCGGGCGTGAAGCCGGCTGCAGCGGTGTCGAAATCGCGCGTCGTCGGCGTGCTGGCGACGCAGGTCACGCTGCGCAGCGCGCGCTTCTGGTCGCTTCTGGAACGTTACGCGGGCGATTGCCGCTTCATGCTGCAAACCGGTCACGGACTGGTTCAGGCGGTCGAACGCTGCGACACCTCGTCCCCCGAACTTATGGCGCTGCTGGAAAGCTACCTCGTGCCGATGCTCGATGCCGGCGCCGATACGCTCGTGCTCGGCTGCACCCACTACCCTTTTCTCGATCGCGCCATCCGCGATATCGCTGGCGAGCGGCTGCAAATCGTCGACACGAGCGTCGCCATCGCGCGCCAGCTTGATCGTCTGCTCGACGCCGATCGGCTGAAAAACGACGCCCCGGCCGATCCGATGCCGCGCTTCTGCTCCACCGCCGACGGCAAGTCGCAGCGTCAACTGGCGGCATCGCTTCTACATCTCGACGCGACGGTCGAGCACGTTCACATTCCATCTCGCCGCACTAGCGTCGCGGAATCCGACCTCGCCTGAGGGTTTCTCACGCCGAAACCGTCGGTGGCACGGGTCTTTTCCCCGCCAAATCAAGCGCTTAAGCAATAAGCTCGCTAGTTTTCGCGATGTGTTACAAAAAACACAGTGCGCCGCTTGCAAAGCCTTCCATATTAAATAACAATAATTCGCATTAACGCAAGCTATCGTGAAGTGGAAAGCCATGATCGTCTGTGTCTGCAAGGCAGTGTCCGACCGTAAGATCCGTTCCGCCATCGCGGACGGCATGGATTCGTTTGACGAGTTGCAGTTCGAACTCGGCGTCGCGTTGTGCTGCGGCAAATGCGAAGCTAGCGTGCGCGACGTGATGCAGCAAAGCGGCGTGTGCGCGTCGCACTGCGGGGTCCAGCAGCACGGCGGCGCGCAGGCCGTGCTGCTGACGTTTTACGAGCGCCAGGCAGCCTGAAGAGCATTCACCGCGGCGCGGATCGGCATTCCGCGCGGCAACTCGATCGAGGCCGCGGCAGCGCGTGCAGCCGCCCGATCGCCTTCCACGAGCCAGGTTACCTTCGAACATCCGGTCACTAGCCAGCCATGCAACCCTTGACCCCTGGAGGGAAAGATGGAATTGCTGATCGGTTTCGTGACCACCCTGTTTATCTCCCTGCTTATTTTCCGAAAATGACGTCGTTTGGTATCTTCCGCGCCGGACCAGCCGTTTCGTTCGATCTGGATAGCAGCGTTATCAGTAAGTCCCGCAGCATCGCAGGCAATCCATAACGATGCAGTCCCCGACACTCTTCCCCGCCGCGTTCCAGGCATCGCCAGCCAAAAACAGCAATCCTCGCGTGATCGCTGCCTGCACGGTCGTGGTCGCGCTGCATGCCGGCCTGCTGGTCGTCGCGATGACATGTGCAACGATCCGCCGCCGCGTCCGATTGAGGCGAAGGCGATCACGGCGATGCTGATCAGCGAAACGCCGCAACCCGCGCCGTAACCAGTCGCGGTCGAAACGCCGCCGCCGAAGCCGGAACCGAAACCCATCCCGAAGCCGATTCCGAAGCCCAAAGTCAAGCCGAAGGTCGAACCCAAGCCGACGCCGACGCCGGTCACCGAAGCGCCGTCGCAGATCGCCGCGCCCGCGCCGGACCCGACTCCGCCGCCAGCCGCGCCTGCGATCGGCAAGCCGTCGATGGAAATGGCCGCGCCCAAGAACGTCGCGCATCTGTCGTGCAATATCGCGCAGCCGGACTATCCTGCGATAGCCAAGCGTCGCGGCGAGACCGGCACGGCGACGGTGCGTCTGACTGTCGGCCTGTCGGGCAAGATCGAAAACGTCACGTTGCAGAAAAGCAGCGGCTCGTCGCGTCTGGACGATGCGGTGCTCGAGGCGGTGCGCGGCAGCGCATGCAGCAGCCCGTACAAGGAAAACGGCGAGGCGATCCGCGCCACCGCCACGGTGCCATTTGTTTTCAGTCTCAACGACTGATCGACTGATCCGATTTTTAAATACAGGAAACGGGAAATGCAAAACTACGGGATTGCGCACGTCTGGGCGCAAGGCGATTTCGTCACACGAGGCATCGCGCTCGCGCTCGTCATCATGTCGGTGCTTTCGTGGACGGTCATCGTCGTGAAAGCGTGGAACGTGATTCGTCTCAAGCGTCTGACGAAGAACGCCGAACAGGCCTTCTGGCATTCGGACGACTTCAACGACGGCATCAAGAAGCTCGGCAGCCAATCGTCGNGACGCAGACGCAGCCGTATCTGCACGATCGCATGGACGTGTCGGACTGGATCACGCGCTGTCTGAAGGACGTGATGGACGAAGGCGTCAGCCGCATGCAGGCGGGTCTCGCGATCCTCGCGTCGATCGGCTCGACCTCGCCGTTCGTCGGACTGTTCGGCACCGTGTGGGGCATCTATCACGCGCTGCTGACCATCGGCGCGACCGGCCAGACCTCGATCGATCAGGTCGCGGGCCCGGTCGGCGAGTCGCTCATCATGACCGCGTTCGGCCTGTTCGTCGCGATTCCGGCGGTGCTCGGCTACAACGCCCTCACCCGCGCGAACAAGGGCATTGTCACGAAGCTGAACCGCTTCGCGCACGGCCTGCACGCGTTCTTCGTCACGGGCGCCAAGCTCGACTCGACACGTCCAAGCGTTCGAAGAACGCGCAGTCGGACAGCCTGGGTCTCGCGACGCGCGCGTCGGCTTCTTCGTAAGCGCGGGAGGTTCGCACCATGGCCATGAGCCCTTTCGCCGGCGATGAAGACGACGGCATGATGAGCGAGATCAACATGACGCCGCTCGTCGACGTCATGCTCGTGCTGCTCATCATTTTCCTCGTGACTATTCCGGCCATGCATCACGCGGTAAAGATCGACCTACCGCACGCGAGCAGCGCGCCGCAGGACGAGAAGCCCGCGCATGTGAACATCGCGATCAAGGCGGACGGCACCACACTGTGGGACGATCAGCCGGTGGATCAGGCGACGCTTGATGCGCGCATCGCGCAGGCGGCGCAGCAGAATCCGCAACCGGAAATCCACCTGCGCGCGGATCGTCTGGTCGCCTACGAGAAAGTCGCGGATCTCATGTCGGCGGCGCAGTCCGGCGGTCTCACGAAGATCGGCTTCGTCACCGAGCCGAAGAACGGCGGCAAATAAGCAAGTAAGCACGCGGCGCATTCGGGCGAGGCAATTACTTTGGACTCGAATAGCCGGAGCCGGAAGAATCGCCACATGCGGCAACCGTGGTCGACACGGACAGCGCAATCAACCCTATCAGGCTTGCTATCAGAGCAGCCGTGAATTTCCGCATAAGAAGTTCCTTAGCGAAAGGAAGTTCAGTCTACTGCCGCGATTTTCGAGCTTCAAGGCTCGGGCGATTGAATCTCTCCATCGCAAGCGTGCGCTTCAATGGCAGAAACCAAGGCGCGCGGCAAATGCGGTCAAACTATTTCGCGTTCCGGCTTTTCGTGCACCGGACATTCTCCGGGAAAGCGCTCGCCGCTACCGATCGACTCGACGAGAAAATCGACGAACGCGCGTACCACCGGGATCATGCCCTGGCGCGACAGGAACACCGCATAGAGCTGCGGCGACGGAAACGTTTAGCCGGGCATCACCGGCGAAAGCTGGCCGCTGCGCAAGGGCGCGCCGTACATCATCTCGGGCAATGCGGCGATGCCGACGCCGCGCATCACGGTTTCGCGGATCATCGACAAGTCAGCCGTGACGAGCCGCGGCTCGTGCTCGAAATCGTGGCGCATGCCGTCCGGCGCGATCAGCCGATAGACGTGGCGGCCATCCACCGACGACGTGTCGAGCGTGTTGTACTGCGCGAGTTCGGCGGGCGTCATCGGCGGCGCGTTCGGTTTCAGTTCAGAAGTGACGTCGGTGACGGCGCGGCAACCAGCATCTGCTCGGTGCCCCAGAGCGGCCGCGCGACGACGTTCGAATTCGCGGGCAGCTCGGAACGCACGCGCAGCGCGACATCGATCGCATCCTCGAACAGATCGACAACGCGATTCGTCACGCGCAACACTACGCGCATTTCCGAATAGCGATGCATGAAGTCGGGCATCACGCGCGACAGAAAGGTCTGCGCGATGGTCACCGGCACGCTCACGCGCACGGTGCCGTAAGGCGAATCGCGCAGGCTCTGCACGACGTCGACGGCGGCCCGCGCTTCGGCGAGCATCGCCTGGCAATGCTGGTCGAACAACTGCCCCGCCTCGGTCAGCGCGAGCTTGCGCGTGGAGCGCTGCAACAGCCGCACGCCCAGCGACGCCTCCAGTTCCGACACGCGCCGCGACAGCCGCGACTTCGAGATGCCGAGCATGCGCTCCGCCACCGAGAAACCGCCATGCTCGACGACGTGCGAGAAGTACATCAGATCATTCAGGTCGTGCGAGTCGGCTTTCATTTTTCGCTTCGAGGACAGTTGCTCGTTTGTTATCGCCGGCAGGACAATTTGTTGCTCTACGGCGGCTTTTACCCCGGATTTCGCCCCATATAAATAACGTTACGTTTCAAATTTATCGCTATTCCCCTATCGGGGCACGGAGAAAATAATCATGAGCCGCACCATCAACAGCATCATTCCGGCGACGCGCACAGTCGAGGGCGGTGGATTAGTTGTGCATTGTCCCTTCCCGACGCGCGTGCTGATGGACTTCGACTCGTTCCTCCTGCTCGACGAAATGGGCCTGACCGACTATGCGCCCGGCGAGGCCAAGGGTGCGCCGGACCATGCGCATCGCGGCTTCGAGACGGTGACGTATCTGCTCGAAGGCGAGTTCGGCCACAAGGATTCGGGCGGCCACTCCGGCACGCTGCGCGAGGGGGGCGTGCAGTGGATGACCGCGGGCGCGGGCGTCATTCACAGCGAAATGCCGAGCGAAGCCTTCACGAAACGCGGCGGGCGTGTCCACGAGCTGCAACTGTGGGTGAATCTGCCCAGCGCGACAAGATGATCGCGCCGCGCTATCAGGAAGTGCCGTCGGCGAGCATTCCCGTCGCGACGAGCGAGGACGGCAAGGTGCGCGTGAAGGTCATCGCGGGCGAAGCGCGCGGCGTGAAGGCGGTCATCGAGACGCGCACGCTCATTCTGTATCAGCACTTCTCGCTGCAGCCGGGCGCGAAGATCGAACATCGGGTGCCGAAGGATTTTCGCGTGTTCGCGTATTCGCTGTCGGGCACGGGGCTGTACGGTCCGCAGGCGCAACCCGTCCGCGCGCAGCAGATGGTGCTGTTTCGCGATGACGGCGACACCGTCACGCTCGCGGCCGGCGACGAAGCCGTCGAGGTGCTGCTGATCGGTGATGTGCCGCTGAAGGAGCCGGTCGTGCGTTACGGCCCCTTCGTGATGAACACGGAAGACGAAATCCGTCAGGCCGTGATCGATTGTCAGGCGGGACGCATGGGCGCGATCACGCACTGAGCGCTCGCCGGGTCGTCATCGAATAAGCGCAACGGCGCGGCGCAGGTGGCCACATTGCGAGACAATGGTCGCTTGCGCCGCGTTTTTTTCGTCGTCGTTTCATTCTTCATCTCGATTCGAACCGCGAGGATCACCGCATGACCGTACCGACTGTGACGGCCACAGCCGAAACCGCCGATTTCCGCGTGCGTCTTGAAGACGGCACGCACGCATGGCACGCCGACGAACCGGCGAGCGCCGGCGGCGGCGATACGGGACCGGAACCGGCGTCGCTGCTGCTGTCGAGCCTCGGCGCGTGCACCAACATCACCTTGCGTATGTATGCGAGACGCAAGGGCTGGCCGCTCGAATCGGCACGCGTCGATCTGTCGATGAAGAGCACGGCCGACGGCACGGTGATCGACCGGCGCATCACGTTGAGCAGCCCGCTCGACACCGAACAGCGGGAACGGCTCTTGCAAATTGCCAATGCGTGCCCGATGCACAAGGTCCTGTCCGGCGTGATACGCATCGACTCCGAACTGCGCGACTGAGCACAGGCACGCGAAACGTTTAGGGAACGTCGTTTTGAACTTCGAACATCTGATCCAGATCAACAATCCGCTTAATCCGCTCGTCGATTCGCTGACGCGCGAGCAGCTTTGGGAAGGTCTCGTGCTGCGCACGGAGCAGCCGCAGCTTTTCGTACTCGGCCTCGATAGCTGCGCGATCCTCGCCCGCGAAGGCGACACGATGGAGCGCGAGCTGCATTTCGACGAGCTGCAGACGCAGGAGATCGTCAAGGCGGTGTATCGAGAATCCGATATCGACACCATGCGTCTGATTCGCCAGTACGCGCATGGCCGCAAGGACGCTAGGCCGCTGCATTGAACCGCGATCGGCGATGCCGCGGTGATTGGTTCGCCGCGGCATCGAGCGGGGCTATCGAAAGTTGCGCGCTGATCGAAAAGTCTATTTGCAAATAGGAATAGTTACCATTTATAATAAATCTATCGAATCACCAAACGCACCACTCGACGACATGATCGACACGCTGCGATCCAACACGCTTCGGCTGCGCCGCCCGGCAAACCGCGACGCGGCGATCACCCGCCCGAAGACGGCGGCCGTCACGACGGTACGGGCATCGACCACCACGGTCGCCGCGGATTCGAACGGCGAACGCTCGCTCAAGAGCGACACGCTGCTGCAGGGACGTAGCCACGTCAGCATCATGCATAACGGGGAGACCTACCAGTTGCGCGCGCAGTTGCGCGCGACCCGCTTGGGCAAACTGATTTTGACGAAGTAAATACCGGGATTGTGGGGACCACCTCGCCAAGAGGTGTTTGGCCTTAGCCAGCGAGGACGACTTGCACGCGAGAATTTAGACTCCTTCTTGCAAACACCAGCCAGTCGTCGATAGCAAGCGAAGCCGCTTTTTTGGGTTCCCGCGTGTGCAGTGCGCTTCCATCGAAACGAGAAACCATGCAATGAAGATCGATGAAGCGGCATGTGTTTCGACGAACGCATGCCGCTTTCGTTTTTGCGGACCGCTTTCGCGAACCCGCAGTGTGTTCAGCCGTTCTCGATGCCCAGCACGGCGATGTCCGCGCGTGCGATCTGCGCATCCTGATCCGACTTTACGCCCAACACGCCCACCGCGCCGACGAAAATCGGCACGCCGCCTTCGAGCAGCGCGGTCATCGGCGCGCTGAGGCACGCGGTTCTGCCCTGCTTGATGGTGTCTTCGTAGACCTTGGTTTCGCGGCGCCCGAGCACTGCCGTGCGCGCCTTGCGCGGCCATCTCGACGGTGCTCGCGCCCGCGCCTTCCAGCCGGCGCAGATGCAGCAGATGCCCGCCGTCGTCGACGATGGCGATCGTCACGTTCCAGTTGTGCTCTTTCGCATGCGCCTCGGCGGCGGCCATCGCCTTGACGTCGTTGTCGGTCAGTACGGGTTTGGTTCTCACATCGACTCTCGCGGTCGTCGCAACGGCATGATCAGTTACGGGTGAAGCCCCAGAACATCAGTTACGGGTGAAGCCCCAGAACATCAGATACCAGGCGCTGTCCACGACGGCCAGCGCTGCGATGAACCATACCATCGTCATGAGGCGCGCGAGCATCGTCGATGCATAGCGCTTGGTCACGCGCCACGCCAGGAACGCACTGCCGATGTTGGCGAGACCCAGCAGGCCGAGACGCAGATCCGTCACCCACCACAGCGGCACCTGCTCCGCGAGCAGCAGCGACACGGTCGTCGCCGACAGGCCGAGGAACACGCCGACGCCCGCGATCGGAATGAGCGACAGCGTCAGATGATGCAGGCGTTTCGCTTCGAACTTGCCGAGCATGCGCGTCGCGCCCGCGAGCAGCGCGAGCAGCGCGGTGCCGTAGACGATACCCGTCACGAGGATATAGCCGACGACCATCGTGCCGTCGAGCCACGAGAACACGTCGTTCTGCTCCGGATAATGCGTAAATAGAAACCACGGCGCATTCGTGTCGAGCGGCCACATGATGTCGTGATCGATCAGCCACGCCGCGAAGATCTGCTTCAGATCGACGAACCAGGTGCTCACCGTCCAGTGGAAAGCGCCGATCGCGATGCCGAGCAGGCCGTAGAGAATCAGCGCCGTGTCCCACGGATTGACCACCTTGTCGCCGAGCTGCACGACCTCTTCGGCGGGCGAGCGCCACGACAGCGCGATCGCGTCGCGATGACCGCTGCATCGGCCGCACATGTGACAGTCGGCGACGCCTTCCATCTTGCGCAGCGGCACGAGCGGCGCGCAGTTCACGGGAATGACGCGATGACCGTGCTCGCCTTCCTTGTAAGAACGCCGCCACGCGTCTTCATTGACCTTGAAATGAAACGGCGCGAGGCGCGCGAGCAACGAGAACACGCTGTTCACCGGGCACAAATACTTGCACCAGACGCGCTTCTCGCGCCCATACAACACGCCGATGATCATCGCGCCGACCGTCGATCCGCCGAGCACGAGCAGCACCGCTTTCGGATACTGATAGACGCTGACCATCTGACCGTAGATGGTCGTGAGGCCGAACGCGACGAAAGGCCAGCCGCCCCAGCGCATCCAGCGCGGAATCGCCCAGCCGCGGCCGAACCTGCTCGCGAATTCCGACAACGCACCTTCGGGACACAGCACGCCGCACCACATGCGCCCGAGCATCACCATCGACAGCAGCACGAAGGGCCACCAAATGCCCCAGAACACGAACTGCGCGGCGAGCGTCAGATTGTTCCACAGATGCGCGGAGCCGTCCGGCAACGGCATCACGGCGGGAACGAGGATCAGAAACGCGTACACGGCAACGACGACCCACTGAATCGCGCGGATCACCTTGCCGTGACGTTGCATCCATTGGCCGGCTTGCTGAAGCCGGCCGGGTTTTTGCAAACCCCGTTGCATTGCAGAGTTCATGCTGGACGGCTTGCCGCCTTTTGTTTTTGCGTCATCTGATGATTGGAACGGCGCACGAGGAGATAGATGACGATCCAGTACACCGCATACGCGACGAGGTTCATGCCCGCCGGATGCGCGCGGTAGCCGGTCAGCGTCGCGACGAGCGAGCCGACGGTGGACGAATCGTCGAGGATCGCCGACGAGTTCCACACTTGATTGACGATCACCGGCAGGATTTCTATGTCGATCAGCCTGTCCACGCCGGTTTCGAACAGGCCCGCGGCGAGGAACAGCAGCATGATTTCGGTGACGCGGAAAAACGAGCGCCACGAGAAGATCTTGCCGCCGAGCTGAAGCAGATAGAAGGTCAACAAGGCGAGATCGAAGCCGATGAAGATCGCGAGATACTGCGACGCATTGACGTGACCCGACTGCCCGAAGCCGACGCCGTAGAGGAACACGGCCGTTTCGCTGCCTTCGCGCGCGATCGCGAGCGCGACCAGGAGCGCGATGCCCCACCAGTGTCCGTCCTGCGTGCTCTTTTGCAGCGATCTTTCCATGTCGCGCTTGAGCATGCGGCCATGCGACTTCATCCACAGCACCATCTGCACGATCAGCACGCAGGCGACCAGCACCATCGCGGTCTGGAAGTAATCCTGCGCATCGCCCGACAGCACCTCGGTGAAGCCGACGAGCGCCGCGCCCAGCGCGACCGCCGCAAGCAGCCCGATCACGACGCCGGCCCACAGATAAGGCAGGCCGTGGCGCGCCTGCGCATCGCCATTCTTGAGCCACGCGTACAGAATGCCGACGACGAGCAGCGCCTCGACGCTCTCACGCCACACGATGAAAAGTACCTGACCCATATCACACTCTCCCGCTCATTCACTTACCCGGTCGCGCAGCATGTCGCGCTGCGCGGCCCACACGTTACTTCGCGACGATGACGCCTTGCGCGGTCTGATGGAAATCGTCGAAAAACTTGTACTTGCCTGGATCGAGCGGCGCGATCACGACGAACGAATCCGCGCTCGGCGCGAGCACTTTTTCTTTGCGCAGTTGCACGCTTTCGAACTCAGCGGCGCCCTTGCCGACGTTGTGCACCTCGATCTTGATGCGCTGGCCCGCCGGCACTTCGATGCGCACCGGATTGAGCTTGCCGTCGTTCATTTCGAGCTTGAAGGTCGGCAGATCGGCGGCGTGCGCGATGCCGGAAAACGCTGCGGAGAACGCCGCGGAGAACGCCGCGAACAGCGACATCGACAGCGCGGCCACCTGCAATTTCAGTTTCATGCGGACTTCCTGAAGATGAACGCGCCCGGTGTCGTGATGCCACCGGGCGCGGGATCGACGTATGTCTTGGGCGGACGAGACCTTAGTAGCCGCCCTTCTTCCCGATGCCCGCGAACGGGAAGTCGTACTCGATGGTGAACGGCTTGAACCACGGACCCACACCGGTTTCCTTGTCGACGTGGCGGCCGAACGCCATGTGGCCCGTCTGCGTTGGCGGCGCGATATGCAACTTCAGGTGATACTTGCCCGGCCCGAACAGCTTGACGTTGTCGCCGTAGTGCGGGCCGTCGTTCGCGACCATCGCCATCAGGTCGCCCTTGACGGTCTGCGTCATGCCGACCTTCGTGAGTTCATACGTGATATTCAGATACGGCATCCAGTCGCCTTCGGCGAAACCGGTCGGGTTGTTCTTGACCGCGTGGATGTCCGCTTCCAGATGGATGTCGGATTCCGACGCCTTGCGCATCATGCCTTCCGGTTCCATCGTGATCGGCTGCAGATAGACGGCGTCCGTTTCCATGCCGCCTTCGATGTGCTGCTTGCCGATCGGATACTCGGCAGCGGATGCCGCCATCATCGCCGTCAGACCTGCGGCGGCGACCAGGCCGCGCATCAACGTTGAACCCATCAGATACTCCTTGTTGTTATCGATCTTCCGATTGCCGCGGAAGCCCTTCCAAGAACACCGGACCGAAGCGAGCCGCCGGCCGGAGCATTCACTTCCCTGTGAGCCGTTCGATGCAACGCTCGCGCGACCCGCGGCACTCGCCTAACACAGGTCTGTGAACGTTAATACGAACCATTCTCAAAATTCGGCAGTTTAGCATCGTTCGAAAGCCGGAACAATTTGGCCGAGCTTACAAACCTAGCTGCCGTAAGGATTTTGGACGCATCCGCGACGGGCGGCGAGACATGAAAAAGCGCGGCGGACCGCTAGATCCGCCGCGCTCGTGGGAGAATATATTACAGAACTCTTACTTACCACCGCTGCTGACGTGATCTCCGACGTTCGCGCCAAAAACCCTTTGACGCAACAGCGCCAATTGGTCGCGGGTCTGCGCCGCCTTTTCGAATTCCAGATTCTTGGCGTGATCCATCATCTGCTTTTCGAGCTTCTTGATTTCCTTGGCGAGCTGCTTCTCGGGCATGTCCTCGAACTTCGCGCGCGNCGCCGCGCGGCGTGATGCCCATCTTCTCGTTGTGCGCAATCTGCTTGGCGCGGCGCCGCTCGGTCTCGTCGATAGCGCGCTTCATCGAGTCGGTCATGTTGTCGGCGTAGAGGATCGCTTTGCCGTTCACGTTGCGCGCCGCGCGGCCGATGGTCTGGATCAGCGAGCGTTCGGCGCGCAGAAAGCCTTCCTTGTCGGCGTCGAGAATCGCGACGAGCGAGACTTCCGGAATGTCCAGCCCTTCGCGCAGCAGGTTGATCCCGACCAGCACGTCGAAGGTGCCCAAGCGCAGATCGCGGATGATTTCCACGCGTTCGACCGTGTCGATGTCGCTGTGCAAATACCGCACCTTCATGCCATGATCTGCCAGAAACTCGGTCAGTTGTTCGGCCATGCGCTTGGTCAGCACGGTGACTAGCACGCGCTCGTGCGCCGCGACGCGCGCGTTGATCTCGGAGAGCACGTCGTCGACCTGCGAGCACGCTGGACGCACCTCGATTTCCGGATCGACGAGACCGGTCGGCCGCACGAGCTGCTCGGCGACCTGGCCGGTTTTGGCCTTCTCGTAATCGGCGGGCGTCGCGGAGACAAAGATCGCCTGGCGCATCTTGCGTTCGAACTCGTTGAACTTGAGCGGCCGGTTGTCGAGCGCAGACGGCATGCGAAAGCCGTAATCGACGAGATTTTCCTTACGCGCGCGGTCGCCGTTGTACATGCCGTTCAACTGGCCGATCAACACATGCGATTCGTCGAGCAGCATCACCGCATCGGGCGGCAGATAGTCGACGAGCGTCGGCGGCGGCTCGCCGGGCGCCACGCCCGAAAAGTGCCGCGAGTAGTTCTCGATGCCCTTGCAGAAGCCCAGTTCCTGCAGCATTTCCAGATCGAAGCGCGTGCGCTGTTCGAGCCGCTGCGCCTCGACGAGCTTGCCGCCGGTATGGAAGAACTCGAGCCGTTCGCGCAATTCGAGCTTGATGGTTTCGATCGCGCGCATGATCGTGTCGCGCGGCGTCACGTAGTGCGACGACGGATAGACGGTGAAGCGCGGAATCTTGTTGCGCACGCGGCCGGTGAGCGGATCGAAGAGCATCATCGATTCGACTTCGTCGTCGAACAGCTCGACGCGCACCGCCATTTCCGCGTGTTCCGCTGGGAAGATGTCGATGGTGTCGCCGCGCACGCGGAACGAGCCGCGCTGAAAATCGGCCTCGTTGCGCGTGTACTGCATCGCGATCAGCCGCGCAATGATGTCGCGCTGCCCGAACTTGTCGCCGGTGCGCAGCGTGAGAATCATCTTGTGATATTCGGACGGATTGCCGATACCGTAGATCGCCGACACGGTCGCGACGATCACGACGTCGCGCCGCTCCAGCAGGCTCTTGGTCACCGAGAGCCGCATCTGCTCGATGTGCTCGTTGATCGACGAATCCTTCTCGATGAAGAGATCGCGCTGCGGCACATACGCTTCCGGCTGGTAATAATCGTAGTACGAGACGAAATACTCGACCGCGTTGCGCGGAAAGAACTCGCGGAATTCAGCGTACAACTGCGCGGCGAGCGTCTTGTTCGGCGCGAACACGATGGCCGGGCGGCCGAGCCGCGCGATGACATTGGCCATCGTGAAGGTCTTGCCCGAGCCGGTCACGCCAAGCAGCGTCTGGAACGACAGGCCATCCTCGACGCCTTCGACGAGCTTGGCAATGGCTTCGGGCTGATCGCCCGCGGGCGGATACGGTTGATAGAGCTGGAACGGCGAGCCGTCGAACGTGACGAACTTCGATTCGTCCAGTTCCTCGGCGGATTCGGTGATGGTGTCGGACATGGGAAATTCGGAGGTCGGCGCCCGGACGCGCGCTTGGTTCGCACAGGCAAACGACTATTTTAGCGGGGTCCGCGCGCCCCGGCTTTGGCCTCGAAATCGACACTAATCGGGGGACGCTCGACCTTCGAGATTGGGCTGCTCCCGCGAATCTCAAGCGCTGATAAAGCGCACGCATGCCGCCCAGTCACGCCCCCTTTTCCGTCGGAACCGGCGCGCAAAAGCCGGAATCGGGGCCAAAAAGCACGCGCATTCGCACCATATTTGTCCTTAAAGCGCAGTCGGATTCGTTACAATGTCTGATTGGTTCCGCAGTTCTTCCCGCCGCTCGTTTTCTTCACAAGCCGATAGATCATGTCTCTTTTCTCTGCCGTCGAACTCGCTCCCCGCGACCCGATTCTGGGCCTGAACGAAGCCTTCAACGCCGATACGCGCGCAACCAAGGTCAATCTTGGCGTCGGCGTCTACACGAACGAGGAAGGCAAGATTCCGCTGCTGCGCGCCGTTCGCGATGCCGAAAAGGCCCGCATCGAGGCTGCGCTGCCGCGCGGCTATCTGCCGATCGACGGCATCGCCACCTACGATTCCGCCGTGCAAACGCTGTTGCTCGGCAAGGAATCGCCGCTGATCGCCGCGGGCCGCGTCGTCACGGCGCAGGCACTCGGCGGCACCGGTGCGCTGAAGATCGGCGCGGACTTCCTGAAGCGCCTGAATCCGTCGGCCAAGGTCGCCATCAGCGATCCGAGCTGGGAAAACCATCGCGCGCTATTCGAAGGCGCCGGCTTCGAAGTCGTCAACTATCCGTACTACGACGCCGCCACGCACGGCGTGAACTTCGAAGGCATGCCGGCCGCGCTGAACGGCTACGCGGCCGGCACGGTCATCGTGCTGCACGCGTGCTGCCACAACCCGACCGGCGTCGATCTGACCGACGACCAGTGGAGGCAGATCGTCGAAGTCGTGAAGGTGAAGAACCTCGTGCCCTTCCTCGACATGGCGTATCAGGGCTTCGCCGACAACATCGACGCCGACTCTGCCGCCGTGCGCCTGTTCGCGGCATCGGAACTCAACGTGTTCGTGTCGTCGTCGTTCTCGAAGTCGTTCTCGCTGTACGGCGAACGCATCGGTGCATTGTCGATCACCACGACGAGCAAGGAAGAATCGGCGCGCGTGCTGTCGCAACTCAAGCGCGTGATCCGCACGAACTACTCGAACCCGCCGACGCATGGCGGCGCGATCGTCGCGGCCGTGCTGGGATCGCCGGAACTGCGCGCGACGTGGGAAGAGGAACTCGGCGAGATGCGTGACCGCATCCGCGCGATGCGCAACGACCTCGTCGAGCGCCTGAAGGCGAGCGGCGTCGATCGCGACTTCTCGTTCGTCAACGCACAACGCGGTATGTTCTCGTACTCGGGCCTGACGGCCACGCAGGTCGATCGTCTGCGCGAAGAGTTCAGCATCTACGCCGTGAGCACGGGCCGCATCTGCGTGGCCGCGCTGAACACGCGCAACCTCGATGCAGTCGCGACCGCCGTCGCGGCCGTGCTGAAGTAAGCTCAGCGGCGCGTTTGCACCGCATCCAATAAAAATGGCGCCTTCGACAGGCGCCATTTTTATTGGGCTTCACGTTCAGAGCGCCGGATGTGTCGGCGATGTCGCCGGCACCGCTTCGTCGCCTCCGACGAGGCCGAATGAAATCGCGCGCGCCAGTTCGGCGCTCACGTCTTGCGTTGCAGCTTCGTCGCGAAGCGCCGCGCGGTGGTCCTCGCTCGTGTGCGCAATCGGCAGCAGGATCGCGACGGGCCACCAGGTCGATATTGTCTTTTTCATGGATGGGTTCCGTTCGAATCCGCAGTGATGAAAAGCCACTGCGGGATATTCGAAATGGTACGGAATCGGCTGAATCTAAAAAGCCGTTGAAAAGCAAAGCAGTGTTGCACTCGGAACAACACGTTTACGCTTGTCACGAAGGCTTACAAAGTTGTCGGCACATCGGCACGCCGATCGTGTCTCATTTAATAATGCTTCGACGAACTCTCTTTTATCCAATGAAATTCGCAGTCGCAGTCGCAGGCCGGGTCGCAGGATTATTGGTCGCATCGTCCGCCACGCTTCTCGGCGGTTGTGCCTCGTATGACGGTTACGGCGGCGGATACCCCTCCGCCTACGACGACCCCGCTTACGGCTATTACGGCGGCCCGCAGGGCGTGCAGCCGGGCGCGGTGGTCATCGGCGGCGGTTATTACTACGGCGGTCCGGGACCGCGCGGCTGCTGGGNCGGCGATCGCGGCGGCCCCCCGCCTCAGGCGGCCGGCGGTGTGCGTCCGGGGCGCCCCGCTGCGCCGCCCTCCGCAGGCGGTGGAAACGGCCAGCCGAGTCACGAAAGCGGCTCGCGCGGACGCGGCTATTACGGCCCACAGGGCAATTAGGCCCGAGTGGCAGTCTCGAAATCGCCCTGTGCTTGCCGCCCATGCGTTCCAGCACGCGCACCATCAGTTTCGTCACGAGCGCATAGGCCGTCGGCCGCTTCGCCAGATAGCCCCACGCCCTGAGTGCGGCTCGTTCCGACCAAGGCCGCAGCCGGCGTTTCGTCTGCTTCTCGCGCAGCTTACGCAGCGGGTCGAACAAGGGAATGCCGACCGGACACAAGCTGTTGCATTCGCCGCACAGCGTCGCGGCCTGCGGCAGATCCAGCGCCTTCTCGATGCCCACCGCCGGCGTCAGCCCGAGCCCATCGGTCCCGGATACACCCAGCCATACGCGTGTCCGCCGATCTTCTGATACACTGGCAATGGTTCATGCACGCGCTGCAGCGGATACACCGCAACATTTCCTGAAACTCGCCGCCGATGAGCCCGGTGCAACTGCTGTCGACGAGCACGAAATAACATGTGCGGGGCCGTTCGCATCGTTCGCCGAACGCGGCCCGGTCAGCAGCGAGAAGTAGTTCGAGATCGTCTGCCCGGTCGCCGAGCGCGGCAGCAGGCGCATCGCGGTCGCGNCGGCATCATCGTGCATATGCCTTCGTTGCCCTCGTTGGTCACGACCGCGACTGACCCCGTCTCCGCGACGAGGAAGTTGCCGCCCGTCATGCCTATGTCCGCGCTCATGAAGTGCAGCCGCAGCACCTCGCGCGCTTCTCGCGTCATGTCGGGGATGTCGGTCAGACGCGGCTTGCCGTGCGTCTCCTTGTGCACGACGGGCGCGATGATATGGCTCGGCGGCTCATTGCCGTTGATCTGCAGGATGTATCGCCGAGGTCGATCTCGATGGACTGCACGCCCATCTCGCCGAGCACGCGATTCAACTACATTTCCTCCGAGACCATCGACTTGGTCTTGATGACCTTCTTCACGTCGTGCCGGCGCGCGATTTCCGCGACGAGCTTCGCGGCGTCCTGCGTCGATTCGGCGTACAGCACGGTTGCGCTCCGCTGCGTGGCTTCACGCTCGAAGGTTTCGAGCCACACGTCGAGGTTGTCGAGCGCGTGGTTGCGGCGTTCCTTCAGCGCGGCGCGCGTGGCCTCGAAATCGATGGTCGCGTACCGCGCTCGCCCGCGCGCTCACGAACTTCGCCGAGAGCTTGGTGAGATTCTGCCGAAGCCGCTCGTCGGCGAGCTTGCTGCCGGCGCGTGCCTTGAAGTGCATCGTCTGTACTTGCATGAGGTCTCTTTCTTCTGGGACGCGCTTACGGCGTGTTGGACCGGACGTTGCCCGCGAGCACCTGCGCGATTGCAGCACGCGCGTCGTCGCGTTGCCGGTGCGGCGCAGGCGCCCTTCGATGTGAAGCATGCAGCTGAGGTCGCCGAGCACGACCGCCTGCGCGCCGCTCGCCCGGATGTTCGCGCATTTTTCGTCGACGATCGCCGTTGAGATAGCGCCGTACTTCACCGCGAAGGCGCTGCCGAAACCGCAGCAGTGCTGCAGCCCTGCATCTCGGTCACCGCGACGCCCGCTTGCGCGAGCAGTTCGCGCGGCTGCGATTTCACGCCGAGTTCGCGCAGTCCCGAACACGAGTCGTGGTAGGTGACGAGGCCGTCGAACGCGCCCGGCTCCATGCGGGCCTTGGGACATCGACGAGAAAATCCGTGAGTTCGTAGACGCGCGGTTGAAGACGCGCATAGCGGCTCATCAGTTGCGGATCGTCGCGGAACAGATCGCCGTAATGCGCGCGGAGCATGCCGCCGCACGAGCCCGACGGCACCACGACGTAATCGAACTGCTCGAATTCCCGCAGCGTTTTTTCGGCGACATCGCGCACGAGCGGACGATCACCGGCGTTGTACGCGGGCTAGCCGCAGCAGGTCTGCGCGGGCGGCACGACGACTTCGAACCCGGCGTGCTCGATCAGCTTGATGACCGAGAAGCCGATCTCGGGCCTCATCAGATCGATGAGGCAGGTGACGAACAAACCGACTCGCATGGGGACTTCCTGTTTCTGTTTATTCGTATCGGGGATGCGGATGCCCGGCGATTATCCGCAAAAAGCGCCGCCGCATGGCTTTCTGGCGGTTTAGGCTCGTCCGGCAAAATGTAAAAAACCGCTCGGTTCGCGCGGTTTTCACATTATGAGATAAAATCGCCCTTCCGCTGTTTGACGCATCAACCGATTTTTCACGATGAGCGATACGAACCAGGAATCCAAAATCTCCATCCAGGTGATCGAACGCATGATGCGTCTGCTCGACGCGCTCGCCGATCCACCGATCCTGTCAGCCTGAAGGAACTCGCGCAGAGCACGGAACTGCATCCGTCGACCGCGCACCGCATCCTGAACGACATGGTGCTGTGCTGAATGGTCGACCGGTCCGATCCCGGCACCTACCGGCTCGGAATGCGCTTGCTCGAACTCAGCAATCTGGTGAAGGCGCGCCTCTCGGTGCGCGAAGCCGCGATGCCGCCGATGCGCAAACTGCATCGGCAAACTGGGCAGACGGTCAACCTCTCCGTGCGTCAGGGCGACGAAATCGTCTATATCGAGCGGGCGTATTCGGAGCGCTCGGGCATGCAGGTCGTCCGCGCGATCGGTGGGCGCGCGCCGCTGCATCTGACCTCGGTCGGCAAGCTCTTTCTGGCGGCGGACGAAGCCTCACGCGTGCGCGCCTACGCGATGCGCACGGGCCTGTCCGGCCACACGCAGAACAGCATCACGGATCTTGCCAAGCTCGAACGCGAGTTGTCGTTCGTGCGCCAGCAATCGTACGCGCGCGACAACGAGGAACTGGAACTGGGCGTGCGCTGCATCGCCGCGGGCATTTACGACGACAGCGGCGGGCGGGGCGGCTCGTCGCCGGACTTTCGCTGTCCGCGCCGACGAACCGGCTGCAGGATGCGTGGCTGAAGCAATTGAGCCACACGGCCCTCGAAATCTCGATGTCGCTCGGCTATCACCCGGAGAAGGCGGCGGCCGACGCGGTCCAGCACGCGCATCGCTGAGCCTCGTCCCGAAACGGCAGCGCAAAAAAGGATTCGTCGTGAGACGAATCTTTTTTGTTTGGAGCGCGCGGCGATCAGGGATTCGCGCCGCTGCCCATGTCCGCGCTCATAATGTGCGGTTCGCCGAATGTGTCGAGATACGAACGCAGGCGGCCGGCATCCGCGAAACGCGAGTACTTGCCGTAGGAATCGAGCAGCACCATGACGACGGGACGGCCGTGCACGGTCGCCTGCATCACGAGGCACTCGCCCGCTTCGTTGATGAAACCGGTCTTTTGCAGACCGATGTCCCACGATGCATTGCGGACCAGCGCGTTCGTGCTGTTGTAGGCGAGATTGCGCTTGCCGGTGAAGACTTCGTAACTGCGGTCCGTCGAGAACTTGCGGATGAGCGGATATTGATACGCCGCGTTGACCATCTTCACGAGGTCACGCGCGCTCGACACGTTCAGACTCGTAAGGCCGGTGGAGTTCTCGAAGTGCGTGTCGGTCATGCCGAGCGNATAGCGCGACAGCGCGGCGGCGGCGCGGTTCTCCGATGCCATCAGCGCGATATGCAGCATGTCTTCGCGATTGAGCACCGAACCCACTGCAAGGCGCGAACCGGTGAACTTCTCGTAATCGCGGTCTTCGTCGGTGACCTGAAGCTGCTCGGTCAGCGGCATGTGCGAGTCGAGCGTGACCATCGCCGTCATCAGCTTGGTGATGGACGCGATCGACACGACGGCGCGCGAATTCTTGTCGAACAGGGTTTCCGAGGTGTTCTGATCGACCACATACGCGACGCTCGAGCGCAGTGCGAGGCTGTCGGGCGTTTCGTGCAGGCCGAACGCCTGGCCGATCGACGTCGCACGCGGCTGGTACGCGACCGAATGCACGGCGGCACGGCGCGAATGCGCGTCCATGCGATAACTCGCGCGATGCTTGCGCGCGCGGGGCGCGTCGTCATCGTCGGCGGCGACATTGGCGGCCTTGACGGGTTTTGGGGCTTTCAGCGAGGTCTTGGCGACGCGAACGGGCTTTTCGGCTTTCGCGGCGGACTTCGTGGACTTCTTGACGGACTTGGTTGCGGTGGCGGTCTTTGCAAGAGCTTCAGCCGGAGCCGCTGCGAAGGACGTCGCTACTGCGATGGAGACGGCGAGGGACAGTGCGGAACAAACCGCGACGCCGTGCACCACCTTCAACGACGAAAACATTTCGGTTTCCATTGGTGTTTTGTTGGGCGGCTGGAGAGTACCGCCAAGTGTAGTGAAGCTACGAAATTTAAGCAATATTAAGCACTTATCTGCACTCGTTAAACCGAGTTGTAAGCGCCGATTGCCTGCTGCGAATCCATCTGCGCGATTGATCGAAAAAAACGATCGATTACACAGAACAATACTGCCGATAGCAATACTGCCGATAGCGTGCTTTCAGTACCCGCTGACAAGCGCACTATCGGCAAAACTTTCTGAAACTTGAGGCAATTTTTTGAAACCGGGGTCAGAACGGTACGGCGAGAGGCGAATCGTGAAGGGTCGCTGACTTCGCTGGAACGGAAGGCGTGTCGCATCGCGGCAACCGGCCCGCCGCGAACAGTCGAAATGTTAACGTCTCTTCAACATTTTGGTGTACGGCAACATTTTAAAAATAAGAGCAGCTCAGACGTCGGCAGAACATTCCTAGTTGCTGCATTGCATCAGTAAATTTGGCCGTGCGACTGCTCACGGGCGCCTTTTGCACATCAAATAGTCATTTTGGCGTGTTTGATTGCTATCGAGCGCCCGCCGAGCATGATCCGGACTGGTGCATCAGAGTTTGTCCCAAGCCTTTCGACGGCGCAACAAACAATAGCTTTCATGTTGCGACGCGCCAATCGTGTCGACATTCGCTGGGCGGCGTCACCGAACACCCCGCTCTACCCAAACCGCGACCCGCGTTGATGGGTCGGCTATCAGGAGCCTGAGATGACCTTGTCGACCCCGAGCAAATCGCCGCTGCACAGAAAGCCAACTTCGACACGCTGTTCAGTCTGACGAACAAGGCGTTCGAAGGCATCAAAAAGCTGGTCGAGCTGAATCTGCAAGTCGACGATCGCCGAAAGCCAGGAAAACGCCCAGCGCGCGCTGTCGGTGAAGGACGCTCAGGAATTGCTCGCGCTGCAAGCCAGCCTGTCGCAGCCGATCGCCGAAAAGGCGCCGTTCTACGGCCGTCACCTGTACGAAATTGCCTCGGCCACGCAAGCCGAATTCGCCCGCGTTGCGGAAGCGCAATACGAAGAGCAGAACCGCAAGATGCAAACGCTCGTCGACAACGTCGCGAAGAATGCGCCGGCAGGTTCGGAAACGGCCGTCGCCGTCATAAAGTCAGCCATCACCGCTGCCAACACGACCTACGAAACGGTCCACAGGGCAACGAAGCTAGCCGTGGAAATCGCCGAAAGCAACTTCAACGCCGCTGTCACGGTCGCGACGAAGGCTGCCACGAAAGCCACCGAGCAGGCTACGCGTACCGCGAAGAAGTCGGTTGCGTAAGTTGGACGCTGGGTTCCGCCCGGTAGCAGAACGCACGAACACGAAGAACCCGGCCTCGCGCCGGGTTTTTTGTCGTCTGCCTCCGGTTCGACAGTTCCAAGCGATAAAAGGCGCGCTCCGTTTCCGGCAGCGCGCCTTTTTATTCGACCCGACGCGGCGGCGCGCCGCGTCGTCGAGGCTTACTTCTTCTTTTGCGGCGGCAAGTCCGTGCACACGCCCTCGTACAACTCGGCCGCCATGCCGACCGATTCGCCGAGCGTCGGGTGCGGATGGATCGTCTTGCCGATGTCGGTCGCATCCGCGCCCATCTCGATCGCGAGACACACTTCACTGATCAGATCGCCCGCGTTCAGGCCGATGATGCCGCCGCCGATCCGCGTGCGTCTCTTCATCGAAGATGAGCTTGGTGAAACCTTCGTCGCGGCCATTGGCGATCGCGCGGCCCGACGCGGCCCACGGGAACACCGCCTTGCCGTACTTGATGCCTTCGGCCTTGCACTGATCTTCCGTCTTGCCCGCCCACGCCACTTCCAGATCCGTATGCAACGGACGGAATCTGCATCGCATCGAAGTACGCCTTCTCGCCGTGCGCCGCTTCCGCCGCGACGTGGCCTTCGTGCACGGCCTTGTGCGCGAGCATCGGCTGGCCGACGAGATCGCCGATCGCGAAGATATGCTGCACGTTGGTGCGTATCTGCTTGTCGACATTGATGAAGCCGCGCTCCGTCACCGCGACGCCCGCTTTGTCCGCGCCGATCTTGCCGCCGTTCGGACTGCGGCCGACCGCGAGCAGAACGAGGTCATAACGCTGCGGTTCAGCAGGCGCTTTCTCGCCTTCGAACGTGACGTAGATGCCGTCTTCCTTCGCTTCGGCCTTGGTCGTCTTGGTCTTCAGCATGACGTTCGTGAAGCGCTTGGTGTTGAATTTCTCCCACACCTTCACGAGATCGCGGTCCGCGCCCTGCATCAGGCCGTCGAGCATTTCGACCACGTCGATGTCCGCGCCGAGCGTCGAATACACCTTCGCCATTTCCAGGCCGATGATGCCGCCGCCGACCACGAGCATGCGCTTGGGCAACTGGCGCAGTTCGAGCGCGCCGGTCGAGTCGACCACGTGCGGATCGTCCGGGAAGAACAGCAGCTTCACCGACTGCGAGCCCGCCTCGATGATCGCCTGTTTGAACTTCACGATCTTCTTGCCGTCCGGACCGTTCACTTCCATGTGATGCGGATCGACGAACGCGCCGACGCCGGTCACGACCTGCACCTTGCGCGCCTTGGCCATGCCCGCAAGACCGCCGGTCAGCTTCTTGACGACGCTTTCCTTGAAGCCGCGCAGCTTGTCGAGATCGACCTTCGGTTCGCCGAAGCTGATGCCGTGCGAGGCGAGCGCGGCCGCTTCGTCGATCACGAGCACCGTATGCAGCAGCGCCTTCGACGGAATGCAGCCGACGTTCAGGCACACGCCGCCGAGCGTCGAATAACGTTCGACTAGCACCGTCTTCATGCCGAGATCGGCCGAGTGGAACGCCGCCGAATAACCGCCGGGGCCGGCGCCGAGCACGAGCATGTCGCATTCGACATCCGCCGCGCCCGAGTAGCTGCCGGCCTGCGGTGCAAACGTGGGCGCGGGCGCCGCAGCGCCGCCGCCTTCGAGCGTCAGTACCAGCATGCCTTCCGACACGTTGTCGCCGACCTTCACCTTCACTTCCTTCACCGTGCCGGCGGCGGGCGACGGCACGTCCATCGTCGCCTTGTCGGTTTCGAGCGTAATGACGCCCTGTTCCTTTTCGATGCTGTCGCCGGCCTTGATATGGACTTCGATGACATCGACATCGGAGAAGTCGCCGATGTCGGGTACTTTTAGTTCGACGAGACTCATAGTGTCCCCTAAAGAAGAGCAGATGGAACCGGACGCGCTGGTTCTGCCGTCGGCGCGTCTCGCGCGCGCGGACCCGTGGGCCCGGGCGCGCGCCACGATCAGAAGATCAAAGAATGACGCGACGGAAATCCGCCAGAATCGCTGACAGATACGCGTTGAAGCGCGCCGCTTCCGCGCCGTCGATGACGCGATGGTCATACGACAGCGATAGCGGCAGCGTGAGGCGCGGCACGAACTGCTTGCCGTCCCACACGGGCTTCTGCTGGCCGCGCGACAGGCCGAGGATCGCGACTTCGGGCGCGTTGATGATCAGCGTGAAGTGCGTGCCGCCGATGCCGCCCAGCGACGAGATCGAGAAGCAGCCGCCCTGCATCTGATCGGGCTTGAGCTTGCCGTCGCGCGCGGCCTTCGACAGCTCGGTCATTTCCTTCGTGATGTCGACGAGACCCTTCTTGTCGGTGTCGCGGATCACCGGAACGACGAGGCCGTTCGGCGTGTCGGCCGCGAAACCGATGTGGAAGTACTGCTTGTACACGAGGTTGTCGCCGTCGAGGCTCGCGTTGAAGGTCGGGAACTTCTTCAGCGCCGCGACCACGGCCTTGATGACGAACGCCAGCATCGTGAACTTGACGCCCGCCTTTTCGTGTTCCTTGTTCAGCTTGACGCGCAGTTCTTCGAGTTCGGTGATGTCGGCTTCGTCGTTGTTCGTGACGTGCGGGATCATCACCCAGTTGCGATGAAGGTTCGCGCCCGAGATCTTCTTGATGCGCGACAGCGGCTTCGGATTGACCGGGCCGAAATTCGCGAAGTCGACCTTCGGCCACGGCAGCAGGCCGAGTTCGCCGCCGCCGGCAGCCGCGGGCGTCTTCGTGGGCGCGGCGCTCTGACCCGTCATCACGCCCTTCACGAACGAGGTGACGTCTTCCTGCGTGATGCGGCCTTTCGGACCCGTGCCCTTGACGCGCGTCACGTCGACGCCCAGTTCGCGCGCGAACTTGCGCACCGACGGCGAGGCGTGGCTCGACGAGCGCGCGCCGTCGCCTGCCGGAATCACCGGCGCCTGCGCGAGCGCGGACGGCGCTTCCTTCGCGGGCGCGGGTTTGGCGGGCGCATCGGACGGCGCTTCGGCCTTGGCCGTCGCCGGTGCGGGTGCCGGGGCCGATGCTGCGCCGCCTTCGACGATCAGGATCAGCGTGCCTTCCGACACGTTGTCGCCGACTTTCACCTTCAGTTCCTTGACCGTGCCCGCGACCGGCGAAGGCACGTCCATCGTCGCCTTGTCGGATTCGAGCGTGACGAGCGATTGCTCTTTTTCCACGGTGTCACCCGCCTTGACCAGCACCTCGATCACGGGGATGTCCTTGAAATCGCCGATGTCTGGCACTTTGACTTCGATCACTTGACTCATTATTAGTGTCTCCTGCGTTGCACGCGGGGGCGATGCCTTTAGACGGTCATCGGGTTGGGTTTGGACGGGTCGAGGTTGTACTTCTTGATCGCCTCGGCGACGATCTTGCGCTCGATCGTGCCTTCGTCGGCCAGCGCGTTGAGCGCCGCGAGCGTCACCCAGTAGCGGTCGACTTCGAAGAAGTGGCGCAGCGCTTCGCGCGTATCCGAACGGCCGTAGCCGTCGGTGCCGAGCACCACGAACTTGTTCGGCACATAGCCGCGGATCTGGTCGACGAGCGCGCGGATGTAGTCCGTCGACGCGATCACCGGGCCTTTCGCGTCCTTGAGCAGCGCCGAGACGTGCGGCACGCGCTTCTCTTCGGTCGGATGCAGCAGGTTCCAGCGCTCGCACGCCTGACCGTCGCGGGCCAGTTCGGTGAAGCTCGGCACGCTCCAGAGGTCGGCGGTGACGCCCCAGTCGTTCTTGAGCAGATCGGCGGCGGTGATGACTTCGTTGAAGATCGTGCCCGCGCCCATCAACTGGACGTGCGCCTTGGCGAACGCGCCCTCGGCTTTACGGAACGAGTACATGCCCTTGATGATGTCGGACGCGACGGCATCGCCCTGCGGGATCGCCGGATGCTCGTAGTTCTCGTTCATCACGGTGATGTAGTAGTACACGTCTTCCTGATCCGTGACCATGCGGCGCAGGCCGTCCCGCATGATGACCGCGAGTTCGTAGCCGAACGTCGGGTCGTAGCTCACGCAGTTCGGAACCGATGCCGCCCACAGCAGCGAGTGGCCGTCTTCGTGCTGCAGGCCTTCGCCGTTGAGCGTCGTGCGGCCCGCCGTGCCGCCCAGCAGGAAGCCGCGCGAACGCATGTCGCCCGCCGCCCACGCCAGGTCGCCGATGCGCTGGAAGCCGAACATCGAGTAGAAGATGTAGAACGGGATCATGATCTCGCCGTGCGTCGAGTACGACGTCGCGGCCGCGATCCAGTCACACATGCCACCGGCTTCGTTGATGCCTTCCTGCAGGATCTGACCAGTTTCCGATTCCTTGTAGAACATCAGCTGGTCGGAATCTTCCGGGATGTACTTCTGGCCGTCCTGATTCCAGATGCCGATCTGGCGGAACAGGCCTTCCATGCCGAAGGTGCGCGATTCGTCCGGCACGATCGGCACGACGCGCTTGCCGAGCGCCTTGTCCTTCAACAGGATGTTGAGGATCCGCACGAACGCCATCGTCGTGGAGATTTCGCGGCCTTCGCCCGTGCCCTTGAGCAGCGGTTCGAACGCGGACAGCGCCGGCACCGGTAGCGATTCCGCCTTTTCGCGGCGCGCCGGCAGATAACCGCCGAGGTCCATGCGCTTCTGGCGCATGTATTCGAGTTCCTTCGAACCTTCCTCGAAGGTCAGATACGGCACGTCGGCGATTTGCTCGTCGGTCAGCGGCAGACGAAACTGATCGCGGAATTTCTTCAGCGTGTCGATCGGCAGCTTCTTCTGCTGGTGCGTGATATTCATCGCCTGACCGTGCTCGCCCATGCCGTAGCCCTTGATGGTCTTGGCGAGGATGACGGTCGGCGCGCCCTTCGTCTTGGCCGCTGCGTCGAACGCGGCGTAGATCTTGTGCGGATCGTGGCCGCCGCGATTCAGATTCCAGATGTCGTCGTCGGACCAGTCGGCGACCAGCGCCTTCAGTTCCGGCGTGTTGAAGAAGTGCTCGCGCACGAACGCGCCCGACTCCGACTTGTAGGTCTGGTATTCGCCGTCGACGACTTCCATCATGCGGCGCATCAGCGCGCCGGTCTTGTCGCGTGCGAAGAGCGCATCCCAACGGCTGCCCCAGATGACCTTGATGACGTTCCAGCCCGCGCCGCGGAATTCGCTTTCGAGTTCCTGGATGATCTTGCCGTTGCCGCGCACCGGGCCGTCCAGACGCTGCAGATTGCAGTTGATGACGAACACGAGGTTGTCGAGACGCTCGCGGCCGGCCATGCCGATTGCGCCGAGCGATTCCGGCTCGTCGGTTTCGCCATCGCCGAGGAACGCCCAGACCTTGCAGCCTTCGGTCCTCGCGATGCCGCGCGCTTCCATGTACTTCATGAAGCGGGCCTGATAGATGGCCATGATCGGGCCAAGGCCCATCGACACGGTCGGGAACTGCCAGAAATCGGGCATCAGCCACGGATGCGGATACGACGAGATGCCCTCGCCGCCCACTTCTTGGCGGAAGTTGTTCAGTTGCTTCTCGGTCAGGCGGCCGAGCAGGAACGCGCGCGAGTAGACGCCCGGCGACGAGTGGCCCTGCACGAACACGAGGTCGCCGCCGTGCTCTTTCGACGGCGCGTGCCAGAAGTGGTTGAAGCCGACGTCATAGAGCGTCGCGGCCGACGCGAACGAGGCGATGTGGCCGCCGACGTTGGTGTCCTTGCCCGCGCGCAGCACCATCGCGATGGCGTTCCAGCGCGTGTACGAGCGGATGCGGTGTTCGATGTCCTGATCGCCCGGAATCTTCGCCTGCGAGGCGACGGGGATCGTGTTGATGTACGGCGTGTTCGCCGAGAAAGGCAGATGTTCGCCATGCACGCGGGCGAATTCGATCTGTTTCTCGATCAGGTAGTGAGCGCGATCGGGACCGACCACGGAAATCACTCCGTCGAGCGCGTCCAGCCATTCGGCGGTTTCCTGGGAATCGTCGTCTTTGGCGTTGGCGACATACTTGAGAACTTCGTCGGGTACAGCGGACATGCTCGTCTCCTGATGTGAAAACACTCTGAGAACCGCCAGTGCACGCCCGCGTAAAACCGGGCACTGGCCGCGTGCGGGCAATTCTAAAGAGGGTCCTGATCTTGAAGTAAGGAATTTTTGAATTATGAGAACTTGTCTCATAATTCAAAAAATTGCTGCATTGCACCGTCAGATTCACACTTTTTATTCAGACTTTTCTCCTCCTTTTCCCGCTAACTGAGCGTTCTTCACCGTCTTTTTACGCCAATTAACAATCAGGTGCTGCGTTACAATCGCACCCATGTTGACTGACCGGTTCAAACGCTCGGCACGGGTCGCGCGCAAGCTGACCGACTCGTCGCCCTCCCGCTGGCACCACGGCCCGTGGTGGTCGAATTCCTATTTGCTTACGCCGCTCATTTCGATCCTGGTTTTCCTGGTCGTGATGAGTCTGATCCTCTGGAGTCTCAATCGGCGCGAACAGCAACAGCAGGAAGACACGCTTTACCGCAACGTCGCGTGGGCGCAGCAGCAGATCCGCCTGTCGATGACCGGCGCACAGGAACAGATCCAGGCGCTTTCGCGCGACATCGCGAACGGCCACGGCGATCCGCAAACCTTCCAGACCTTCCAGACCTTCCAGACCTCGTCGACCGACATCATGCAGGGGCATCCCGAGATCCTCTACATGAACTGGTATACGAGCGAACACAAGCCGCGCTGGCCGAACACGCCGCTGCCGGTGCTCGGCTCGCGCCTCGCCAAGCCCAACGACACGCAGATGGACGAGGCCGTGCAGGCCGCCTTCGATGAAGCGCGCACCACGCGCCGACAAGTCTACTCGCCGCTGCTCTACGACGAACTCGGCAACGGCTATATCACGCTGCAGACGCCGGTGTTCCGCGATCGCGAATTTCTCGGTTCGATCGCCGCGGTGTTTTCGATCGAAGGCATCCTGAAGCACGACATTCCCAGCGAATTGTCGGCGAAATACAAGATTTCCATCACCGACCTGAACAACCGCGAACTCGCGACCACGTCGAGCCGTCCGCGCCTGCCGCGCGACATGTTCTACGACCTGCCGCTCGATCCGCCGGGGCAGGGTCTGTCGGTGCGCGTGTATTCGTATCCGCAACTGACGAACTTCACCAACAACACGCTCGTCTGGCTCGTCGCCGGTTTGTCGTGCTTCGTGCTGTGGAGCCTGTGGAGTCTGTGGGAGCACACGCGCCAGCGCTTCGAGGCGCAACAGGCGCTGTATGCGGAAGCGTTCTTCCGCCGCGCGATGGGGAACTCCGTGCTGATCGGCATGCGCGTGCTCGACATGCATGGCCGCATCACGCACGTCAACCCGGCGTTCTGCCGGATGACCGGCTGGGACGAAAGCGATCTCGTCGGCAAGAACGCGCCGTTCCCGTACTGGCCGCGCGACGCGTATCCGGAAATGCAGCGCCAGCTCGACATGACTTTGCGCGGCAAGGCGCCCTCTTCCGGGTTCGAACTGCGCGTGCGCCGCAAGGATGGCTCGTTCTTCCATGCGCGTCTCTATGTTTCGCCGCTGATCGACAGTTCGGGCCGTCAGACCGGCTGGATGTCGTCGATGACCGACATCACCGAACCGAAGCGCGCGCGCGAGGAACTCGCTGCCGCGCACGAGCGCTTCACGACCGTGCTCGAAAGCCTCGACGCGGCCGTGTCCGTGCTCGCCGCAGACGAAGCCGAACTGCTGTTTGCGAACCGCTATTACCGGCACTTGTTCGGCATCCGGCCGGACGGGCATCTGCAACTGGCGGGTGCGGGTTTCGACGGCAGCTCGCAGAATTCGTCGTCCGACAGCATCGACATGGTCGACACTTACGCCGGCTTGCCCACCACCGCGCTCACCGAAAGCTCGGCCGACGCGCAGGAGGTGTATGTCGAAGGCATCCAGAAATGGTTCGAGGTGCGCCGCCAGTACATCCAGTGGGTGGACGGCCATCTCGCGCAGATGCAGATCTCGACCGACATCACGCAGCGCAAGCAGGCGCAGGAACTCGCGCACCAGCAAGAGGAAAAGCTGCAGTTCACGAGCCGCCTGATGACGATGGGCGAGATGGCGTCGTCGCTTGCGCACGAACTGAATCAGCCGCTCGCCGCGATCAACAACTACTGTTCCGGCTGCGTCGCGCTCGTGAAATCCGGCCGCATGACGCAGGAGACGCTGTTGCCGGTGCTCGAAAAGACCGCGCAGCAGGCGGTGCGCGCGGGCATGATCATCAAGCGCATCCGCGAATTCGTGAAGCGCTCGGAACCCAAGCGCCAGGCCACGCGCGTCGCGGATATCGTTGCGGACGCGGTCGGTTTGGCCGAGATCGAGGCCCGCAAGCGCAAGATCCGCATCGTCACGGAGATTCGCTCGCGCAGGCCGGTGATTTACGTCGATCCCGTTTTGATCGAACAAGTGTTGGTCAACCTGTTGAAAAACGCCGTGGAAGCAATGCATGATGCGAAACTGCACGCGATCGATCCGGCCATCCGCGTGATCGTGCAGCGCATGGACGGCGGTTTCGTCTGCATCAGCGTGGTCGATCAGGGGCCGGGCGTCGACGAAGCGACCGCAGAGCGGCTTTTCGAACCGTTCTACAGCACGAAATCCGATGGAATGGGCATGGGCCTGAACATCTGCCGGTCGATCATCGAATCGCACCGCGGCCGGCTCTGGGTGGTGAACAACGTCGAGCCGGACGGCCATGTGACCGGCGCGACGTTCCATTGCTGCTTGCCGATCGGCGAATCAGACAGTTCGCCGGGCGCGGGCGGCACGGACGCGCTCGACGAGCATACGAGACAACAAACAGTTACGAGAGAACTATGAGCAGTCCAGTCACCACTCAGGAAACCGTCTTTGTCGTCGACGATGACGAGGCCGTGCGTGATTCTCTGCGCTGGCTGCTGGAGGCGAACGGCTATCGCGTGCAGTGTTTTTCGAGCGCCGAATCGTTCCTCGACGTGTACCTGCCGATCGCCCATTCGGGCGCGATTGCCTGTTTGATTCTTGACGTGCGGATGGCCGGCATGACGGGTCCCGAACTGCAGGAAAAGCTGATCGCCGAGAATTCGCTGTTGCCGATCATCTTCGTCACCGGACATGGCGACGTGCCGATGGCCGTTTCAACGATGAAGAAAGGCGCGATGGATTTCATCGAGAAGCCTTTCGACGAAACCGAGTTGCGCAAGCTCGTCGAGCGCATGCTCGAGAAGGCGCGCAGCGAGAGTACCAGTGTGCAGCAGCAGCGGGCGGCGGCCGAGCGACTCGGCAAGCTCACTGCACGGGAGCATCAGGTGCTCGAGCGGATTATTGCCGGACGGCTCAATAAGCAGATCGCGGACGATCTGGGGATCAGTATCAAAACCGTCGAGGCGCATCGGGCCAATATCATGGAGAAGCTTTCTGTGAATACGGTTGCTGATTTGTTGCGGTTGGCGCTTTCTAATAAGCCGCAGGCACAGTAAAGACGGACGTGGCTGCTGCGCTGGACGGTTTGGGGGTTGGCTCCTGTTTGCCGTGCAAAGCGCTTCTCGTGTCTTGCTGT
>JAQFVI010000391.1 GCA_029439495.1 Caballeronia sp. BR6202001590007
TACCCAAGGCTGGCGAGGGTTGACGGACACATGTACCGAAGGCTGATCTGCCGCCCTCACCACTAAATTCATTCAGTTTTTCACGCTGTGTCTTTTCGCTCAATCCCCTCGCAGGTAATCATCTTGTCGCAACGCTCCGATGCAATCGTCGTTACTTACGAACCTGACATCGAACAGCTGATGCGCCTGATCGAAATCGTGTCCAAACGCGTCGGCAAGATCTTCGTCATCGACAACGGATCAAGCAATCGGGCTGCTTGGGAGACGATGCTGCCCGCCGAATCTATTCATTTCATTCCACTGGGCGCCAACCGCGGCATCGCAACCGCACTGAATGCCGGTATCGAAGCCGTACGCCGACGCAGTACGGCGCAGTTCGTCGCACTGTTCGATCAAGATAGCTCGCCATCCGTCAACATGGTCGACGAGTTGGAAACGCATTACGACCAGCTTTTGCGATTGGGTCCGATTGCGCAGATCGGCCCGTACTTCTTCGAAAGAAACCGCGATTGCTATCTGCCATTTATCGAATTCAAGGCCGGCTTCCCGCGAAGGAAACATTCGCCGATGATCGGCGGCAACTGGACGACAGCCGACTATCTAATCACGTCCGGCGCGCTCGTGTCGCTTGAAGCACTCAAGGTCAGCGGCTTGCTGGACGACTCGCTGTTCATCGACTATGTCGACATCGAATGGGGACTTCGTGCCAAGGCGGCTGGCTATCAGAGTTATGGCGTTTTCGATGTCCGCATGCAGCACTCGATCGGCGAGAAGGCACTCGATCTGCCAGGCTTTCGACTCGCGATGCACAAACCCATTCGTCGCTACTACTACTATCGCAATGCCGTGCTGCTCTGCTGGCGCAAGTACATTCCTTTGAGCTGGAAGATCAACGAACTCGCGCGTCTATTCCTCAAGTTCTGGATCTTCGCGCTGTTCTCGAGACACCGAAAAGAAGACGTGCGGATGATGATGAAAGGCACGCTCGATGGATTGCGCCGTCGCAGCGGCAAACTTCCCGACTAGCCAAGGGGCGCTATGCGCCGTCAGCCAATGCAAAGACGTAGCGCCTCCTTCCAATCCGGCGCGCGCAAGCCAAAGCTGGCCGCAAGCTTGTCATTCGATATGCGCGAGTTCGATGGTCGGACAGCGGGCGTCGGATAGTCGCTTGCTGGAATCGGTTTGAGCACGGGCCTTCGGGAGAGTGTCGACAACTCGAAAATTGCCTGCGCAAAGCCGTGCCACGACGTTGCCCCGCCTGCCGTGAGGTGATACGTTCCGGAGTGCATGCGCCACCAATCGTCCGCATTCGCCGCCGCTGCCTGCGCGAGAATATTGGCAGTCAACGTCGCTATCGTGTTCGACCAGGTCGGTGCACCGATCTGATCCGCGACTACTGCCAGTTCTTCTCTTTCCGCGCCTAGTCGCAGCATCGTCAGGAGAAAGTTCTTGCCACGCATCCCGTACACCCAGCTTGTTCTGAGAATCAGATGCGGGCAGCCGACGGCTGCGATCGCCTGCTCTCCAGCCAGCTTGCTTCGGCCATAAACGTTTTGTGGATTGACGTCGTCCTCTTCCCGATAGGCGTCCACTTTCGCACCGTCGAACACATAGTCGGTCGAATAGTGAACGAGCGCTGCGCCCAAACGTTTTGCCTCTTCAGCCAGCACGCCCGGCGCCTCGGCATTCAGACGCATGGCGCCTTCGACGTCGGTCTCGGCCTTGTCGACTGCCGTGTATGACGCGGGATTGACGATCAGTTGTGGCTTGACGTCACGAACGACGCTGCGGATCTGATCAAGATTCGACATATCAAGACCGGCGCGATCCAGCGCGATCACGCGGCCAAGACCCTGAAGAGTGCGCGCCAGTTCGAAGCCTACCTGACCGTTGACGCCGGTCAAAAGAATGGTTCTTCCAGTGGCGCCGCTCATTCAAACACCTCCGCTTCCCCCAACCCCATCCCCGCCGCATCCTTCGCTGCCAGCACCGGCTCGAAGTCAATAGGCCATTCGATCCCAATCTTCGGATCGTTCCACACGATGCTGCGCTCGAACTCTGGAAACCAGTAATCCGTCGTCTTATAAAGAAACTGCGCTGACCCCGACAGCACCACGAACCCGTGCGCGAACCCCGGCGGCACCCACAACTGCCGCTGATTCTCCACCGACAGCGTCACGCCCACCCACTTTCCAAAATTCGGCGAGCTCCTGCGGATGTCTACCGCAACATCGAACACCTCGCCTTCCACCACGCGCACGAGCTTGCCCTGCGCATGCTGAATCTGATAGTGCAGCCCGCGCAGCACGCCCTTCGCCGAACGCGAATGGTTGTCCTGCACGAACTCGACGCCCGGCTTGACCTTCTCGGCAAACTCGCTCGCATTGAAGCTTTCGAAGAAAAAGCCGCGCGCATCGCCGAACACCTTCGGTTCGATGATCTTGACTTCGGGCAACGCGGTTGCGGTTACTTGGATGGCCATGCGACTTGGTCCTTCGGAAGATTGAGCAAATATTGACCGTAGGCGTTCTTCGACAGCGGTTTCGCCAGCACAAGCAGTTTGTCTTCGTCGATCCACTGCTTGCGATACGCGATCTCTTCGGGACACGCAACCACCAGCCCCTGACGCTTCTGCAAGGTCGCGATGAAGGTCGCCGCCTCGATCAGCGATTCGTGCGTGCCCGTATCGAGCCACGCATAGCCGCGGCCCATGATCTCGACGTCGAGCTTCTGCTGCTCGAGATAGCGCAAGTTGACATCGGTGATCTCGAGCTCGCCGCGCGGCGACGGTTTGATGTCGGCGGCGATATCGCAAACCTGGTTGTCGTAGAAGTAAAGACCCGTCACCGCATAGTTCGAACGCGGCTTCGCAGGCTTCTCTTCGATCGACAGCGCGCGAAACTGTTCGTCGAATTCGACGACGCCATAACGCTCCGAATCGTGTACGTGGTACGCGAACACCGTCGCGCGATCGGGCCGCGCATCGGCCGCGGCGAGCTGCTTCGCCAGATCGTGGCCGTAGAAAATGTTGTCGCCCAGAATCAGTGCCGACGGGTCATTCCTGACAAAGTCTTTCCCGATGATGAACGCCTGCGCCAACCCATCCGGCGACGGCTGCACCGCGTACTGAATGTTCATGCCCCACTGGCTGCCGTCGCCGAGCATCGACTCGAAGCGCGGCGTGTCCTGCGGCGTCGAAATGACCAGCACGTCCCGAATGCCCGCGATCATCAGCGTGGACAGCGGGTAGTAGATCATCGGCTTGTCGTACACAGGCAGCAGTTGCTTTGACACCGCGTGCGTGATCGGATAGAGCCGCGTGCCGGAACCGCCGGCCAGAATGATGCCTTTGCGCACCATCGTCAGTCCCTCACGCGCGCTGCGCGTAATTGGTCTCGACCCACTTCCGATACTCCCCGGAAGCTACTTCATCCGCCCAAGGCTGATTATCGAGATACCACTGCACCGTCTTTGCCAGACCCGTTTCGAAGGTCTCCGCCGGCTTCCAGCCGAGTTCGCGTTCGAGCTTGCGCGCATCGATCGCGTAACGGCGATCGTGACCCGGGCGATCCTTCACATAGGTGATCTGATCACGGTACGAGCCGCTCGACTTCGGCTTGGCGCGGTCGAGCAGATCGCACAGCGTATGCACGACGTCGAGGTTCTTCTTCTCATTCCAGCCGCCGACGTTGTACGTCTCGCCGAGTTGACCGCGCGCAAGAACTTCGCGAATGGCGGAGCAATGATCGCCGACATACAGCCAGTCGCGCACGTTCTGTCCGTCGCCGTAGACAGGCAGCGGCTTGCCGGGGAGCGCGTTGGCGATCATCAGCGGAATCAGCTTTTCGGGGAACTGGTACGGGCCGTAATTGTTCGAGCAGTTGGTCGTCAGAACCGGCAAGCCGTAAGTATGGTGATACGCGCGCACGAGGTGATTCGAACCGGCCTTCGTCGCGGAATACGGACTGTTCGGCGCGTAAGGCGTCGTCTCGGAAAATTGCGGATCGGCGGACAGCGAGCCGAACACTTCGTCGGTCGAGACATGCAGGAAGCGGAACGCCTGCTTCTCGGCTTCCGGCAAAGCGACCCAGTACATGCGCGCCGCTTCGAGCAAAGTGAACGTGCCGATGACATTCGTTTGAACGAAATCCGCCGGACCGTGAATCGAGCGGTCGACGTGGCTCTCCGCCGCGAAATGCAGAATCGCGCGCGGCTTGTGTTCGGCCAGAAGGGCATCGATGGCGGCGCGGTCGCAAATGTCCGCGCGCACGAAGACGTGACGTGGATCGTTCTGGAGAGACTTCAGCGTGCCGAGATTGCCGGCGTAAGTCAGCTTGTCGACGTTCAGCACGGCTTCGTCCGAGCCGCTCAGCCAGTCCAGAACAAAATTGGCGCCGATAAAGCCGGCACCGCCCGTCACGAGAATCATAGAACCTACCCTCTTGCCTAACTCGCGGCCTGCTTCATGCGTCGAAAGTTGCTCGATGTGTGGAAAAATTTGCGCATTATTTGCGCATTCATTCCATGCAAGGGCCGCTGGAATGCGGAAGCGCTGACCGATTTTTTACGACTGCGCCCATGTTGACTAACTACTAATTATATATAAAGCTCGTAATGCGAAAACCATCCGCATAACAACTTGATACAGCTAGCGATTTTTGCTTGCATGTGCTTGCAACGGCTTACGCCCGGCTCGAAGAACTGTTTTCTTCCGATGAAACCGTTATTCGCAGTCTGTTTCATAATCGGTGTGATCCGACGCCGCCATCCGTTTCGCCAATGACCGACGCCCCCACCTCCAGCATCGACACCTCCACCGCCCCGCTTGTCTTCGGCGATCTCCAGGGCTGTTGCGTGCCCTTCCATCGCCTGCTCGAAAAAACCGCGCCTTCTCCCGAAACGCCTCTGTGGTTCGCCGGCGACCTCATCAACCGCGGCCCCAAATCGCTGGAGACACTGCGCGAAATCATTGCGCTCGGCTCGCGCGCGACGGTCGTGCTCGGCAATCACGACCTGAACCTGCTGTCGGTCGCCGCCGGCCTGCGCAAGCCGAAAAAAGGCGACACGCTCGACGACATCCTCGCCGCGCTCGATCGCGACGATCTGATCGACTGGGTTCGTCGCAAGCCGCTCGCGCATTTCGAAAACAACGCGCTGATGGTGCACGCCGGCGTGCTCCCGCAGTGGGACGCGACGATGACGCTCGAACTCGCTCATGAACTCGAACGCGCGCTGCGTACGCCCGACTGGAAGGAAACGCTCGCGCAGCTATACGGCAACGAGCCGCATCGCTGGAACGATTCGCTGAAAGGAATGGACCGCCTGCGCGTGACCTACAATGCGCTCACGCGCATCCGCTTCTGCACGCCCGAAGGCGCGATGGAATTCGCCAACAACGGCGGCCCCGATGCCGCGCCGCCGGGCTACCTGCCGTGGTTCGACGCGCCCGGGCGCCGCACGAAAGACGTGACGGTCGTCTTCGGCCACTGGGCCGCGCTCGGGCTGATGATCCGCGACGACGTGTTGTGTCTCGATTCCGGCTGCGTCTGGGGCAACAAGCTGTCGGCCGTGCGTCTGACGGCCGATCCGAAGCAGCGCGTCATCACGCAGGTGAATTGCGCGATGAAGAAGTGACGGGCGCGGCGGCCAGATCCGGCGCGATGACGGCCGGCGCGCCGCCCACATCCTGTCCAGCGCCGCCTGCACCGCCGCCTGCGCTTCGCTCGCGAGCACCCGCCGATCCGCCCCCGGCGCGAGCGGATCGCACACATAGAGATGCGCGGTCAGCGGCTCGGCGCGCAACAGCGCATCGAGGGAATCGTTGAGCGTCATGTCGCCGATATACGCCGGCGCGGTCGACAGCGCGCCGCGCGCATCTTCGTACATCAGGCAGATCGGCTGCACCGGGCACGATGCCGACACCGCCGCCTGGAACATGTTCGCGTGAAACGGCAATAGGGTCTGCCCGTCGGTCGTCGTGCCTTCGGAGAACACGCACATCAGTTCGCCCTTCACGAGCCGATCGGCAAGCTCGTGCATGATGCGCTTCGCATCGCTGCGCTTCTCGCGCTGCACGAAGACCGTGCCGAGTTGCGCGGCGAGCCAGCCGACGACCGGCCACTTGCGAATCTCCCCGCCTTCGACACGAACGACGTCGGCCGCCACGCGTTGATGACGTAGATGTCGATCCACGAAATGTGATTGCCGACCACGAGCGCGTCCGCATCGAGCCACGCCTCGTCGTTGTGTACGACGAGCTTCATGCCCGAGAGCCGCAGCATCTCGACCGACCACGCGCGGTTCATCTCCATGCGCTGCTGCGCGGACGCGCCTGGAAACCGCCGCGCGACGATCCACATGCCGAGCAGCAGATGACCGACCTGCGCAGCTTGCGCCACGCGAGCTGCGCGCTCGTCACGTTCAGCGACCTTCGTAGGCAAGGTATCCGCCGACGATCGTCGCGCGCACGCGTGCCGGCAGTTCGTAGCCGAGGAACGGCGAGTTGCGACCCTGGCTCTTGAGCTTCAGTGGATCGACGCGCCATGCCGCGTTCGCATCGAACACGCACACGTCCGCAAGCGCGCCGACCGCGAACAGATCGAATCAATTGTGCCGTCCACGAGGCCCGCGCGGATGGCTTCGCGATCGCGCTGCGAGCGCAGCGGCGGATCGAGACGGAACTGCGAATCGAAGTAGCCGATATCGACGTCGGTCAGATGCACATGATTGATCGTGACGTCGCACGACACGTTCAGCCCTTCGGACTTCGCCGCGCGCACGAGCGCGACGCTCGCCACCGACGACAGATGCACCCGCGCACCGGTCACGCGCATCAACTCGAAGATGGTATGCAGCGCGATGGTTTCCGCCGACACCGGCACGCCCGACAGTCCGAGCCGCGACGCGACCGCGCCACCACGCCGCCTTTAGACATGTAAGCGTCCTGCGGACGCAGCCACACAGTATAGCCATAGGTCGTCGCGTATTGCAGCGCGCGCTGCAGCGTGCGCGTATCGACGATCGGCTCGTCCGCCTGCGAGAAGCCGACGCAGCCCGCCTCGGTCAACTCGACCATCTCGTGGTCTGCCCCTTGAGGCCGACCGTCAGCGCGCCCAGCGGATACACATGGGCCTGATGCAGCTTCTGCGCGAGGAACTTGAGCATATCGACGAGGCCGGGTTCGTCGAGCGTCGGATCGGTTCCGGCGGACAGACGAGGCTCGTGACACCGCCCGCCATCGCCGCGGCCATCTCGGATTCGAGGGTTGCCTTGTGTTCGAAGCCCGGTTCGCGCAGCCGCGCGGACAGATCGACGAAGCCCGGCGCGATGAACAGGCCGTTCGCGTCGATGGTCTTCGCCGCGTGAAAATCCGCGGGCGCGTCGCCGATGCCGACGATCCGCCCCGCCGCGATAAACACGTCCTTGCGCGCTTCCGTGCCGGCAGCCGGATCGATGATCGTACCGTTTTGTTGCCCACTACGATGCCCATCACCGCCATCCGCACGGCGATGCCGAAGGTCACCTGATTCAGAATCACCGATGCGGGCCGTCGGCCACTTGCGAATCGATTTCGACGCCGTGGTTCATCGGTCCCGGATGCATGACGATCGCATCGGGCGCGGCGAGCGCGAGCTGCTCGGGCGCCAAGCCCCAGCTCTTGAAATATTCCTGCGCGGACGGCAGCAGCGCGCCGCTCATCCGCTCGTTCTGCAGACGCAGCAGATGATCACGTCGACGCCCTTCAGACCTTCGTCGAGGTTGTGATAGACGTGCACGCCCATTTGATCGAGATTGCTCGGGCAGCAAGGTGCGCGGGCCGATCGCGCGCACTTCGGGCACGCCGAGCGTGGTCAGCGCGTGGATGTCCGAACGCGCGACGCGCGAATGCAGGATGTCGCCGACGATCGCCACGCGCAGCTTCGTGAAGTCGCGCTTGTAGTGGCGAATGGTGCACATGTCGAGCAGGCCCTGCGTCGGACGCGCCTGGCTGTGCAAGCCTTTCTTCGCGTAATCGTCGCGATGCAGCGCCACGTTCACCACGCCGAAGCTCGGCGCGTTCAGATTCTTCGCAAGCCATTCGGCGAGCCACACGCCGCCGCTGTAGATGCCCGCGAGAACTGGGCCGTCGTTCGAAGCCAGCGTCTGGCCGTACACCGAGCGAATCTGCTCGACGAGCGCGCGATACAGCGCCTCGGCGTCAATGGAACTCATGATCGTCGGAAAGTCCGTCGAGATATTGTTGAAGAATAACGCGGGCGACTTCGGCATCGATGTCGTCGAAGCGGCCGCGCGCGTTGGTGCGCACGCCGCGCGTGCGCAGGTCGGCTTTGGCGTCGACCGACGAGTAGCGCTCGTCGACCCATTCCACCGGCACGTTGAAGCGCCCGTTCACCTGATTGCCGAAGCGCCTCGCCAACGCGCTCATTTCATGCGGCGTGCCGTCCGGATGCATCGGCATGCCGACGACGACCGCATTGGGTTTCCATTCCGAGAGCAGCTTGCCGACTTCGTCGAAGCGATATTCGCGCGAGCGGTTTTCTACGACGGCGAGCGCGCGCGCATTGCGGGTCAGCGTATTGCCGACGGCGACACCGATGCGTTTCTCGCCGTAGTCGAATGCCAGCAGCGTGGCTTCGCGGCTCATGCGTGCCCCGCTTCGCCGGACAACATCGAACGCGATACGCCGAGCAGCGACAGCGCAGCTTCCAGCCGATCTTCGGCGGGCACGTCGAAAATGATGCGCGGATCGGCTTTCACCGTGAGCCAGCCGTTCTTCGAGATTTCTTCTTCGAGCTGGCCCGCGCCCCAGCCCGCATGACCAAGCGTCAGCAGAAAGTGCTCGGGGCCGGTGTCGCTCGCGACCGCTTCGAGCACGTCCTTGGACGTGGTCATCGCGAGGCCGCCGGGCACGCTCATCGACGAGCTGTAGGGTTCGCCGTCGTTCTCTTCGTGCAGCACGAAGCCGCGCTCCGTTTGCATGGGACCACCGAAATACACGGGAAGATGAACGAGCGGTTCGATCTCGAGCTTGAGATCGATGCGATTGAAGAGCGACTGGAGATCGATATCCGTCGGCCGGTTGATGACGAGGCCGAGCGCACCTTTTTCGGTGTGGTCGCAAAGGTAGACCACCGTTCCCGAAAACGTCGGATCGGCCATGGACGGCATGGCGATCAGGAACTGATTCGTCAAATTGATGCGATCGGAAGTCTTGGACATAATCAAAGATTTTAACAAAGGCGCTGCGAGATGGCCAACTTTGAGCTGGGGCTGGCCTGGTTTCGGCGGGACCTGCGCGCGGCGGACAATGCTGCACTCTATCACGCGCTTACGCGGTGCCGCCGCGTGCTGTGCGCGTTCGTTTTCGACCGCGATATCCTCGATCCGCTCGACGCGCGGGACCGGCGCGTGCCGTTCATTCACGCGAGCATCGTCGAGCTGGACAAGACCCTGCGGGACGCCGGCGGCGCGCTGATGGTGCGGCACGGACATCCGGTCCACGACATCCCGGCGCTCGCGCGTGAATGCGGCGTCGATGCCGTCTTCGCCAACCGCGATTACGAGCCCGGTGCGAAGGCGCGCGACGAACAGGTCGCGAAGCAGCTCGCGAGTCACGGCATCGCCTTTTTCACGTTCAAGGACCAGGCCGTCTTCGACCACGACGAGGTGATAACGGGCGCCGACAAGCCCTATACCATCTTCACGCCGTACAAGCGCAAGTGGCTGCAGACGCTGACGCCCTACGCGCTCGCGCCCTACGCGTCCGAAGATCATCTGAACGCGCTCGGCAAGCCGCCGCCGAACGTGAAGCATGCGATTCCGTCGCTCGCCGCGCTCGGTTTCCCGATGCCCATGCGCCCGCGTTTCCCGCCAGCACGAGCGGCGCCTTCGAACTGTTCGACGACTTTCACGATCACATGCAGGACTACGATCGCGCGCGCGACTTTCCGGCGCTGAAAGGCCCGAGCTATCTCGGCGTGCATCTGCGTCACGGCATGATCTCGATTCGCGCGCTCGCCCGCGTCGCGCACGATGCGCAGCGGCACGGCAGCAAGGGCGCGGAAACCTGGCTCGGCGAACTGGTCTGGCGCGAGTTCTATTTCTCCGTGCTGCACCATTTTCCGCATATCGGCGTGCCGGGCGATCATCGCGCGTTCAAGCCAAAATACGACCGTATCCGCTGGAAAGAAGGCGATGCCGCCGATGCGAACTTCTCCGAGTGGTGCGCGGGTCAGACGGGCTATCCACTCGTCGATGCGGCGATGCGTCAACTCAACACGTCCGGCTACATGCACAACCGCCTGCGGATGTTCGTCGCGAATTTTCTGACGAAGGATCTCGGCATCGACTGGCGGCGCGGCGAAGCGTATTTCGAAGCGCAGCTCAACGACTTCGAACTATCGAACAACAACAGCGGATGGCAATGGGCCGCGTCGAGCGGATGCGATGCGCAACCGTACTTCCGCATCTTCAATCCGGTCACGCAGTCGAAGAAGTTCGACGCGCAGGGCAGGTTCATCCGTCATTACATGCCGGAGCTGGCGGGCCTGTCGGATCGCGACATCCACGCGCCGTGGCTGGCGAAGCCCGACGCGCTGAAGGCCGCAAAGATCGCGCTCGGCGCGGAGTATGCGCAGCCGATCGTCGATCACGACGCCGCCAGAAAACGCACGCTCGCGCGTTACGACGTCGTGCGCGCGCCGGGCAAGCGCCCGCCCGAGCCGCGCGAAGCGGACACTGACGGCGAAGAGGCGGACTAACGCGCGACAGCGGCGGGCTTTTCGATCATCGACGTGAGCGCGACGATCGACGCCCGCCCTTCCGACAGCGCGATGCCCGCCGCCACGCGAGACCCAGCGTATCGGCGAGCAGCGCGACGTGGCCGAGTCCTAGCGCGCACGCCGCCGCGCCCAGCCGATGCGAGGCGTCCGCCGCGTGCAAAGCCGACTTCGCATCGACGCTGCCGGTCTCGTTGGCCTGCGTGCCGCGCTCGACGAGCGCATCGATCGATGCTTCCGCGCTTTGCAAAAAGTCCTCGTAGGCCGTGGCGGCGACACGCAGCACGCCGAGATCGCGGGTCGCGGTGTCGCGCGCGGCGTCTTCGGTCGCCTGCGCCGCGCCTTGATTCCACGCGGCTTCCGAATCCGGCGTCGACGAAACGTGCCACGCGACCGTCAGCCCGTAATCGCACAGCACGTCGACGCGATCGGCATCCTCGGGCGTCGCGCCGTAAAGCGCGAAATCGCGCCACAGCAGCGCGAGCGTCGCGCGCACCAGCGAGCACGGCGCGTAATTCGACGCGTGCGCCTGGTCCGCCAACACCAGATTGAAACGCGCATAGAGGCGCTTGGCATCGGCGTTGTCGGCCGATTCCGCGCCGTAGCGACGCTCGACGCGCTCGCGCAGCGCCCAGATCGTGTTCAGCGCGAGTCGCCAGAAATCGTAGGGATCGCTGCCACGCAGTTCGTCCAGACAGTCGTCCAACCCGCGCAAAATGATCGGCGCTTTCGCCGGCGGGCGCGATCGCGCATCCGGCGAGCACGAGATCGTCGTAGGACACCGGCGCGATGCGCCTATGCAGCGCGAGCAGCGCATGCAGCCCGCGATAATGCTCGAAAAGCGACGTCGAGCACGACAGTTCGCGCAGATTGCGACGTTCGACCGCCGCTCCGAACGCTTCGAGCGCGTTCATGATGCGCAGGCGCGTCGGCTCCGATTCGTCGCCGAGCGGCACGACGAGCGCAAGCGCTTCCGCGAAGCGCTGCGCGGGCAGCCAGCCCGCCGAATGCAGCGCGAGATCGCGCGCTTAAGCGCCAGCACAGTTTCGGCCTGACGCTGGAACGCGTGCAGCGCGTCGGCGAGCGCCATCTCGGCGAGTCGCACCGATCCGCCGCGCGGATTGGGCAAGGCTTCGAACGGAATGAGCAGATCGGGACGAGAAGTCATAACGAACGCTCACAGGCGGATTCGCTCGCGCGCCGGACGATCTTGACGCGCATGCGGTTGAACTACGTCATCGGCAAACGCGCACCGCCCATCGGGCGCCGCAGTGCAGGTTCGGCCGATGGCGCGCCGTGGTGCCAGTGGCCGTGCATTCAAGCGTAGGACTGATTGCGCTCGGGCGGAAATCCGAGTGCCGCCGCGCGAGCCGCATTGTCTCGCACGATGGAAAGATCCGCCGCCGATCCGCGAAACGCGGACCGCAAAAAAACGCGCGCCGCATGACGCGAATCATGCGGCGCGATTGAGCGTGCAGGTCAGATCTGAACCATCTCGAAATCTTCCTTGCGGGCTCCGCATTCGGGACACGTCCAGTTGATCGGGACGTCTTCCCAACGGGTGCCGGGCACGATGCCTTCTTCGGGCAATCCCGCCTCTTCGTCGTAGATCCAGCCGCAGATCAGGCACATCCAGCTTCTGTGTTCCATACTTATGCCGCGTCGATGGTCGATTGAAATTAGGACAAGATGGTACCGTGTTGCTGTGTCGATGCCTAGCAAGCCGCCCGCCTGCTTGCTGGCCGTCAGCGTCGCCGGGAGCAGGAAAGATCGCCGCCCCGGAAAAAACGTTAGGCCGGGTAATCGAACCATATATGAAGACAAGCGGGCGTGCCGGGGCCGTGTCTTCGACCGGCGATGCGCTCGCCGCCAACCCGTTTCAATCGAGCCAAACCACAATCACAATGTCCGCATTTGCCATGACCGGCGACTCCCCACCGATCGTTCTGACCTTCGGCCTTTCGGATCCCACCGGCGGCTCGGGCCTGCAGGCCGACCTTCTTACGCTCGCGAGCATGGGATGCCATGGCGCGACCGTGCTGACCGGCTACGCGGTGCGCGATTCCGCCGCCTGCGACGAAGTCACCGGCCTCGACCCGGACACGGTCGCCACTCAGGCGCGCATGTTGCTTGAAGACATGCCGGTCGCCGCCTTCAAGATCGGCGCGGCGACGCGGGCCAAAGTCGTATCGGCGATCGCCGAGGTCGTCTCCGATTACGACGACGTGCCGCTGATTCTCGCGCCCGACTTCACGCTCGACGACGAACATGTGCTGTCCGCCGACGAACTGCGCGAATCGCTTGCCGATCTGCTCGTGCCGCAAACGACCATGCTGATCGCCGATCACGCGACCTTGCTGCAACTGGCGCAACCCGACAGCGATGCCGAAGCGCCGACGCTCGATTCCGCGATTTCCCATATCCTGGCGCAAGGCTGCGAGTACGTCCTCGCGATGGAAACCGGCACGCACCGCCACGTCAACACGCTCTACAGCGAGGAAGGGCAGATGCGGCAGGACATGTGGGATCGCGGCGTGAATCGCGTAATGGGTTGACTGATACGCTTGGCTCGGCCATCGCGGCGCTGCTCGCGAACGGCCAGGAACCGGCCGAAGCCGCACGCGAGGCGCAAGAATACGTGTTTCAGGCGGCGCGCGCGGCGTTTCGGCCGGGCATGGGCGCGTATCTGCCGGACCGGTTCTTCTGGGCGCGCGCGAACGACGTCGACGAAGACGGCTCCGCGCTCCCTGACGAACCGACGGGATTGCCCGGAGAAGCGCGGCACGAGCTGAGCAGCACCCGAGCAAGATGATGCAAGCGGCGTGGCATTCGGCCCGCGCCGTATCGATACCGATGAGGGAGGCTTCGCGAACGCATGCCATACCGACTGCCCCATCTTCACAAGCCCGGCCCGCACGGCGCGATTCGCATCGGCTGCGCGGGCTGGGGACTTTCGAGCACCGTCACGTCGAGCTTTCCCGGCGAAGGCTCGCATCTCGAGCAGACTTACGCGCACTGGGCGGAGAGCGTGCCGGATTCGTTCCGCTTTTCCGTCAAGCTGCCGAAGTCGATCACGCACGATGCACGGCTCGCCGATACGAACGCCCTGCTCGACGAGTTCCTGCACGCGGCCGGGCAACTGGGCGACAAACTCGGCTGCTGGCTCGCGCAATTGCCGCCGAGCCTGCCCTTCGATCACGATCTCGCCGATGCCTTCTTCAAGGCGCTGCGCGCGCGTACTCTGCTGCGATCGCCTGCGAAGCGCGCGCGCCATGCGTCGTGGTTCGGCACGCACACGGCGGCGTTGCTGAAGATGCATCGCATTTCGTATGTCGATGCCGATCCGATTCCCGACGACTGCGAAATCAGGCATCGCGCCGATACGTCGCTCGTCTACGTGCGCCTGCACGGCTCGCCCGAGCTGTACAAGTCGTCTTACGACTACACCTATCTGGATAACGTCGCGCGCACGCTGCACGCTCGTGCCAAGAAGACGCCCGAGGTCTGGTGCATCTTCGACAACACCGCCGAAAGCTACGCGCAGCCCAATGCACTGCATCTGCTGGAACGGCTAAGGGTGCATCATCACGTCGGTTAGCGCTTGCGTACGCCGCGCGAGAAATCGCAAAACTGCCGACCGACACTGTGAGCATTCATCCGTCAGGAGATCCTCCGATGTCGTTGCACAAGACCGCAAGACGCCTCATGCAGGCGACGCTGTTCGCTTCCGTCTTTCACTTCGCGCCGATGGCGCACGCGCAGACGCCGACCGCGACACCTCTCGCTGACAGCACGTTCCGGCTGACGATCTTCCTCAAACACGATGAATCGAAGCCGCTGCCGCAGATCAACCAGCAGTTGAAGGAACAGGGTTATTTCAAGCAGTTTCCACCGCCCGGCATGGGGTGTCCTGGTACGTGATGATGGGCATCGGTCAGGTCGTGACCTTGCGCGTGCCCGCCGAGCGGCTGCGCGAAGTGAATCGCGCGATCGAAAGCACGGCGTGGGGCGGCTATCGGACGGAGTTCTATCCGACCTACGACTACAAGGCCGCCGCGCAGAGATTGCCACCTTCGGGCTGAACCGACTACCTTCTGATTAACACAGTGGAGAAAACTGCTCGCGGCCCTGACGATGTCCCTGCGCGCCGCCACGTCGCTCACCGCCGTCACTTCCGCGCAAGCGAAGGACTATTCGACGATCCGCTTCGGTGTCGACGCAAGCTATCCCCCGTTCGAATCCAAGGGTTCGATGGCAAGCTGGTCGGTTTCGACATCGATCTCGGCAATGAAATCTGCGCGCGCCTGAAGGCGAAGTGCGTGTGGGTCGAAAACGACTTCGACGGCATGATCCCCGCGCTCAAGGCGAAGAAGTTCGACGGCGTGCTCTCGTCGATGTCGATGACGCCGCAACGCGCCGAGCAGATCGCCTTCTCGAGCAAGCTGTTCAACACGCCGACGCGCCTCGTCGCGAAGAAAGGCAGCAACATCCTGCCGACGCCGGAAAGCCTGAAGGGCAAGAATGTCGGCGTCGAACAAGGCACGATTCAGGAAACCTACACCAAGACCTACTGGGCGCCGAAGGGCGTGACGGTCACGCCGTACCAGAATCAGGATCAGGTGTATGCCGACCTGACCTCGGGCCGCCTCGACGCCGCGCTGCAAGACGCCGTGCAGGCCGAGATCGGCTTCCCGAAGACGCCGCGCGGCGCGGGCTTCGACTTCACGGGCAAGGATCCGGTCGACAAGAAGATCCTCGGCGAAGGCGCCGGCATCGGTCTGCGCAAGGACGACACCGAACTGAAGTCGAAGATCGACAAGGCGATCGCCGACATCATCAAGGACGGCACGTACAAGAAGATCGAGAAGAAATACTTCGACTTCGACGTGTACGGCAGCTAAGCCGCACGGCCCCGGCCGCATCGACGGGCTCCGCGCTTCCAACGGCGCGGAGCCCGTCGCGTTTTGGGGCGCCTTCAGGGCGTCCTCGGGCGACACGGCCTGGCGGCCTGCCCGAACGAATTCGGCTAAAATCGAGAGTCCAAGGCAGCGCCGACGACGAGGGAGACATCGCGGCGACTAGCTACTTTCCGAGGCAAAAGCACCCATTCGCGTGCGCGCGACCATCATGCAAATCAGAACCCATTCCCTGATATCGCCAACGCTCGGCACCTCCCGCTCCATCACCAGCTTTCATTACGGCCCCGGCGGCGGCCAGAAAATCTCGCTGCACGCGGGACGAACTGCCCGGCATGCTCGTCGCGTGGCGGTTGCGGCGGCATCTCGCGGAACAGGAAGCAGCGGGCAAACTGCGCGGCGAAATCGTCGTGGTGCCGGTGCCGAATCCGATCGGGCTGAACCAGATCCTGCACAGCAATCTGCTCGGCCGCTTCGAGACCAACAGCGGCGTCAATTTCAACCGCAATTTCCACGATCTCGCCGCGCTGATCGCGCCGACCATCGAAGCGCGCCTGACGAAAGACGCCGACGCCAACAAGCTCGCCGTGCGCGCCTTGATGAAGGCTGCGCTCGACGAACAGACGCCGCATACCGAACTCGAATCGCTGCGCCTCGCGCTGCAAAAGCTTTCCTACGATGCCGACGTCGTGCTCGATCTGCATTGCGATCTCGACGCCGCGCTGCATTTGTACACGAACCCGGACATCTGGAGCGAAGTCGAGCCGCTCGCGCGCTATCTCGATGCCAAAGCCTCGCTGCTCGCGCTGAATTCGGTCGGCAATCCGTTCGACGAGATTCACAGCTTCTGCTGGTCGGATCTGCGCCAGCGTTACAGCGAGCGCTTTCCGATTCCGAGCGGCGGCATCTCCGTGACAGTCGAACTGCGCAGCCAGCACGACGTGTCCTACGAATTCGCGAAAAGGACGCGCAAGGCATCGTCAACTATCTGATTCAGCGCGGCGTGATCGACGCGCCCGTGCCCGAAGCGCCGCCGCTCGCCTTCCCCGCAACGCCGCTCGCGGGCGCCGAGCCGATTGTCGCGCCGATGACGAGCGTGCTCGTGTTCCGCGCGCAGGTGGGCGCGTATATCAAAGCGGGCGAGGCGATTGCCAACGTCGTCGATCCGCTCACCGACACCGTCACCACGCTCAAGTGCACGACCTCGGGCGTGATGTACGCGCGTCACATCTCGCGCTTCGCGACGGCGGGACTCGAAGTCGCGCGTATCGCGGGCGCGAAGGCGTTCCGCACCGGTTCGTTGCTGTCGGCCTGAGTCAAAATGCCACAAGGCCGCATTGTGCGGCCACGACCTTCCAGCTTCCCTCCACTTCTCCCCACGTTCGCGTGTAGCGCAGGCTGCCCGCGAACGGCGCGCCGCCGAAGGTGCCGGTGATCGCCGCGCGCGTGACCGTCACCGCGAACGTGCCGTACACGCGAACGATCTGTTCCTGCACATCGAGCCGCTCGATGCGCTGCATGCCATAGCGATGCCCGTTGAGGTCGTCGGCCTTGCTCCATACCTTCGCCGCCGCACCGACGAAGCCCAGATCGCCGGCGAGCAGCGCGCCGAGCGCCGTCACGTCGGACTTCGTCATCGCCTCTTTCAGGCGTTCTTTCAGCGCGCGGATTCCTTGCTCGTCCATGGTCCTCTCTCGATGAGTGCGTCGCGATGAATAAGCCGTGAGCATCGCATCGAAAGGCGCACATGCACAAGCTCGCGCATTCCGCTAGTGCTTTTGCACCTTAGACACACCGAAAGTCATGTGAAAGCACTGTCACAGTTCCTACTTGAGCGGACGCTACATTGGCACCCGTCGCTGCAACGCGCCGTAGAGCGCGACGCAATGCTGACGTCCGCTGCAGCACAGTCAACGACCTGCAGCGACCACACACCGCGAACCAACTCACGGAGCAACCTTTGAAGAAGAATCTTTTGGTGACCGCCGCCCTCGCCGCCACGTCCGCTCATGCGCAAAGCAGCGTCACGCTGTACGGCATCATCGACGCAGGTATCAGCTACGCCAACAACGCCGCACGCACGGGCGGCAACGATTCGCTCGTCAAGTACGACGACGGCGTCGCACAGGGCAGCCGTTGGGGCCTGAAGGGCGCGGAAGATCTCGGTGGCGGTCTGAAGGCGATCTTCACGTTGGAGAACGGCTTCAACAGCGGCAACGGCACGCTGGGCCAGGGCGGCGCGATGTTCGGCCGTCAGGCATTCGTCGGTCTCGCGCGAAGAACGACGTCGGCTCGCTGACCTTCGGTCGCCAGTACTCGTTCTCGACCGACTATCTCGGCGGCAACTACTCGATCGGCGGCCAGACCGCCGCGGGTAACTACGCTTACCACATTAACGACGTCGGGCTGTATCAACAACTCCGTGAAGTTCAGCAGCGCGAGCTTCTACGGCGTGACCTTCGGCGCGATGTACGGCTTCTCGAACCAGGCCGGCGCCTTCGCCGGCACGCCGAACACGACGGTCAACGGCGTCACGACGACCGGTTCGTCGTGCGCTTACAGCTTCGGTCTGAACTACAAGGCAGGCCCGCTCGGCATCGGCGCCGCGTACACGGATATCCACTACCCGGCAGCGTTGACGCCGGCGTTCAGCACCAACCTCGCGAACATCACGCAGGCGAACTACAAGGACCTGCGCACGTTCAGCGTCGGTGCGAACTATCAGCTGGGCGCTGCGACGATCTTCGGCCTGTGGACGAACACGCGCTTCGAACCGATCACGGACGCAAGCTCGAAGCTGAACGCGTTCGACATCGGCGGCAAGTACGCGATCACCTCGGCGATGACGGCCGGCCTCGGCTACTCGTACAATGGGCCTGAGCGACGCAGTGAAGGCTCACTGGCACCAGTTCGACGCGAGCTTCGACTATGCGCTGCCCAAGCGCACCGACGTCTACGTCCTCGGCATCTATCAGAAGGCATCGGGCCGCGTCGGCAATCAGGACGTGCAGGCGCAGATCGGCTCGGCAACGAGCTACTTCGGTTCGTCGGGTGCAGGCGAAGACGATCAGCTCGCCTTCCGCGTCGGTATCCGCCACAAGTTCTAAGCACGCTGTAGCTTCGGAAGGATCGAAACGAGCCGCTTCGCGCGGCCCGTTTTTTCGTTCTTGCGCGCGCAAAAAACAGCGGCCGTAGCCGCTGTCTTCAGGTTGCAAGGGAAAAACCGGCTTACGCGGCCGTTTCCAGCAGCGGATAGTCCGTATAGCCCTTCGCGCCCGGCGCATAGAAGGTCGCGGAATCCCAGTCGTTGAGCGGCGCGTTCAGTTCGAAGCGGCGCACCAGATCCGAGTTCGCGATGAAGAGCTTGCCCCACGCGACGGCGTCGGCATCGCCGCGCGACACGATGGCTTCGGCGCTTTCCTTCGTGAAGTTCTCGTTGACGATGTACACGCCACCGAACGCCTTCTTCAGTTGCGGTCCGAGACTGTCCGCCGCTTCGTGCTCGCGCGCCGCGATGAACGCGATCTTGCGCTGGCCGAGTTCGCGCGCGACGTAGCCGAAAGTCGCGGCGCGATCGCTGTCGCCCATCGTGTGCGCATCGGCGCGCGGCGCGAGATGCACGCCCACGCGATCCGCGCCCCACACGTCGATGCACTGATCGACGACTTCGAGCAGCAGACGCGCGCGATTCTCGATCGGGCCGCCGTAGGCATCGGTACGCTTGTTGGTGCTGTCCTGCAGGAACTGATCGAGCAGATAGCCGTTCGCGCCATGCACTTCGACGCCGTCGAAGCCCGCGCGCTTCGCGTTTTCCGCGCCCTTGCGATAGGCCGCGACCACGCCCGCGATTTCATCCAGCTCGAGCTCGCGCGGCGTCACGTAAGGACGTTCCGGACGCACGAGGCTCACATGCCCGCCCGCCGCGATCGCACTCGGGGCGACCGGCAGTTCGCCGTCGAGGAAGAGCGGATCGGAGATGCGGCTGACGTGCCACAGTTGCAGCATGATCTTGCCGCCGGCATCGTGCATGGCCTGGGTGACGAGCTTCCAGCCTTCGACCTGCTCGTCGGACCAGATGCCCGGCGTATCCGCATAGCCGACGCCCTGCGGCGTGACCGACGTCGCTTCGCTCAGGATCAGGCCCGCCGATGCGCGGTCCGCGTAATACTGCGCCATCAGCGCGTTAGGTACGCGTTCGACGCCTGCGCGTTGCCGCGTGAGCGGCGCCATGACGATGCGGTTCTTCAGCGTGAGTGCGCCTACCTTGAGCGGTTCAAAGAAAATTGACATTTAAAGGCATCCTGAACAAATTAAAAGGAAGTAAGGACCGGGATCGAGCTTCTCGGCTCACGCGTTCATAGATTCCCGATGGAATCGCGGAACGCCTGAATCACCGCTTCGTCGCGCTTGAAGAACACCCACTGTCCGACGCGCTTGGTGGTGACGAGCCCGGCCTTCTGCAAAGTGGAAAGATGCGCCGAAACGGTGGACTGCGACATGCCGCAGTGCCCATCGATCTGACCCGCGCAGACGCCATGCAGGTGCGGCAATTCCTGGTCGGGAAAGTGTCGCTCCGGTTCCTTCAGCCATTCGAGAATCTCGCGCCGAAGCGGATTGGCAAGGGCCTTGTGAATCGCGTCGATGTCCATTTCGTTGCTCGTGCTTCAAACTTCATACCTGCGACGATCGGACATCCGCGACGGGCTTCCGGATCGTCTTGAGGCGAAGTATATATCGTTGTTTTCCGATATGCAACCGACTCATGTCGTGCGTCAAGCCGGGAAATGTCCGCATCGTATCGTCATCAGTCTGGTAATCTGCGCGGTTCTCAAGCCGTCAATGCGAAACCTATGGAAACACCCTTCAACGAACGCGGCGTGACGCTGTCGCGCGCCGGCCTGTCCGCTTCCGGCCAGATGATTCCGCTACGCGACCTGTGCGCCGCGTGCGTCGTCAAGGTCGAGCGCAAGAAGCCGCTGCCTGTCGGCCTCGCGATCATCGGACTGATCGGGCTCGGCGCGGGCATTGCGACGGGTTCGGGCGCGGCGCTCATGCTCGGGCTGATGATCGTCGTCGTCGGCTATCTGTCGTGGATCACGCAGGACGTCATCTATCAACTGATGGTCGAGACGCCCGACGGCGAGCGCGAAGTGCTGATCACCAAAGATCAGGAATGGGCGGACAAGGTCGCCGCGCTCGTCGGCGATGCCGTTCAACGGCACGCCGCCGCGGCCAAACCCGCGCAGGCGTGATTTTGATGCGCCGTTTACAGCGTCGCGCGCAGCTTTAGCGCGGCGTTGNGCTTTGCCAGCCGACGCGCGATTGCGTCGCGTTCGACCTCACGATTCCCGGCATCGNCCTATGTGATCGCGACGAGCCAGTTGCACGATTGCGCGACGCTCTACGTCGAAACGCAGAGCCCGATCTCGACGAAGTCATCGGCAAGCTGACCGCCTACTTCCCGCACGCGACGCTCAGGTGATCTGCAGCGGATCGACGTGCCAGATGTCGCGCGCGTACTCCGTGATCGTGCGATCCGACGAGAAGATGCCCATGCCCGCGACGTTCTCGATCGCGCTCGCCGTCCACACATCCTTGTCGCGATACTTGAGATCGACTTCGGTCTGCGTCTTGTCGAGGCTATCGAAATTGGTGAGCACCATGTAGTGATCGCCCCAGTCCACGAGCGTATGGAAGATGTCGTAGAAACGATGCGGCTCTTCCGGCGAGAAATGCCCGAGCCGAATCTGGTCGAGCGCCGTCTTCAGTTCGGGATTCTCTTCGTAGATCTTGGATCTGGCGCGGACGATACCCCGCCGCACGCAGCGATTCGATCTCGTCGGCCGTGTGGCCGAAGATGAAGATGTTCTCGCGCCCGACCGCATCGCAGATCTCGATGTTCGCGCCGTCCAGCGTGCCGATGGTCAGCGCGCCGTTGAGCGCGAGCTTCTATTGCCGGTGCCCGACGCTTCGGTGCCGGCCATCAAAATCTGCTCGGACAGATCCGCCGCCGGAATGATCAGTTCCGCGACGCTCACACCGTAGTTCGGAATGAAGCCGACCTTCAGGCGATCGCCGACGAGCGGATCGGCATTGATCTTCTTCGCGACGTCGTTGATGAGCTTGATGATGTTCTTCGCCATCTTGTACGCCGATGCCGCCTTGCCCGCGAACATCACGACGCGCGGCGTCCAGTCCTTCTCCGGATTCTCGCGGATGCGGTTGTAGCGCACGATCACGTACAGGATGTTGAGCAGTTGCCGTTTGTATTCGTGGATGCGCTTGACCTGCAGATCGAACAACGCTTCCGGATTGATGATCGCATTGGCATCGCGCTTCGCGCGCTCGACGAGCCGCAGCTTGTTGGCGAACTTGGCATCGTGGAAGGCCTTGCGGAATTCGGGATCGTCGCGCCACTCGCGCAGGCGGACGAGTTCGAACAGATCCGTGCGCCAGCGCATGCCCAGACGCTTGTCGATCAGCGACGACAGCGACGGACTGGCCTGCGCGAGCAGGCTTTCGAGACCGCGATGTTCGCGAAGGAAACGGGCCGCTACGACCTTGTGCATCGCGCGATCTTCAAGGCGTATTTCGAGGAAAGCATCGATATCGGCGGCGGATACGCTGATCGACATCGCCGCGACCTGCGGCGTCGATCCGGAGCTGCTGGAAGAATCACTCGACGACGGCACGTACACCGATCTCGTCATCGAAGACGAAGATTTCGCGAAGCAACTGGGCGTAACCGGCGTGCCCTTCGCCGTGCTGTCGCGCGAGGCCGCGCCCGGTCAGGAAGCGCCCGCACCGATCGCGCTGCGCGGCGCCGCACCGATTCAGCATTTCGAGGCGGCCATCGAACGGCTGTTTCCGAACGGTTTTCCGGAAAGCTGACGCGCATCGATCACGTCGCGCGCCCGAAGGCGCACGACGATCAGCTGTGTTCCGCCATGAAGGACTTCAGCGCAATACGCTGCGACGGCTCCAGCGTCTCAAACTCCAGCCCGTAGGCGACGCAGGCGGTCGTCGGGTCCGGCGCGCCGACATGGCGCACCAGCGCCACGGTATCCACCTCGACATCGACGCCGTCGGTGTTGAAGCGGAACGACAGCGACAGACGGTCGCCGACCCGTGCGGTCGGATTCGCGACCGTCAGAGACATCCCGTAAGGACTGGTATCGCTGACGCGGCCAAGTTGCTGCGCGGCATCGGCTTCGTCCGCGTGCAAGAAGCGCGTCGCAGGCAGGTCGGCATCGCGCGAACTTGCGCGTACGCAGACGCCGGGTCGCGCCGGGCGCGGACAGTACCACGTAGTTGAACGGCTCGCGGCTGGTGGCATCGACGGTGCAGGCGAAGCAGAACACGCCCTTGCCCGTCAGCGCGACCATTTCGATTTGCTCGCCGCGTGACAAATCGAGCGGGCCGAATCCGGACAAGAGCAGCTGCGTGAGGAAGAGGAATCGCTCGGAATCGCTCGTCGTTACGGCGCGCATTCGAAAAACCGATCACGCGGCTCGCGTACATCGACGTACCGGTCGTGCCCGTACCGCGCAAGCCGATACGTCCGCCGATCGTCAAACCGATTTCTTCGAGCGTCAGCGGTCCGTCCTTGCACGCCTCGGGTGCGGCGGCAGGTTGCACGGCGGTATCGCCGTCCACGCGGTGCATGTCGAATTGCTGGAACAGGAAATTACGCGCCGCTTCGTCGGGGACGACGGTCCAGCATCGAACAGTAATGCGCCATCGGATGCGAGGATGGCCCAGTTGAGCGGCGTGGCGATCGGAATGTCGGACGGGCCAAGGCGAACCAGAGACGGCCCCTTCGGTACGGCATTTTGTTCGGACATTTTCTCAGACGATTCTTAGTTGTTTTCGTCTAGCAAAGTTTATTTTCCGTCAAGTGTTACAAGGCAAAAATTACGTTAACGCTTTTTTAAAGAATAGAACGGTCGTTTTTACCATGTCGGCTCAAAAAAGATTTATGCGCATAAACGTCTAACGCGTCGTGACGCTCTCGCCTCGCGCCTGACTCGAAGGATGTGCCGACGGTTTCATCACGCTCTGGATTGCGCCGATGACCTGTTGCACGTTCGGCGGCTTGCCTTCGTCGCCGATGGAACACGAACGTCCCTGTTCGCTCACGCCGAAGTGCTCGCGCGATGTCGCCGCAAACAGCATGACCGTTCGCTTTTGCAGCGCATGAGCGAGATGAACGAGTCCCGTATCCGCGCCGACGACGAGTTCAGCGGCCTGAATCCAGTGCGCGCATTCCTCGACGGTCAGTTTCGGCAGCACGAGTGCGCCCAGCACGAGCGCCGCGATGGCTTCGGCTTCGCCGCGCTCCTTCTCGCTGCCCCAGGGCAACGCGATAGCGCAGCCGCGCTCGACGAGCCAGCGCGCGACTTCGGCCCAATGATCCTTCGGCCACTTCTTGATGTCGGCGGACGTAGCGTGGAACAACATCGCGATCGGCTTGCCGTGCGAAATGTCGAGATTGCGCGTGAGCGCTGGCAACTGCACGCTGTAGTCGGGTTTCTCTTCGAAGCGATAGCCGAGCGCGTCGGCGACGCTCACGCGCATGCCGCGCCACGCATCGGTCGGCGGACGCAGGCCGAAACGCCGGTTATAGGCGAAAGCCGCGCCCTGTTCGCCGAGATCCTGATTCAGGTAGCCGTAACGCAGCCTGCCGCGCGCAATGAACGCGATGATCGCGCTCTTGTAGACGCCGTGGATATCGACGATGGCGTCGTACTTCTCGGCGCGCAGTTCGCAGATGGAGGTGGCGATCTCCTTCAGATCGTTCCAGTTGCGCGCCTTCTTGAACTTGCGCAGCGGCGCGCTCAACACGCGGTCGACGCCCGGATTCCAGCGGATGATGTCGGCGAACGCGGCGTCGGCGGCCCAGTCGATCTTCGCGGACGGAAACGCGCGCCGCAGATCCGAGACGACCGGCAGCGTCTCGACGATGTCCCCGAGAGACGTGACTTTGACGATCAGAATTCGCTTCATGGAAGATGCATGAGTGATCCGGCGATACGGCCAGGCAACGTGCGACGCATGCGACGGCAGATCGCCGCACCCGGAAAACTAGCGATTCTAATAAATTTACCGATTTCGGGCTGTCAGCGATTGTAAATGCGACATGCGCGCGCCTTCCGCGTTTTTACGCCTGCGCCCGTTCTGACAACTTCGGCGATCGTCAGAGCGACTGCGCGGAGAACGTATCGCACTGGCGCACGTCGCCGGTCGACAGGCCGCGCCGCAGCCAGCGCTGCCGTTGCGCACTCGTGCCGTGCGTGAAGGCTTCGGGCACGACGTGCCCTTGCGATTGCTGCTGAAGCCGGTCGTCGCCGATGACCGCCGCCGCGTTCAGGCCTTGCTCGAAATCGCTCGGTTCGATCAGCTTGGCATTGTCGCGCTGCGCGACCGCTGCCCAGACGCCCGCAAAGCAATCCGCCTGCAACTCGGTACGCACCGACAGCGCGTTGGCCTGTTCGCGCGACATCCGCGAGCGCGCCTGATCGACCTTGTCCATGATGCCGAGCACGTTCTGCACATGATGTCCGACCTCGTGCGCGATCACATACGCCTGCGCGAAATCGCCGCCCGCGCCAAAGCGGTCGCGCAGTTCGCGATAGAACGACAGGTTGATGTACACCTTGCGATCCGCCGGGCAGTAAAATGGCCCCATCACGGCCTGTCCCATCCCGCACGCGGTCTGCGTGTCGCCGGAGAACATCACGAGCTTGAGCGTCGGATAGTCCTGATTGAACTGCGCCTTGAAAACGTGCTGCCAGGTGCGCTCGGTGTTGCCGAGCACTCGCCGCACGAAGACCGCGCCGGCATCGTTGGCGGGCGGCGCATTGCTCGGCGCAGCTTGCTGCTGCGGCGCGTTGCCCTGCAGCACCTGCGCGCCGTTGATGATGGTCATCGGATTGATGCCGAAGAAATATGATACCGCCAGCGCGATGATGGTGCCGATGCCGATCGACCTGCCGCCCACGCGAAACCCGCCGCCTCCGCCGCGTCGGTCTTCAACGTTCCGGCTCTCTGCTTCGTCATCGAGGCGCATGATGTTCTCCCTGTCCTTCGTCTTTCGACGCGCGATGCGTGGCGCGCGAAATTCATTATGGTACGTGCGCGATGCTTTGCGACGCCGCCGTGGGCGTGTCAAAGATCATCGACGCGATGCGCGAAACGCGCCCCCGTCTGCGACAACATGCCGTGCCGCAATGCGGCCACAGTGCGGTCGATTGTCGCAAAAATCGAACCGCATTCGGATGACAAAGTCCGTCTGCCCTTGCCGAAGACCTCGGCCCGACAAGCATTGCGCCCGTTAAGTGCTTGAAACCGCGGTATTTGCGCACGTCGCGGAAACTCTGACGCAGCGCAACACGGCGCGCTCCATCGCGCTACTCTTGGCCCCGTCAGCAATGATTTTCGTCAAGGTTCGGGCCGCGCGTTTCAGGCGGACGAGCATGGAATTCAAAGAGCAAGTCATCATGCACGCGACTCCACAAGCACTCGATCTAGCCGCGGATTCAGTTCGCGTTCACCGTCTCGTTTCACATCATCTTTCCCGCGCTTTCCATCGGCCTCGCGAGTTTCATCGCGGTGCTCGAAGGCGTCTGGCTCAAAACCGGCAAGCCGGTCTATAAGGAACTCTGCCTGTTCTGGTCGAAGGTCTTCGCGGTCGCGTTCGGCATGGGCGTCGTGTCGGGCGTCGTCATGGCGTATGAATTCGGCACCAACTGGGGCGGCTTTTCGAGCTTCGCCGGACCGATCACCGGGCCGCTGCTCACGTATGAAGTGATGACCGCCTTCTTTCTTGAAGTGGGCTTCCTCGGCATCATGCTTCTCGCCTCCAATAGCTGGATGCAGACGCCGCAGGGCTTTCGCATCGAGGGCGACCATGTCGTGCCGGTCGACTGGTTCGCGATCGTCTTCAATCCGTCGTTCCCGTACCGCCTCGCGCACATGGCGATCGCGGCGTTCATCGTCGCGGCGCTGGTGGTGGCCGCGACCGGCGCGTGGCATCTGCTGAAGGGCCGGCGCGATCCGGCCATCAAAAAGAGCTTCTCGATGGCGCTTTGGCTGCTGCTCGCGCTGACGCCGATTCAGGTCGTCGTCGGCGATGCGCACGGCCTCAACACGTGCGAGCATCAGCCCGCGAAGATCGCGGCGATCGAAGGCATTTGGGATACCGAGAAAGGCGGCACTGCGCTCAACCTGTTCGGCATTCCCGACATGGAGCGGAAACGACCAAGTACGCCGTGCAGATTCCCCATCTCGGCAGCCTGATCCTCACGCATAGCTGGGACGGCGAAATTCGCGTGCTGAAGTCGTTTCCGAAGGAAGACCGTCCGAACTCGACGCTCGTGTTCTTCAGCTTTAGCATCATGGTGGGCCTCGGCGTGCTAATGATCCTGATGTCGATCGCGGGCTTCTGGCTGCATCGCCGTCGCAGGCTGTTCGATACGCGCTGGTTCCAGCGCTTCGTGCTGTTGATGGGACCGAGCGGTTTCGTCACGCTGCTCGCGGGCTGGGTGACGACCGAAGCCGGCCGCCAGCCGTGTGATGATGAACACCGTCGCGCCCGTCTGGGACGGCAACGAAACCTGGCTCGTGCTCGGCGGCGCGGCGCTATTCGCCGCCTTCCCGATAGTCTATGCGACGGTACTGTCCGCGCTCTACCTGCCGCTCGTGCTGATGCTGCTGGTCTGCCTGATCTTTCGCGGCGTGTCGTTCGAGATTCGCGCGAAGGCGCAGCGCACGAAACACATGTGGGATCTGGCGTTCATCGGCAGCTCGGCGGGCGCGACCTTCTTTCAGGGCGTGGCGCTGGGCGCGTTTCTCGACGGCATCCCCGTCGCGGACGGCCATTTCGCCGGCGATGCGTTCGGCTGGTTCACGCCTTTCGCGATCTTCACGAGCACGGCGCTCGTCGTCACCTATGCGCTGCTCGGCGCGTGCTGGCTGATCGCGAAGACCGAGGGCGACCTGCAGCGGCGCATGTATTGCGTCGTGTGGCCGCTGACGCTGCTCTGCAACTGGCGACGATCGGCGTCGTCAGCATCTGGACGCCGTTGCAGGCTGCGGGCATCGCGTCGCGCTGGTTCGATACGCCGTGGTTCTACCGGATGCTGCCCGTGCCGCTGCTGGTCGCGGCCTGCGCGTGGGCGATGCGCCGCTCGATCGCCTCGCGTCACGAGACGCGGCCTTTTGCGATGGCGCTCGGCTTCGTGTTTCTCGGCTATTCGGGCCTCGTGCTGAGCGTGTCGCCGCACGAGATTTTTCCGGGCGTATCGCTGTGGGATGCCGCGGCGCCGCGCTCAAGCCAGCTATTCACGATCGTCGGCGCGGCAGTGATCCTGCCTGTGATCCTGCCTGTGATCCTCGCGTACACGACGCTCGGCTATTGGGTCTTCAGAGGAAAGGTGCGTCATGGCGAACTCACTACCATTGAGCGCAGCAAGCGCGCGTTCTGGTTCGTCGCGTTGTGGCTGGCGGACGTCGGCGGCGCGATGCTGCTCGCGCTGCCGTTCAAGCTGCTGATCAGGGCGGGAGCGGCGTTGCATTGAGGGTGTTCGCGTGCGGAAGCGTTCAGGGGGGGGCGTCGTAGGCTTGGAAGGGATCGCGCCAGCCGTTGGCGGCGTGAAACAGAAAGATCGAACCGCCCGCACGCCAGTCGAGTCGCGATAAGCCGTCGGAGTACAAGGTCCAGCGAGCGCTATGACCATCGGCGAAGGTCAGGGTGCCGTCGGCACTGCAGGGCGAGTAGCAATCGTGATTCGAGACGATCGCCGGAACCGGAACCGCCTTCGAGAAGTACCTCAGCACCTGCCGCCCGCGTCGGACGAAACGCCGCGCACCAGGCGGCGAGCGTCGAGTCCGTCGCGTTGGATTCGGCGCGGACGCAACCGGTGTGGTCGATCTGCCGATGACGGATGTCGCGGGCTTGTAGTGTCCCGCAGTGAGCGGCGAGTGCGAGGGACAGCGCGGTGAAGGCGGCGTGATGGAGGGGCTTCGTCATGCTTTCGCCGATGTTGGAAAGCGCCAATCTGCCACGCCCCGCCCGCCCCGTCTCCACGAGATTTCCGATTCCTCAGCCCCTCAAAACACCGCTGCCGCAATCCCCCGCCACGATCCCGAACATCACCACCGCCGCCGCAACGAACGCCAGCACCTTCGGCGGGAACGACTTCGCGAGCATCGCGAGCGACGGCACGCTGACCGGCGGCAGGGTCATCAGAAGCGCGCCCGCCGACCGGTCGCCATGCCGAGCGACAACATGCCCTGGATGATCGGCACTTCGCCCGCTGTCGGAATCACGAACAGCATGCCCGCCACCGCGAACGTGACGATCCACCACGCGCTGTTGCCGATATCCGGCCCGATATGCGGAAAGAGCCACGCGCGCGCCGCGCCGAGCAGCAGCACCAGCACGATGTATTCGGGAATCAGCTGCAAGCTCATGCGGCCTAGAATCTTGATCCAGCGCGAAAACGCCGTGCCCGGCTCGTCCTCGGCGACGAGTTTCGACAGCACCTCGCGCGAGGCCGCCGCCTGCGCGGGCGTCACCATGCGATTTACCGCATAGCCAAGGCCGAACACCATCAGCACGACGAGCACGAGACGCAGGCCCGTCCATTGCCAGCCGAGCACGAAGCCCATGAACACCAGCGCCGCCGGATTGAGCACGGTATTGCCAAGCCAAAACGCGACGGCTGCGCCCGGCGCCGCCTCGCGCGCGCAGGCCCGCGACGACCGGCGCCGCGCAGCAGGTGCACATTGCCAGTCTATATGAAAATCAGCCGACCGCCGGAGCGGTCTCGTCCAGTTGCGCGAGCAGCGTTTTGGCCTGTTCGAGACTGTCGGCATCGTTGAGGCGGAACAGCATAGGCGCCGCATGCGGCAGTTGCGTGTACAAGGCCTGGCTGCTGCGTCCCGCGGGATCGTAGTGCCGGTCGATCAGCTCCGCGAAGAGCTCGGCGCACCGGTTCTCGTCGATCATGCGATGCCACTGCCGCACGCGTTCGTGGCTATGCAGCGCGACGAGTTTCGACAACTGCACCTTGAAGAACGCGGGATCGTCGAACAGGTGCGCGTAGTCCTGCAGCAGAAACGCGATGCGATCCTCGCGCCGCGCCTCGACCCGCACGCACGACGCCGCATGCAGGCCACCGAGCATCGCGTCGGGCACGCTGATGCCACCGATACGCCGCCCTTCCGCCTCGACGAACACCGGCTTGTGGATGTCGAAGCCGGACAGCGTGTGAATAAGCGCCGAATCGAAGGCCTTCTGCGACAGCTGCTCGCGCCCCGGCATCGCGCCGAGCAGCGAACCGCGATGCGCGGCGAGGCCTTCGAGATCGAGCACCTGCGCCCCGGCGCGGCCGAACGCGTGCAACAGGCGCTCTTGCCGCTGCCGGTATGGCCGATCAGCGCGACATATCGAAAGCGCGGCGGCAATTGCACGAGCCGTTCGAGGATCACGCGCCGGTACGACTTGTAGCCGCCCTCGAGCTGCCGCGCCTGCCAGCCGATCATGTTGAGCCAGGTCGTCATCGAACCCGAGCGCTTGCCGCCGCACCAGCAGTAGACGAGCGGACGCCAGTTGCGCGGCTTGTCGGCGAACAGCGTGTCGAGATGATGCGCGATGTTGCGCACGACCATCGCCGCGCCTACGCGGGTCGCCTCGAACGGCGACACCTGCTGGTCTTCGGCGAATTCGAGCGGCGTGCGGACATCGACGATGTCGCCGAAATCGCTCAGTCGGTCGATGGAAACGAGCAGGTTTTTCACGGGAATGCGACTAAGTGCGCGGATGCGAACGGAAAATTATCGCACGGGGCCGCGTGCCGGCGTGCGCGCGGCTTTTTTGACGGCGCGCGCCGAGCGGTTAAAGTGGCTGGATCGTCGTCTGCTTCGCAAGAGGGAAACCACGATGGCCTATCAAGAGACAAGAGACAAGAGACGATCGGCGCGCGCCGCCGCTATCGCTTCGACGATCTGAAAACGCTGCTCGCCCGCGCGAGTCCGTGCCGCTCCGGCGACGAACTGGCCGGCATCGCGGCCGCGACCGAGGAAGAGCGCGTCGCCGCAAAACTGGCGCTCGCGCAGGTGCCGCTTCGGGCCTTCCTCGACGAACCGCTGATTCCCTACGAAGACGACGAAGTCACGCGCCTGATCGTCGATACGCACAGCGCCGAGGCATTCGCGCCGATCGCGCATCTGAGCGTCGGCGCGTTCCGCGAATGGCTGCTCGCCGACACGACCGACACCGCCGCGCTCGAACGCGCGAGCGCCGGCATCACGCCGGAAATGGCCGCCGCCATGTCGAAGCTGATGCGCAACCAGGACCTGATCCTCGCCGCGAAAAAGCGCCCGGTCGTCACGCGCTTTCGGACGACCATCGGCCTGCCGGGGCATCTGTCGGTCAGGCTGCAGCCGAATCATCCGACCGACGACGTCAAGGGCATCGCCGCATCGATGCTCGATGGCCTGCTCTACGGCTGCGGCGATGCGGTCATCGGCATCAATCCGGCCTCCGACTCGCCGGCCGCCATCGGCAAGCTGTTCGCGATGATGGACGACTTCCGCCGCCGCTACAACGTGCCGATGTAGTCCTGCGTGCTCACGCATGTCACCAATACGCTCGCGGCCATCGAACAGGGCGCGCCGGTGGATCTCGTGTTTCAGTCGATCGCGGGCACCGAGCGCGCGAACGCGAGCTTCGGCGTGTCGCTCGCGCTGCTCGAGGAAGCGCACGAGGCCGCGTTGTCGCTTGGACGCGGCACGGTCGGCGACAACGTCATGTACTTCGAGATGGGCCAGGGCAGCACGCTGTCGGCGAACGCGCATCACGGCGTGGACCAGCAGACCTGCGAGGCGCGCGCGTATGCGGTCGCGCACCGCTTCAGGCCGCTTCTGACCAACACGGTGGTCGGCTTTATCGGCCCGGAATATCTGTACGACGGTCGGCAGATCATCCGCGCGGGACTCGAGGACCACTTCTGTGGCAAGCTGCTCGGCGTGCCGATGGGCGTCGACATCTGCTACACGAATCACGCCGAAGCCGATTCCGACGACATGGACGCCCTGCTCACCCTGCTCGGCGCGGCCAACGTGAACTTCATCATGGGCGTGCCGGGCGCGGACGACGTGATGCTCAACTACCAGAGCACCTCGTTCCACGATGCGCTCTACATCTGCCGCGCGCTCGATCTGAAACGCGCGCCGGAATTCGAATCGTGGCTGCACACCATGCGCGTCACCGATGCGCACGGCGCGCTGCTCGCCGCGCCGACGCAACCCTTGCTCGAATGGATCGACGCATGAGCGACACGAATCCGTGGAACGCGCTGCGGCGCTTCACGAACGCCCGCATCGCGCTCGGGCGCACCGGCGACAATCTGCCGACCGCGCCACTGCTTGCGTTCGAACTGGCACATGCGCAGGCGCGCGACGCCGTGCATCAGCCGCTCGATACGACCGCGCTCGCCGACGCGCTGCATGCGGCGGGCTTCGAGACGCTCGACGCCGCAAGCGCCGCGCCGGATCGCGATCACTATCTGCGCCGCCCCGATCTCGGCCGCGCGCTGGACGACGACAGACAGCGCGCGGCGGTTGACCGCGTTCGCCGACGCGGCGGCGCACGAGCCGGACGTCGTGTTCGTCGCCGCCGACGGGCTGTCCGCCTTCGCCGCGACGCGCCATGCCGTGCCCTTTCTGACGCTGCTGCGCCCCAGACTCGAAGGATGGAAGATCGCGCCGGTCGTGATCGCGACGCAGGCGCGCGTCGCGCTCGGCGACGGCATCGGCGAACGGCTGAAGGCGAAGATCGTCGTGGTGATGATCGGCGAGCGGCCCGGCCTGAGTTCGCCCGACAGCCTCGGACTTTATGTCACCTACGCGCCGCGCGCGGGCCGTCACGATGCCGAGCACAACTGCATTTCCAACGTGCGTCCCGAAGGGCTGAGCTACGAAGCCGCCGCGTTCAAGCTGCACTGGCTGCTCGACGAAGCGCGCCGCGTCAAGCTCACCGGCGTCGGGCTGAAGGATCTAAGCGACGACTTGCTGGAGACGCGCAAGACGCCGCCGCTCGCACGCTGAGACGCGGCAAAACCATCAGGCGCACAGCTTCCGGTATAGCGTCGTGCGCGACACGCCCAGCGCGCGCCGCCGCTGACACGTTGCCGCCGTGCGCTTTTAGCGCCACCGCGACGACGCTCGCCTCGATGTCGGCGAGACGGGCATCTGGGTTCGGCACGGACGTGGCCGATGCGCCTTGGGTGTGCATCGGCGCGCCGTCCGCTTCCTCCAGCTCATCCAGAAAATCGTGCGGCAGATGCGACACGCGGATGCGGTCGTCATTGTCGTCGACCGATGACACACGCATTCGGTGCGCAGGATGCGCATGACGACCGCGCGCAGATCGCTGCGCTCGCGCAAAGGCGGCAGCGTGACCGTAAGGCCGTTCACGCGGTAGTACAGGTCCTCGCGGAACGCGCCGGTCGCGACCATATCGCGTAGCTTGCGGTTGCTCGCGCAGATCAGCGTGAAATCGACCGGCACCGCGCGCGCCGCTCCGAGCAGCTCGACCTCGCGCTCCTGCAGCACGCGCAGCAGGCGGCTTTGCAACGCGAGCGGCATGTCGCCGATTTCATCGAGAAACAGCGTGCCGCCATTGGCTTGCGCGATGCGGCCGGTCGCGCCGCGCTTCGACGCGCCGGTAAACGCGCCCTGCGCATAACCGAAGAGTTCGCTTTCGATTAGCGTTCCGGCAGCGACGCGCAATTGACTGCGACGAACGGCCCCGCGCGGCGCGGCGAATTGCGATGGATCGCGCGCGCGAGCATTTCCTTGCCCGCGCCGGTTTCGCCGCCGATCAGGATCGGAATGTTCTTGCCGATGACCTTGCGCACGCGCCCGACGATGTCCTGCGTGCGGGCATCGCCCGTGCAGAGTTCGGCGAGATTCGACGCATCGGCACGGGCTGTCGTCTGCGCCGGCTCGAGCGCCGCGACCGCGCGCGCCCGACGTGTGCGCGGGCGGCTGGCATTCGATCGTCGCGACGACCTTCACGCCGCTGCGCAGCTCGAAGCGATGCGCGGGTTCGCCGGCACGGACCATCAACTCGTCGATGCCGACGCCGAACAGCGACACGAGCGTCTGCGAGCGCAGATGTCCGAGTTCGAGGCCCAACTGGAACTGCGCGCTGCGATTCGCGGACAGCAAGCGCCCGTCGGCATCGAATACGGCGATGCCTTCCATCAGCGTGCCGATGAACTCCTGCCGGCTATGGAAGTGGATGCGCAGACCGTCGCGGAAGGTGCTCGCGATCAGCCGGTTTTCGATCATCTGGCCGGACATCTTGACGAACGCCATCGTGTGCTGATGGTAGCCGCGCTGGTCGCCAGTGACGTCGAGCACGCCACCGAGATTGCCGAGCGGATCGAGGATCGGCACGCTGGAGCAGGTCAGAAAGTGATTCGTGCGCAGATAGGCGAACAACGCGCGGCTCTCGTCGAGTTTCTCGCTGAAATCGGCGCCGCTCAGGACCGCGTATTCCGGGCGCATCGTCGACAGCAGGCCGAAGGTGGCCGAGCGTTCGTGAGATGCGTGGATGACCTCGTGATGCGCGGGCCGCAAAGCCGCGCCAATGGCATGCTGCATCGCCCCTCCTTGTGTCGGCCCGGTGCCGCGCGAGGTGCGCTCATATGCGTGGGCGCGGCACAGCCGGATCGGTGTCTCCGGCGAATGTAGCATTCTCCGGAACGCGGGGTCGATGCGAGAAAGCGCGCATAGCACACCGTTTTACCGGTGCCCGATGCGCGCTTCTTCAGGCGTGTGCCGGTGTGTCGGGCGTCAAAGCACCAGCGAACCCGCCGAGATCGCGATGACGAGGAACACGACGAACAGCACGAGGAAGATGAAGAAGCAGATCTTCGCGATCCCCGCCGCACCCGACGAGACGTGCGTGAAGCCGAAGAACCCGGCAATGACGGGATGACCGTGAAGAGAATGGCAAGTTTGAGCATGGCGATTCCAGATATTGTTCGATTCGGTTATCTGGATGCAAGGCTCGTGCCTCGACGCACGTATTGCGGGATTTTGATTCGCAAGTGGCCGAAAAAATCGACAGTTAGTTGTGTCAAAATCACACAAAAAAGAGGCGAAAACGCCTCCTTCTCGATTTGGACCGACGCGCGCGCAGCTAGGCGGCGAGCGGCTGGCGTACGCGGCACCGCGAGCAGCAGCGAAATCGCGATGGCATCGGCAGCAAGGCCGGCTGGCACGTTGATTAGCCCGTCGGTCAGGGTGAAGAGGATCGAATCGACGGTAGCGAAATGACCGCGCCGACCCACGGCAGACGCGCCGCGATCCGCCCCACGATGTCGTCGTAGCGCGCGAAATTCGTTGCGATCCACGCGATCGCCAGGAAGTTGACGACGCGCACGCCGGCCAGATCGCGCTTCATCGCGCTATCGAGCACCGGCGGCAGCACGAGCAGCTTGTAGTACGCCATGCCGGCGATCAACGCGACCGCGAGCGCGCTGACAATCCAGCCGAAGCGCTGCGCGCTCACCCGCTGATAACCGGCTGAGCGCACGCGATGACACCGAGCACGAACATCAGTTAGTTGCCATGCGGCCGGATTGAAGTCCCACAGGTTGTCGTCGACGGGCGGCATGTATCCGCCGATCGGCGGCGCGAACGCCCACAACGCGAGGCCCAGGCCGAGCAGCAGCCACGGCTTGCTGCGCGCGAGCGGCACCGACAGCGCGAAAAACGCGTACATCGGCAGGACGGCGGAAAGATAAGGCTGACGTTCGAACGTAAGGATTTGCGCGATGGACAACACCGGCTCGGCGACGAGCGTATCGAGGTCGTGCAGCGCGAGATTCGGCGCATGCCCGAACAGCGGCCGCAACAGGTACGTGGCGACGAGCATCAGCGCGGCCGTGACGAGGAACGCGCGATAGATTTCGAACGCGCGGCGAAGAAAGCGCACGCGCGCGGCACCATTCGGAGTGGCGCTGCGCCATCGCGATGTACGCGGTGGCCGTCGCGAAGCCGCCGAGGAAAACGAACACTTCGGCGGCATCGTTGAGCGCGGACGCCCGCAACGTGCAACGTGAAGCGCGAAGCGCGAAGCGCGACAGCATGCTGCCGCTCGGCATCGGGACCACGATGATGAGCAGGACCAGCCCGCGAAAGAAGTCCAGCTCGATGAGACGTTGCGATTTCGGTAAAGGCCCGCAACGCGAGCGGTGGAAATGACGGCTGAATCAGTTTGAAAGCGACTGCTCGGAAGAATGAAAGTTTACCCTTAATTGGCGTCCGGCATCTGTGGAACAAGAGCAAATTTCCTTTTCAAATCAGCTATTTGTGTGATTTCCACGTCAAGAATGCGTGTTTCGGCGGCAGCGCCGAACTTTCTTTCGATTGGCGTCTGAAAATATTTTCAATTTCATTTCAATTTCGACACTTTCCCGCTCATGGACTACTTCGCCAGCCTCGTCACCGATCCCGCCGCGTGGGTCGCGCTCGCCACTCTGGTCGTCATGGAAGTGGTTCTTTATCTTTATCTCGATCCTCACGAACAAGCTGCCCGAGGCGCATCGCGCGCGCACGCAGCAGCTCGGCATCGGGCTCGCGCTGGTGATGCGCCTCGGCCGCTCGGCACGGTCGCGCTGATCGTGCGGCTGACGACGCCGATCTTCGAAGCCTTCGGACACGTTTTTTCGTGGCGCGATCTGATCTTGATCGCGGGCGGCGCGTTTCTGGTGTGGAAGGCGACGACGGAGATCCATCATCACGTCGCCCACGATCCGGACGCGGGCAAGGACGACAAGGCGGGCGGCAGCCTGACGCCACTGTCGGCCATCGGTCAGATCTCGATCATGTTCGTGGCCGTCATCGCAGCCGTCGCGGTGATGATGTTCGCCGCCGGGCCGCTGTCGCGCTTCATCGAGCGCAATCCGACCATCGTCATGCTCGCGCTCGGCTTTCTGCCGGTGATCGGCATGACGCTGATCGCGGAGGGCTTCGGCACGCACGTCCCGAAGTGCTACATCTACGTGGCGATGGTGTTCTCCGCGCTCGTCGAAGCGCTCAACATGCTGGCCGCCGCAAGAAGAAAGGCGCATCGTCCATCTAGAACGACAGTTCCCGCTGCGTGCTGTTGGGAATTTCGGGCACGTCGGCAAGCGCGGGTTGCGTTCGCAGCCAGTGCTCGATGGCCGCGACCACATGCCGCCGCTCGGCATCGTCGAGCGCCCTGCCCGCTTCGATGCCGTGCCACTTCGCGAGACAGCTTCGGCAGCAGGTCGCCGTCGCGTGCTGCGCGATGAACACCGGATGCTCGCGAAACGGCGTCTGCTTGCCGTCGTTGGGCGGCAACGGCTGCGCGAAGCGCTGGCCGATCAGATGGTGCGCCTGCGCGACGACCATGCGCATGCCGCGCTCGCGCAGATAACGCTGCTCCTTCACGCCGAGCGCGAAACGCCGCCGGAACGCGGATTTCGCGAGCGCTTCGAACACGGCGTCGAGGTCGCGCATCGGGGCGCTCAGTCCTTCGCGTAGAGCGTGGAATCGGCGAAACTGTGCGCATCGAGCACGCGGCCGACGAGGATCATCGCCGTGCGCTCCAGGCCCGCCGCCCGCACTTTCGGCGCGATGTCCGCGAGCGTGCCCGTCACGCGCTCCTCGTCGGGCCAGCTCGCGCGAAACACCACCGCGACGGAGCAATCCGCGCCGTAATGCGGCAGCAATTCCGCGACGATGCGCTCGATATGCCGCACGCCGAGATGGATGCCGAGCGTCGCACGATGCCGCGCGAGATCCGCGAGCGCCTCACCTTCGGGCATCGCGGTTTTCGTCGCGTAACGCGTGAGGATGACCGTCTGCGAGATGCCGGGCAGCGTCAGTTCGCGTCCGAGCGCCGCCGCCGATGCCGCCGCCGCCGTCACGCCGGGCACGATCTCGTAGGGAATCGCCAGCGCGTCGAGCCGCCTGATCTGCTCGCCGATCGCGCCGTACAGCGACGGATCGCCCGAATGCACGCGCGCGACGTCCTCGCCTTTCGCATGCGCGTCCGCGAGCAGCGCGACGATCGCATCGAGATCGAGTTCGGCCGTATTAACCACGCGCGACGCGCGATGGCCGTTGAGCACTTGCGCGGGAACCAGCGAGCCCGCGTAGAGAATCACCGGACACGCGCGGATCAGCCGCTGCCCCTTGACGGTGATGAGTTCGGGATCACCCGGCCCCGCGCCGATGAAATAAACATTCATGTCGTATGAAGTGAAATCGATTCGCGCCACGTGGCGACGGCGTTCTCGGCATCGTCGAACGCGCGGTCGGCGTCGGGCAGCGGCACGCGCGCGAGCATCACGACCGGCACGCCGAGTTCGCGCGCGACTGCGAGTTTCGCTTCGGTCGCGCGCCCGCCGCTGTTCTTGCTGATCACCACGTCGATTTGCGCGGCATCGAAGAGCGCGCGCTCGCCCGCGAGATCGAACGGACCACGCGCATCGATGACGGTCGCGCACGCATTGCCCGCGCGCGCGTCGAGGCAGCGCACGGTCCAGAACTGCATCGCCGGAATCTCGTGCAGATGCGCGAGCGGCTCGCGTCCCATCGTCCAGAGCGGCCTGCGAAACGGCGCGATCGCCTCGACGATCGCCCGCCAGTTCGCGACCTCGCGCCAGTCGTCGCCGGGCTGCGGCTGCCACGGCATGCGGCGCACCGCCCACAACGGCACCTGAACGCGCGAGCAGGCTTCGCGCGCGTGGCGGCTCATCTGCGCGGCATACGGATGCGTCGCATCGATGACGAGGCCGATGCCTTCCGCGCGCAGATAGTCCGCGAGACCGCTCACGCCGCCGAAACCGCCGACGCGCACCGCGCAGGCGAGATCGTCCGGCACGCGACCGAGACCGGCGAGACTGTAGACATCGGCGCCGCGCAGATGACGCGCCACCGCGAGCGCGTCGCCGGTGCCGCCGAACAGGAGCGTGCGCATCGTCACGGCTTGCTCGCGTGCAGCAGGGTGATCGGCAACGCCTGACGCCATGTGTCGAAGCTGCCGAGCGGTTCCGCCTGCGCGATGCCGATGCGCGTCAGTTCGCCGCCGTGCCGCGCCCGCCATGCGACCAGCGCCGCTTCGCTTTGCAGCATCACCGCGTTGGCGATCAGGCGCCCGCCCTGCCGCAGACGCGACCAGCACGCGTCGAGCATGCCGTCCGCGGTCACGCCGCCGCCGATGAACACCGCATCCGGCGCACTCAGGCCGTCGAGCGCGGCGGGCGCTTCGCCCTTCACCAGTTGCAGCGCGGGCACGCCGAGCGCATCGCGATTGATCTCGATCAGGCGCTGGCGGCTCTCGTTCGCCTCGATGGCGATCGCGCGGCAGGCCGGATGCGCGCGCATCCATTCGATGCCGATCGAGCCGCAGCCTGCGCCGACGTCCCACAGCAACTCGCCCGGCTGCGGCGCGAGATGCGCGAACGTCACTGCGCGCACGTCGCGCTTGGTGAGCTGGCCGTCGTGACGATAGGCATCGTCGGGCAGGCCGGGCGTCAGCGGCGGGCCCGCGTGGCCCGCATGCGTGCGGCATTCGATCGCGATGAGATTGAGCGCCGCAACCGCCGGCTCGCGCCAGTCGTCCGCGCGCTCGTCGATGCGGCGTTCCGCGTCGCCGCCGAGATGCGCGAACACGGTCATGCGGCTCGGCCCGAAACCATGCGCGGTCAGCAGCGCGGCGACCGTCGCGGGCGTCGTGCCGTCGGCGCTCAGCACGACGAGACGCGCGCCGCGAAACACGCTCGCGAGCATCGACGCCACCGGTCGGCCGACGAGCGACACGCAGACAAGATCCTGCAGCACCCAGTGCAAACGCGCCGCCGCAAGCGACACGGACGACGGCACGGGAATCACGCGCATTTCATCGCCGGCGATCTCGCGCGCGAGCGTCGCGCCGATGCCGAAGCACATCGGATCGCCGCTCGCGAGCACGCACACGCGCTGCGCGCCCTGCATGCCCGCGGCACGATCGGCGAGCACGCCATCGATTGAGAAGGGTCGCGGCCACGGCACGCGGCGCGCCGCGATGCGCGCGGGCAGCAAGGCAAGATGACGATCGCCACCATGCACGGCATGCGCCTCCAGCAGCGCGCGGCGCGCGGCGCGGGACAAGCCGTGCCAGCCGTCTTCGCCGATGCCGATGACGGTCAGCCACGCGGACATGCGTCACCTCCTCGTCGTGCGACGCTGCAAGCAGCAGGCTCCGCGCAGGGGCCCAGCGCGGTCTGATGGTCGATAAAAGCAGGCATAATACGGCCTTCGTCGGCGCCCGTTTCAATGGGCTTAAAAGGGAATACAGTAAAACTGTGGCTACTCCCCGCAATTGTACGCAGCGAGTCCGCGCTCCGCTGCCACTGGTTTCGACCAGGAAGGCTGGCGCAGATGACGACCTGCCAGCCAAGAGATCTGCCGACCCCAACGTCTTCGCGCGATGCCGACCGGGCGGGGTGTACCGGTTCGCATGAAACGCGCGAAGCTCCGACGCAATGAAGGCTTCCTCGACTTGAAATCACATGACCGTCCGCTGCTCGCGACAGCCCCCCGCGCATCCGCGTGTCCGGGGTTGATGCGTATCGTGCCCGCGCGCGACGGCGGTCTCGCGCGCCTGCGGCTCGCGGGCGGCGTGCTGTCCGCCGAGGCCGCGCGCGCCATCACCGTCGCGGCCGCGCG
>JAQFVI010000392.1:0-12380 GCA_029439495.1 Caballeronia sp. BR6202001590007
TGCGCGATCAGCGCAGCATCCTGTTTGGCAATCCGCACTGGTTCTGGCGCGGGCCGGACCGCTTCTATCAGGCGCAACTGACGATTCCCGGCCAGGTGAACGTCGCGGGCGTGTCGTTTCTCGGCGTGCCGCTGATCGTGCTCGGCTTCAACGAAAACGTCGCGTGGACGCATACGGTGTCGAGCGCGGCGACGCGCGCGTATTTCGGCGATATCGGCTCGATTCCCGACGTGCCGGACGCGCTTGCCGACAGTTGCACGACGCCCGCCGGCCGTGCGTTCGCGAGCCGCGTGCCGAGCGTGCCGTTTCTCGACGGATCGAAAAGCGCCTGCCCGTGACGCGTCGATTCGGTGAGCGTGCAGCCGGGCACGCTGCCGGTCGATCAATTGCCGAGCGTCGCGCGCGGCGACTATGTCGGCAACTTCAACGACAGTTACTGGCTGACCAATGCGAACGCGCCGCTGACGGGCTATCCGCCATCGCGGGGCGCGACGCGGGTCGAGCAGTCGCTGCGTACGCGCTACGGGCATCTGCTGGTCGCGCGCCTGCAGCGCGAGCGGGCGGCATCACGCGCGAGGCGCTCGAAAGCGCCGTGCTCGAAACCGGCTCGATGTCGGAGCAGCTTTATCGCAAGCCCTTGCTCGATGCCGTGTGCATGCTCAACGACGCCCAAAGCGCGCTGCGCGATGCCTGCGAGGTGCTGCGCAACTGGAACGGCAGCGCCGAGATTGATGCGCGCGGCGCGAGCCTGTGGGACGAGTTCTGGAATCGCGTGACGAAAATTGCGCCGGAGCGCCTGTACGCGTCGAGTTTCGATCCGAACAAGCCGCTCGCGACACCGAACGGCTTCAACATCGACAATCCGGGCGTCCGTGTAGGATCTGCGGCATGCGCTCTGCGGCGCGGCGCTCGCGCTGAGCTTGAACGGTTTCGCGCTCGACTCGCGGCGCGGCGACATCCTATACACGACGCGCAACGGCGCGCGCGTGCCACTTTACGGCGGCTGCGACGAGCAGGGCTATTTCACGGTCGTCTGCGCGCGCAGTCCTCTCGACAACAAGGGCTATCCGATGGAGCCGAATGGTCAGGGCGACAGCTACGTGCAGGTCGTCACGTTCGGCGCGGGCGCGGCGGGCGTCGAGGCGGACATGCTGCTGTCGCACGCCGAATCCGACGATCCGGCCTCGCCGCATTCCGGCGACGCCACGCGTGATTTCGCCGCGAAGCGCTGGCAGCGTTTTCCATTCTCGGACGAAGCGATCGACGCGGATCCGGCCGTGTCGCGCATCACGGTGTCAGGCGCGCGGTAGGCGTTTCGAAAGAAGCCGCGCGCGGTCCGAAGGGCGCGGCAGCGCGGGTCAAGCCTCGGGCGAATCCCGTCTATGATGAAGGTTTGCCCGCATGGAACCACGCTCATGACAACCGGCGACAGCATCCAGCACGATGCACCCGTCATCCGTCTCGACTCCGGCAAGCTGCGTGAATTCGTCGACCGCAAATGGGACGACGAGATCGTTCCGGCATTGACCGACTACATCGCCGTCCCCGCCAAAAGCCTGATGTNGCCCGCGACGCGCGCGGGCAGCACCGACACCATCGTCCTCTACGGCCATCTCGACAAGCAGCTGGAATTCGAAGGCTGGCGCAGCGATCTCGGCGCGTGGACGCCGAAACTCGAAGACGGCAAGCTCTACACGGTCGCGGCGGCGCGGACGACGGCTACGCGACCTATTCGAGCATCACGGCGATCGCCGCGATCGATGCGCAGGGCGTCGAGCGGCTGCGCTGCGTCGGCATCATCGAGACCTGCGAGGAATCCGGCAGCTACGATCTGCTGCCTTACATCGACGCGCTGCGCGGGCGTCTGGGCGACGTCGGCCTCGTCATCTGCCTCGATTCGGGCGCGGGCAATTACGACCAGCTTTGGCTCACGACCTCGTTGCGCGGGCTCGTCGCCGGCGATCTGGAAATCCAGGTGCTCGACGAAGGCCTGCATTCGGGCGGTTACGGCGGCATCGCGCCGTCGACGTTTCGCATCAGCGGCAACTGTTTGAGCGGCTCGAAGATGCCGCGACGGGCAATCTGCTGCCGAAGAATTTCCATTGTCCGATTCCGCTGCAACGCCTGCGCGAAGCCGAAGCAACCGCGCGCATTCTCGGCGACGACGTCTGGAAAAAGCTGCCGTGGGCATGCGGACAGGACGGCGGCAGCGTGCTGCCGACGACCACCGATCCGCAGGAAGCGCTGATCACTCGACCTGGCGTCCGTCGCTGACGGTGACGGGCGCAGCCGGCCTGCCGCCGCTCGCGGATGCGGGCAACGTGCTCACGCCTCGCACGGCGTTCAAGCTGTCGCTGCGCCTGCCGCCGCTCGTCGAGGCGACCGAAGCCGTCACGCAACTGAAATCGCTGCTCGAATTCGATCCGCCGTACAACGCGAAGGTCACGTTCAAGCCGGAAGCGGGCGCGGCGACGGGCTGGAGCGCGCCGGATCTCGCGCCGTGGCTGGCCGGATCGCTCAACGAGGCATCGCGCCGGCACTTCGGCGCGGATGTCGCGTTCATGGGGCAGGGCGGCACGATCCCGCTGATGAACATGCTCAAGGAAGGCTTTCCGCGTTCGCAGTTCATGGTCTGCGGCGTGCTCAGGCCGAAATCCAACGCGCACGGGCCGAACGAATTTCTCGACGTGCATTACGCGCGCAAGCTGACGTCGGCAGTGGCGGAAGTTATCGCGACGGCGCCCTGAGCCAAGCGCTTCGGTATCGATCCTCGAGCCCGCTTTCACGCGGGCTTTTTGCGTCCGCTGAAATTGGAACTGTTACGGCCAGTTGATCGTCTGTATAAAGTGTCAGCCAAGGTAACCCCAGCCAGCCAACTATGGAGACGACACAGACAATGAGCGAAACACAGAAGCCCGCTACCGAACTGCGCATCGCGCCGGATACGCTGCATGCTTACGTCCGCGCCATCTGGGAAAGCGCAGGCAGCGCGCCGCGCGAAGCGGAACTCGTCGCGGATCATCTGGTGATGTCGAACCTGTCGGGCCACGACTCGCACGGCGTCGGCATGATTCCGCGCTACGTCGCCTCACTCGGCGACGACGCGTTCCAACTCAACACGCACGCCGAAATCGTCCGCGATGCGGGCGCGGTGTGAGCATCGACGGCCGTCGGGGTTTCGGCCAGGTCGTCGCCTATGGAAGCGATGGAACTCGGCATCGAACGTGCGAAGAAGCTCGGCGTCGCGGCAGTCGGTCTGCGCAATGCGCATCACATCGGGCGCATCGGTCATTGGGCGGAGCAGTGTGCGAAGGCGGGTCTGGTGTCGTTCCACTTCGTCAACGTCGCGGGCGATCCGCTCGTCGTGCCGTTCGGTGGCATCGACCGGCGCTTCGGCACGAACCTTTCTGCGCGGCGTATCCGCGTGACGGCAAGAGCCCGCTGGTGCTGGACTTTGCGACGGCGGGCATCGCCTACGGCAAGACGCGCGTCACCTACAACAAGGGCGTGAAGGTGGCGCCGGGCATGCTGCTCGATCACGCCGGCCATCCGACCGTCGAGCCGAAGGTGATGCACGAGGCGCCGTTCGGCTCGCTGACGGCGATGGGTCTGCACAAGGGATCGGGCCTTGCGGCGCTGTGCGAAATCTTCGGCGGCGCGCTGTCGGGCGGCTACACGACGCACGAGAGCACGCTCGAGAAGTCGAACGCGATCATCAACTGCATGACGTCGGTGATCCTCGATCCGAACGCCTTCGGTGCCCCCGCCACGCAAGCCGAGGCGGAAGCGTTCCTCGAATGGATGAAGGCGTCGCCGCATGCGGAAGGCGTCGATGCGATCCTCGCGCCGGGTGAGCCGGAAGAGGCGCGCCGCGCCGAGCGCACGCAGCACGGTGTGCCGATCGACGCGACGACGTGGAAGCAGATTCGCGAGGCCGCGCAGAAGTCCGGCATGGCGGAAGCGGACATCGAGCGATACGTGTCGGTGCTCCGTTAAGCGCTGCGAGATCGGCAGACGGCGAAATTGGTCAAGCCAATTCCGCCGTTTTCATGTCAGGCCAGTTCGGTCTCGATCCACTCGATGACCGACGTCCGCTTCGGCGCCCAGCCGAGCAGCGTACGGGCCCGCGTGCCGTGCAGATTCAGCTTCTTCGCCATCGCGGCGGACATGTCGCGGAAGTTCGCCTCGCCGCTTTCGACGAAATAGAAGGTGCCCGCCGGCGACTTGTCGAGCGCGCGCCGATACACGTCGACGACATCGTCGATATGCACGTTCGACCAGGTGTTCAGCCCGCGACCGACGTGGCGCACGATGCCGCTCTTCTTCGCCTGACGCTCCAGACGCGGCAATTGCACGCTCGCCGTGCCGGGCACTGCGCCGTGGCCGTAGATCAGCGTGTTGCACAGCACGCTCGAGCGCACGCCGCGCTCCGACGCGGCCAGCACCAGATCGTCGATCGCGACGCGCGCGGCCTTGTCGGCGGTCGGCTCGGGCAGATTGTCTTCGGTGTAGATGTGATCGGTGCTGTTGTCGCCGTCGCAGGCATTGCCGACGACGCTCGATCCGCTCGTATGCAGAAGCGGCTTGTTCGAGCCTTCGAGCGCACCGATCAGCGCTTCCACCGCGCCGCGATGATCGCTGCTCGCGGCATTGATGACCGCGTTCGCCGCACGCGCTTCGGCAGCGAGCAGAGCGGTGTCGTCGAGGCTGCCGACGACCGCTTCGATGCCGAGGCGTTCGAGCGCCTCGCGTTGTTCCGCGCGCCGGATGAGGCCGCGCACGGTGTAGCCGTCGCGCGCGAGCCTCGCCGCGATCGATCCGCCGATGAAGCCGCCCGTGCCCGTGATGAAGATGTTCATGCTGTCGCCTCGAAAAGGATGGACGCAGTATGAGCCGCTTCGACTTTCGCAAAAAGCGTGGTAGACTTAAATTACTCTTGACTTGGAATCAACAATATTGATTCTCCTCGGCGTTGATTCTCCTCGGTGCGCGATGAAGACCAACACCGACGAACTGCTCGTTTTCGTCACCGTGATCGACAGCGGCTCGATGACGGCCACCGCCGAAACACTTACGCAAACCGTATCGGGCGTCAGCCGCATGCTCACGCGGCTGGGAAAAAGCTCGATGCCACGCTGGTGCGGCGCACGACCCGCTGGCTGCAACTGACCGACGAAGGCGAGCTTTTTCTCTCACGCGCCCGCGCGATTCTCGCCGCGATGGACGACGCCGAAGAAGCGCTCTCGCGCCGTCGCGAGCGTTCGTCCGGCCGGCTGCGCACGATCCTCGACGATGCGCTCGAAGACGCGCGGCAGCCGATCAACGCGGTGTTTTCTACCAAAGCGAATCGATGGCGGCGCGCTCACGCGCCTTCCTCGACTTTCTGGCGGGCTTTCTTTACTTCCCCTCACTCCACTCCGACCTCGACCACCATGCCTCCGATCGAACTCATTCAGTCGCCCGGCCTGCCCGTGCCGGGCGGTTACTACAGCCACGCGACGCGCGCGGGCAATCTCGTCTGCGTGTCCGGACAACTGCCCGTGCGTCCCGATGGCATGCACACCGGCGATCGCCCGTTCGAAGAACAGGCCGAACAGACGCTGAAGAATCTGCGCACGGTGCTCGAAGTGGCCGGTGCGAGCTTGGCGGACTGTATCGAAGTGACGGTGTATCTCGTCGGCGTCGAACACTGGAAGGCCTTCAACGAGATTTACGCGCGGCACTTCGGCGACTGGAAGCCCGCCCGCGCCGTCGTGCCCGTCGCCGGACTGCACTACGGCTATCTCGTCGAGATCGCGGCGCGCGCGTGGGTCGAGCGGGACTGAGCGCGCGCCGTCGCCCGAATCACGCGAGATCGAGCGCCTGGGTCAAATCGCCGAGCGGCGCTGCGCCGTTGGCCGCGAACGCGTGATCGCGTCGGACCACGCCGTGGAGCGGTTCGAGATCGTGCACGCGCGAGATGAAACGCAGGATCGAGTTCGTGTCGTAGACGGTGTGATCGACGTAGCCCTTTTTGGCGAGCGGCGAAATTACGAGCGCCGAAATGCGCGAACCCGGTCCCCAACGGTCGCCCGAGGCGACGTCCGCATAACCCGCATGCATGTTGAGGTTGCCCTGCGGCTTGTAGAACGTGACGGCGGGCAGGCGGCCCGCGTCGATATCGGCGATCAGGCGGTTGGTCGACGCATCGTCTCCGAGGCCCGCGTCGCGCAGATGGCGCGTACGGGCGTCGGTGCCGGGCGCGTAGTTCTTGAAGTAGTTGAACGGCTGATGGTGATACTGGAAGTCGGGCACTGCCCCGGTATCGCGATTGTCCAGCGCGTATTGCCATGCGCCGCGTACCACGCCCAGTCGACACTCTTCGCCGACAGCCGGTTGCCGATGGTCGCATAGGTCTGCGGCGGCAGCACCAGCGCGTTGGACGGGTCGGCGTAACGCGAATCGCCGTCCGGCGCGGGGCGCACGTTGCTCGGCTGAAATGGCGGAAACATCGTGTTGACCGCGTAGCCGTCCGCCGTGAGCGCGCCGTCGAGCACGAACTTGGGCGGCTCTTCGAGCGCGGATTTCGGCGAATCGGGTGCAAGTTTCAGCCGCGTGCCGGTGGGATCGTCGCCTTCGAGGACGGCCAGCAGTTTCGCGGCCGGGCCGTTTTTCGCGTCCGGATAGAAGGGCGCCTGCGCCGAAATCAGAAAGATGTGGTTGAGCCACGAGCCGCCGAAAGCCGACATGAAGAAGTTGTCGCAGAGCGTGTATTGCTGCGCGAGGCCCCATAGCTTCAGCGAGTCCAGCGAATTTTGGTAATGACCCGTCACGAGGCCGCTCGAATCGCCCCAGGCCGCGAACTGATTGTTGCGGCCGGCGTTGATCTGCATCTGGTTCTGATAGAAACGATGCACCAGATCGTGCGTGATGACCGAATTACCGAATTCGGCAGCGGCGCGCCCGCTGCGTCGTGGATGCGGAACGGCGCGTTGCGCAAGTTCGCGATCTGCTGTTCCGTGATCGCATAGCGCTTGCCGTCGACGTCCTGCGCCTGCGGCACGAGGCCGCCCCAGATTTTCGGCAGCGTCGGCATGGGCGTGGCGCCGTCGCGGTCGAGCTGCGTATAGCGCGATGCCGATACCGCCGACAGCGGATACTGCACGCCCGGGAAATTGCCATACAGATTGGTGAAGCTGCGATTTTCCGCATAGATGACGACGATCTGCTTCACTTTCGCGCCGAGCGTGCGGTCGAGCGCGGCATCGGCGGCGGTCTTCGGCGTCGAAGGTTTCTGTTCGAAGAGATTGCAGCCGCCGAGCGACAGACCCGCGAGACCGACGCCCGCCGCGAGCAGGCGGCGGCGCGCAGGGTCGGTCGGCGCGTCGGCTTGCGGTGCGTCGTTCAAGGGAAACTCGTTTTGGAATGCTCGTTTTCGTTCATCGCTTGCTCCTGGAAGAGGCCGCCTCGCTCATCTGATTGCCTGGCGCGCAGGCGGGGACGGCGGCGGCTGATGCACGCGCGCGAATCCGCGCGCGGTCTCGACCGCCTGTCATGCCGCGGCCCGATCGACAGCGCATGATGCCGTATCGATCCGCTGGCCGATATCCGGCCAAACGTTATAGGAGAAAGCGACGCTCGTTCAGATTTTGCTAGGAACCGTTCTATGCCATTCGGCCGACTGGAAACGACGGACGGTCCTGACTGACATCAACTGGAAACGAGCTTTGCTCCGACGAGAACGAGCGTCGCGGCAAGGACGTGGCGCAGCAGGGCTTCGGGCGCCTTCGAGGAAAGCATGCTGCCGACGGCAATGCCTGGAATGGAGCCGATTAGCAAGGAAACGAGCAGCGACCAGTCGACCGAACCGAGCATCCAGTGGCCCGCGCCGGCGATCAGCGTGAGCGGCACGGCATGCGCCACGTCCGAGCCGACGATGCGCACCGTCGCGAGTCGCGGATACAGCAGGAGCAGCACGGTCACGCCGATCGCACCCGCGCCGACCGAGGTGATCGACACGAGCACGCCAAGAATCGCGCCAGTGAACACGGTCCAGAACGCGGTATGCCCGGGGTGCTCGGGACGTCCGTGGCCTTTCTGGTAGGCGAGCCGCGCGAGTTGCGGACGGAAGACGAGGGAAATCGCGGTGATCAGCAAGGCCGTGCCGAGGATCAACTGGATGAGGCGCGCGGTGCCCGGCGACGCGATGCCGTGCTGGTGCAGGAAGAACAGCGTGATGGCGGCGGCCGGGACGCTGCCCGCGGCGAGGCGGCCGGTGATGCGCCAGTCGACCGAGCCCTTGATGCCGTGCACCAGCGTGCCGGCGGTTTTGGTTGCAGCGGCGTAGAGCAGGTCGGTGCCCACGGCCGTCGCCGGATGAATGCCGAACAGGAGCACGAGCAGCGGCGTCATCAGCGAGCCGCCGCCCACGCCCGTCAATCCGACGAGGAATCCGACGGCAAGTCCCGAAGCGGAATAAAGTAAGTCGATATGCATGCGCGCACAGAACCCGTCGGGCGTGGTCGAGTCGAAAAACCGTCGATGATAGCCAGTAAGCGGCTCACTTGCTGCATGAAAGCCCTCAGTAGCGCGGAGCTTTCGCCTAAGCGCGACGGCGCAAAGCGCGGCGCCGGCCAGCCTGCGCGTGTGAACGAAGTCCCTTTCACGTCACTTTCAAGAAGGTGCAATGGATACACAGAATCAAACGCAAAAAGAGCAGCAACAGCAGCAACAGCAGCAACAGCAATCCCAGGCGGACAAGGCCTTCATTCCGACCGAAAACAACCCGAACATCTCGAGCGAACGGCAGTTCGTCCTGAAGTTGAGCAATACCTTCGCGGTCTATAACTCCAACGGCGATATCCGCGGCGGCGACGACGGCCTGTTCGTCAACGACACGCGCGTGCTCTCGGAACTGATGCTGACCTTCGGCGGCCGCGCGCCGTCGCTCCTGTCGGGCAGCGTGTCGAGCGACAACGCCGTTTTCACCGCGCACCTCACGAACCAAGCCGCTGCCGCCCATCGGCGGCGTGCAGACGCCCGAAGGCGTCATCCACGTCGAACGCAAGCGCGTGCTGTCCGGGCATGTGCTGCACGAAAGCATCGTGCTGACGAACTTACGGCACGGAGCCATCGACCGTGCCGCTGTTGATCTCCTTCAAGGCCGACTTCCTCGACATGTTCGAAGTGCGCAGCGAGAAACGCGGCAAGCGCGGCACCTTGCGTCCGCCCGTGGTCGAGAACGGCGAAGTCGTGCTGCGCTATAATCAGGCTGGACGAGGTCCAGCGCATCGCGCGCATCCAGTTCACGCCGGCGCCGGATGTGTTGTCGCCGTCGCGCGCGGACTATGCGCTGCATATCCAGTCGGAAACGGCGATTTCCGTCTATCTGTCCGTCACCGCCATCACCACTGCACTGAGCGACGCCAGCGAGGAAAGCAAGCGCAACGCCGCCGAAGCCGCCGAGTGCGTGCCGGAGTCGGGGCGTCCGGCGATTCGCGAGGCGCTCGTCGATGCGCACCGCCGCATGCGCGACCGGCGCAAGGCCAGCGCGCGGGTGCGTTCGAGCAATCCGCTTTTCAGCGAATGGATCGACCGTTCGCTCGCCGACCTCGGGCTACTGACGACCGATCTCGACACCGGCCCGTATCTGTATGCGGGCATTCCGTGGTTCTCGACCGCGTTCGGGCGCGACGCGATCATCACGTCGCTGCAGATGCTGTGGCTGCATCCGACGCTCGCGCGCGGCGTGCTGCGCTTTCTCGCGACGCATCAGGCGAAGGAGGATTCCGCGTTTCGCGATGCCGAAGTCGGCAAGATCATGCACGAGACGCGCAAGAGCGAGATGGCGGCAACCGGCGAAGTGCCGTTCGCGCTCTACTACGGCGGCGTCGACAGCACGCCGCTCTTCATCGTGCTCGCGGGCGCCTATGCGCAACGCACCGGCGACACCGAACTCATCGACGAAATCTGGCCGTCGCTGCAACTCGCGGCCGACTGGGTCGCGCGCCATTGCGACAAGAACCCGGACGGCCTGCTCGACTATCAGCGCGCGACCGAGCACGGACTCGCGAACCAGGGCTGGAAGGACAGCCACGACTCCGTGTTCCATGCGGACGGCAAATTTCCCATCGGGCCGATCTCGCTGATCGAAGTGCAGGGCTATGCATCGACCGCGTTCTCGACGATGGCGCGGCTCGCCCGCGAGCTCGGCGAACACGACCGCACGGCGGATTACGAGCGGCGCGCGCATCACATCCGCGAGAAAGTCGAAGCCAAATACTGGATGCCGGACATGGAGTTCTACGGCATCGCGCTCGACGGCAAGAGCGAACTGTGCCGCGTGCTGTCGTCGAACGCGGGGCATCTGCTTGCCTTCGATCTGGTCGAGCGCAAGCGTGGCGAAGCGGTTGCGCGTCAGCTTGAATCGGCGCTCTTTCATACCGGTTGGGGAATCCGCACGCTCGCGGCCGGACAGCCGCGCTTCAATCCGATGTCGTATCACAACGGCTCGGTGTGGCCGCACGACACGGCGTTGTGTGCGCGCGGACTTGCGCGTTATGGCGAGCGCAGCGCGGCGGCTGCCTTCTTCCTTGCCGCTTTCGCGCGTGAACTTGCCCGACAGCAAGCCGCCCGCGAGCGGGCTCCAGATCATCAGGCCGACGTTTTCGCTCTTGAGCAGCGGCACGAGTTCGCGTTCCAGATCGCGCCCGGCGATCGTGTAATACACTTGCAGCGACTCGAAACGCGCGAGGCCGAGCCGCTCCGAAATGCCGAGCGCCTTCATGATCTGCCAGGCGGCCCAGTTCGACACGCCGATATAGCGAACGTGGCCGGTGCTGCACGAGCGTATCGAGCGCGCGCAGCGTTTCCTCGATCGGCGTCGCCGGATCGAAGCCGTGGATCTGGTACAGATCGGCGTGATCCAGTTGCAGGCGCTTGAGGCTCGTCTTCCCGTCGATGATGTGATAGCGCGACGCCCCGCGCGAATTGGCGCCCTTGGTGCCGGTTTCGCCGAGGATTTTGGTCGCGACGACCACGTTTTTGCGCGGCACCTTCAGGTTTTTCAGCGCCTGTCCGGTGATGATTTCGGACTGGCCGTCCGAGTAGACGTCGGTGGTATCGATGAAATTGATGCCCGCGTCCAGCGAACGGCCGATCAGCTTGTCGGCGTCCGCCTGCTGCAACTGTCCGATGTTGTCCCAGATGCCGCCCGTGCCGCCGCCGAACGTCATCGTGCCGAGGCAAAGCTCCGAAACGAAAAGACCGGTATTGCCGAATTTCTTGTAGCGCATGATTGCTCCCGAGTGACGGATGAGGCGGCATCGCAACCGCCGATGGCGACGGGCCGCGCCGGTCATGCAGTATCTGCCCGCGGCGCGGCCGGTTCATAGCCTGATCCTGTTCAATCCTTGCCTGTTTCTGCAAACGAACGGACTTACCTCGAGCAGGATCGCGCTCGCGCGAGTAAGCTAAGCGGACTCTTCTTCACGCGAAAATTCCCCGGAAATCATGGCGCTGAACGATACACCCGGCCTCGCCGATCACGATGGCACGACGCACACGATCAACCGAAAGACACGCGCCACGGCGGCGGCGCGCTCGATGCCGCGCTGGATCGGGCGCGTCTCGAACTCGTGTCGCTGCTCGACCGCTTCACGATCGGCTGCGAAGGTTCCGTCGAGACGGCAGTGCCGGGACTGTTCCTGCATCGCATCATGAATCCGGGCAGACCGAAACACGGCATTCAGACGCTCGCGCTGATCGCGCAAGGTTCCAAGCGCCTGATCGCCTGATGGTCGCGACGAGGTCTACAGCTACGACCCAATGCACTATCTCGTGTCGTCGGTCGATCTGCCGGTGTGCGGACAGGTCGCGGTGGCGAGCGAATCGGAGCCGTATCTCGGCATGCGGCTCGATCTCGACGTCGAGGAAATCACCTCGCTGATCCAGAATCAGAACCTGCCGCCGACCACGCAGGCAGACGCCTCGCGCGGCCTCTACGTCAACCGGCTCGGCAATTCGATGCTCAACGCGGTGTTGCGCCTGCTGCGCCTCGTCGATACGCCCGAGGACGTGCCGATCCTCGCACCGCTCGTCAAGCGCGAGATTCTCTATCGTCTGCTGATGAACGGCTCCGGCGCGCGTCTGCGGCAAATCGCGCTGCAGGACAGCCAGACGCAGCGCATCGCGAAGGCCATCCAGTTGCTGCGACAGCATTTCGATCAGCCGTTGCGCGTCGAGGACATCGCGAGCGACGTGCATATGAATGTGTCGTTGCTGCATCATCACTTCAAGGCCGTGACGGCGATGAGTCCGCTGCAATATCAGAAGCAATTGCGGCTGCAGGAGGCGCGTCGCCTGATGTTGCTCGACATCGCGGATGCGGCGACGGCCGCGCA
>JAQFVI010000392.1:12390-40617 GCA_029439495.1 Caballeronia sp. BR6202001590007
GCTCCTGCGCGATACGTGCCGCTGGCGCGAAACGGCGGCGGCCAGCGCGTGAATTTGCCGTGATCGTCCCGTCACGGGCTGGCGCGGCCCGCGCCGATGGTCTTCAATGGAAAGCGCCAAGGTGTTTCGACGATGCGACGACGCTGCCGCATCGATTTATTTCATCGTCCGCGGAATAGCGCAGTGCCGCCGAACGTTCTACGGATACTTGGACAACGAGGAAGATGAAATGAAGAAGCCCATCCTGAACGCCGCGTTCATTACCTCTGCTATCTCCGCCGTCTGCGTCGTGTCCACCGCGTTCGCCGCGCCGCCGAAGGAATCCGGCGGCATGTACGTGGACGAGCACGGCATGACCCTCTACACCTTCGACAAGGACAAGGCGGGCGGCGAACGCGCCTGCACCTTCAAGAAGGACACCAAGGCCGGCGACAACTTCAAGGACGTCTGGCACGTCGTCAAGCCCTGACGTTTCACCTCCCACGAAGAATCGACAGCATGGATCGGCGGGCTTGTGGAATAAAAACGCAGGCCCGCCGGTCTTTTCACTGACGGCTACCGACCATGCGGCGTGCGGCCGGCCCGACGACGAGCCGAAGCGCGCGCAAAGGAATCGAGCGATGAAGGGCGCACGGCCTTGAGTTTCGAAAGCGATCTACTCGCATCTTCCGCAGTTGCGCCGCTATGCGCGCGGACTGACGGGCGATCGCGCGTGGGCCGACGATCTTGTACAGGACGCGACCGAACGCGCGCTGAATCGCGCCCGGTCGTTTCAGGCGGGGACCAATCTGCGTGCGTGGCTGTTCACGATCATGCGCAACTTGTATATCGACCAGTTACGCGGTAAACGCGATATCGCCGTCGACGACGAAACTGCGCCGTGGCGTCAGATGGCCGCGCCGCGCGGCGAAGTAGACGGTCTCGTACTGCGCGACGTGCAGCGCACGCTGTATCTGCTGCCGGTCGAGCAACGCGAAGTCATGTTGCTGGTATGTGTCGAGGAAATGAGTTATCAGGAGGCCTCCGTGGTGCTGAACGTGCCGGCCGGAACCGTGATGTCGCGCCTGTCGAGGGCGCGCGAGCACATGCGCGTTCTGCTTGGCGAGGAATCGGGCAAGAAACCGTCGTCGTCGCTGAAGGTGGTGAGCCGATCATGACGAATCAGCACCGTTCATCTCCGCACGACGAGCGCGAATGGCAGGCACTGTCGGCGTTCGTCGACGGCAAACTGTCTGCCGGCGAGCGTGATGCGCTCGAGGCGCGCCTCGCCACCGACGCCGACAGCGAAGCCGCGGTCGCCGCCTATCGTGCGCAGGGCAATGCGTTGCGCGCGTTGTTCGCGGATCAGTCTGAGCCTCAGGTCATCGTCATGCGGCCGCGCGCGCGAGCGTTATCTGCTGGCTGCGTGCTTCATGATCGTCGGCATCGCATGCGGCTTTCTCGTTCAGATGCTGATTCCGAAGCTCCGCGAACCGCAGCCGCGCTTCGTGGAACGGGCCGATATCGCGTATGCGTTGTTCGCGCCCGAGCAACGCCACGCGGTGGAAGTGGGCGCGTCGCAGCAGGATCATCTCGTGACGTGGCTGTCGAAGCGGCTCAATCGCAGCGTGACGATTCCCTCGTTGTCGGAGTATGGCTTTCAACTGGTCGGCGGGCGTTTGTTGCCCGGAGAAGAAGGACCGGCCGCGCAGTTCATGTATCAGAACGCAGCGGGCGAGCGGCTCACGCTGTATATGACCACGGCAACCATATGCCGCAACGACGCGAAGATCCGCACGCTGCATGAAGGTCCGCGCACGACATATATTACTGGGCGTGGGATCGCGTGGGCTATGCGTTATCCGGTGAGATCGGCGAAGCGAAACTGCAGGCGATCGCCTACGACACATGCAAGGAACTGGGCGGCGACCCGAAGAGCTGGTGAGCGATAGCGCGCTCGTGATCCGCAAAAAGAAAAGGCCGCGGCGCTGAAAAGCGTCGCGGCCTTCGTCATGCTGCATCGATCTGGATTGCGATCAATAGCGATGGCCGTCCCAGTAGCGCTCGCCATGCCAGCCGACCGACACGCCCTGAGATGATACGGACGGTCCTGCGCCGATGCGACGCCTGCCATGCCCATGCCGAGCGTCGCGGCCAACGACGCGATCAAGAGACTCTTCTTCGTTTTGTTCAACATGTTTTTCTCCTTCGTATGTGCGGTTCCGATGCGGCCGTGTTTTTGAACGGCGACTCGTCGGGTAGGAGTTATGTGTTGCTCGCCGATGAGGGCTTGCCGATCAGCGATAGCGCCAGTCGTCGTGATGATGGTGATAGCCGCCGCCGTCCGGCACGATGATGCAGCCCGACAACGAGCCCGCCAGCAACACGCCGAGTGCTGCGAGGATCGCCAGCTTCTTCATGGATGTTTCTGCTTGTGAGTCCATGGAAGTCAAGAATCCATAGAAATCAATGTAGCGGGTCGCAAAATGACAAGCCGTTTTCCTTTGTAAGCAAACGTGTAACCTGAAATATTTGCGACGGCGCGCCGTAAGCCGTTCGGCCAATTGTCGTCACAAGACGGAGCTACTATGTTGAACTCCGATTCAATCTGTCGGAGTAGACATGGCTCATATCAGCACCGGCGTGGAGTATGCGTTGCACTGCATGCTGCATCTCGCGGGGCCACCTCACGGCGTGCGCGAAGCGAGCGTGCGCGATCTCGCGGACCTGCAGGGCGTGCCCGCGGACTACGTCGCAAAGCTGTTCACGAAGCTGCACAAGGCGGGACTGGTCGTCGCGACCGAAGGCGCTCGCGGCGGCTTCATGCTCGCGCGGTCATCATCGAGTGAAATCAGCGTGCTCGAGGTCGTCGATGCGATCGACGGCGTCAAGCCGCTTTTCGAATGCAGGGATGTTCGCGCGCGCTGCGCCGTCTTCGGCGACATGCCGCCGCCCTGGGCGAGGAGCGGCGTGTGTTCCGTGCATGCGGTTATGAAGAACGCCGAGAAGCGCATGCGCGAGGCGCTTGCCGCGGACAAGCTGTTCGACCTGGCTGCATGCCAAGGCGCCGCGCACGTACGCTTCGCGGGTCGTCAGTCAGATGGCTCGACGTGCGCAGCCTGCAACGCCGCGGCGCCGGGCGCTAGGCAAACTAGGCGCGTATGGGTCGCAGTCGCGTTAGCGAACGATCTGCAGCTTCATGTTGGGCGTGAGCGAAACACCGACCACCTGACCATCACGCACGCCACATCGGCTATCGACGCGTGTCCACTTTCCCTTGCCGCGCGCCTTCGCGAATGCGCGCATCACTATGACCTGATCCACCGGGATGGGATTGCCGACGCTGAAGATCGGTGAGCGCTTGTCGATCGTCGCGGACAGCACGCGGCGGTCGGGCACGATCAACGCGTCGTACTTCGGTGCATCCTCGACCCAGTGATCGAACGCGGCCACGCATTGCACGACCGCCTCGGGCACATGCAGCTTGGTCAGATACGAATAGTCTTCGGGATGATCGGGCGTTTCCTGCGCGAGCACGAACTGATGGCACGACAGGGAAGCGAGAAGCGCGAACAGCGCGGAAGCGATCGGGAGTTTCATGCGATGGCGGCGAATGAGAGAGAGGGTGAAGCAGGGCGCGGATCGCCGTCGCGGATCGCGTGAGTGGCCGATGCACCATGTGGACCGGCTACCGGAACCGCTGCGACAGGCCCCCCCGAGAACGGCATGAAGTATATCGTGCGAGGTTTCCGCGAGTCGAGTGAGTCGGACGAATCGGGCATGTTGAATGCCGTTCGAAAGGCGAAGCCGCACGTTGTATCCTTTTACGATGACGATGACGATGACGATGACGACGCCGAGGTGCACGATGAAGACGATGCGGTGGTCTCGAACGGACGGCGCGGGAATCGAACATCTGGTCCTGCACGAGGATGCCGAGGGCGCGACGATCGAGAGCGTCGTCGCAGGCGAGAACGACAGCGTCATGTACCGCATCGAATGCGATGCGCGCTGGCACGTCACGCGCGTGGCGCTGAGGCTCGCGGGCGGCGAGACGCTGGACTTGCGAAGCACGAGCGGTAGCAACGGCGCGAAGCATGCGTCGACCGCGTGGACCTGTTCCGGCGCGGGCCTGTTTCGGCGCATTTGGCGATAATGTCGTTCACGTCCTTTCCGCTCTCTACCTTCGACGATGAACGCTACGATTATTCCCCGTCTCACGAGCCTTTCCCACGGCGGCGGCTGCGGCTGCAAGATCGCACCGGGCCTGCTGGCCGATCTGCTCAAGCGCAGCGTGCCGCTGCCCGCCTTCCCGAATCTGCTGGTCGGAAACGATACGGCCGACGATGCCGCCGTCTACAAGCTCAACGACGAACAGGCGATCGTCGCGACGACGGACTTCTTCGCCCATCGTCGACGATCCGTTCGACTTCGGCCGCATCGCGGCGACCAACGCGCTGTCCGATGTATATGCGATGGGCGGCAAGCCGATACTCGCGCTCGCACTGGTCGGCATGCCGATCAACGTGCTGCCGCACGAAGTCATCGCGCAGGTGCTGAAGGGCGGCGAAGCGGTGTGCGCGGAAGCGGGCATTCCGGTCGCGGGCGGCCATTCGATCGATTCGTCGAACCGATCTACGGGCTCGCAGCCATCGGCGGGGCTCGCGGCCATCGGCGTCGTGCATCCGTCGCGTGTGAAGCGCAATGCGGCCGCACGCGCGGGCGACATGCTCGTGCTCGGCAAGCCGCTCGGCGTCGGCGTGCTGTCGGCCGCATTGAAGAAGGACAAGCTTGATGCCACCGGCTACCAGGTGATGATCGATGCAACCACGAAGCTTAATCGTCCCGGCGCCGATCTCGCGCAACTCGATGGCGTGCATGCGCTGACCGACGTGACGGGCTGCGGCCTGCTCGGCCATACGCTCGAACTCGCACGCGGCGCGGGGCTCACGGCACGCATTCGCTATGCGGACCTGTCGTGGTTGCCGCAGGTGCAGGACTTCGTGCGCGCGGGTATCTACACGGGCGCCTCGGGCCGCAACTGGAACGCGTATGGTGCGGCGTGTCGCTCAACGTCGCAGGCGACGGGGTGCGCGCCTTGCTGACGGATCCGCAGACCTCGGGCGGACTGCTCGTGTCGTGCGCGCCGGAAGCCGTCGACGACGTGCTCGCGATCTTCCGCGCCGATGCTGCGGTCATTGGTGAGATGGTCGATGGTGCCGGTCGCGTCGAAGTGGCCTGAGCTTCCGGCCGTTCCGATCCACATTCGAAAGACGCAATGAACGAAGAATCGCCCAAGGCCATTTTTTACGCGCTCGCCGCCAATCTCGGCATTGCCGTCTGCAAGTTCGGCGCGGCGGCGTTCACGGGCTCCGGTTCGATGTTCGCCGAAGCGATCCACTCGACCGCCGATTGCGGCAATCAATTGCTTCTGCTGCTCGGACTCAAGCGCGCGCAGGCGCCTGCGAATGCGCTTCATCCGCTCGGCTCGGGACGCGAGATCTACTTCTATGCGCTGATCGTCGCGCTGCTGCTGTTCTTCGTCGGTGGTGCGTTCTCGGTGTACGAAGGCGCGCATCGCATGATGCATCACGAGCCCTTGTCGAATCCCGTCGTCGCGCTCGTGATCCTCGGCATCTCCGTCGTGCTCGAAGCGTTCTCGCTCGCGGGCGCGTTTCGCGAAATTCGCAAGGGCACGCCGAACAAGTCCTTGTGGCGATGGTTCCGCGAGACACGCGAATCGGAGTTGCTCGTCGTCGCAAGCGAGGATGTCGCGGCCCTGATGGGCCTTGCCATCGCGTTCGCCGCGGTACTGTTGACGATGATCACCGGCAATCCCGCTTATGACGCGGCGGGGTCCATCGGCGTGGGCGTGCTGCTGATGATCGTCGCCTTTCTGGTCGTGCGCGAAGTGAAGTCGATGATCGTCGGCGAGTCCGCGAGTCCCGAAGTGCGCAAGGCCATCGAAGCGCATTTGCGCGTACGTAGCGAGATCACGCGCATCATCAGTCTCATCACGCTTCAATGGGGCAAGCATGTGGTCGTCGCGGTGCAGGCGGAGATGATCGACTATGCAAGCGGCCGCGCGCTGATCGATGCGATCAACGTCATCGAGGACGATTTACAACGTACATTCCCGCAGGTGCGCTGGGTGTTCTTCGAACCCGATGTCGCGCGCGAGATGAAAGGCACGGCCTGACATTTCGCGCGGTTTTTACGGCAGATGCGTTGGCACGCGTGCGTCATGGGGACGCGGCGTGACAGGCGTGGCCGGCACTTGCGTGCGGCCGCGCGGGGACTTGCGTGAGCCCATAGCGGGTAACGACGCCTCGTCGCTGCGCATGCGCGCCGATGTCTCGGATGCAGCGTGGTCCATTCGCGGCAAGCCATCCGACGACGCGCCTGCGAGAGCGGGCGCGCCGAGTGCTACGCACAGCACGGCTTGCGCGATGCGATGCGTGCGCGCTTCATATCGTGACATGGGTATATCGAGCGTTTTGGTTCGACACACTCAGCACGCTTCATTCCGCTTCGATACCGCGCGCATGACGTCGCGTTTTCGCCGATGGCGTTAGCGTTAGCATACGCAGGCGTGTCGTCCGCATCGNGCTTTGTTGTCGGGCTCCGTCTCGATGACGCCTTCCGTTTCCTTCGCCGCCGCTGCGGCCACACTCATGCCTCGCAGCCCGCGGTCGCGCTGACGCCGCAGCAGGCGCGCGAAGCGCTCAACGTGCTCGACGATCCCCAGAAACGCGCTCAGGTCGCCGATACGCTGCGTGCAGTGGCCGCAGCCGGCGCACTGGCCGCGCTGGCGAATGCGAGTGCGCCACCCTGCATCGGGCGTATCCGGTGCGTCGAGCGTGCTGGCGAAATCGCTGACGGCCAACGGGCTCGCTTCGCAAGTGTCGCGGCAGGCGGGCAACTGGCTCGTCAAGTTCGGACACGACCTGCGCGCATCGATTGCCGTGCTGCTCAATGGTCGCTCCGTATCGGCATGGTGGCAGGCACGCACCGCAGCGCGCGCTTTTCGCTCATGTCGCGTGGACCGTGTTGTTGTCGCTGTTGCCCGCGTTGGTCATCGAGTATCTTTTCTCGCGGATGATGCAGAAGCCACGCGCAAAACTGGCCGCACGCGGCATCGCGGATGCGGACGTGACCGATCCCGCGCTCGCGCACGAGCAACGTGCGGCCGAACACGCGGAAGCGATCGCGGAGCGCAGCGGCGACGACGTCGCCGTGCATGCCGCCGAGCGCAAGGTCGAGAACGCGCGCGGACAACGGCATACCGCGCGACACTGGACGCTGCTGCAACGATTGCCGATCTGGTGCTGAAGTTCGTGCCGCTCGCGGTCTTCATCGGCGTGGTGACGCTGCTGACCTCCATCGTCATCGACGACGAAACGACCGAGGCGCATGTCGCGGGTGCGATCATCGACGTGTATCTGGTGTGCAGGCTCATCATGATCCTCGCGAACCTTCTGCTCGGACCGAACGCAGAAAGGACTGCGCTTGCTGCAGATGCGCGATCTATACGCCGTTTATACCTATCGCAAGCTGCGCGGCATGGTCATCGTCGCGGGCGTGGGCATTGCCGTCGCAAACGGCTGCGAGCCACTCGGCCTGTCCGAACCCGCGCATCGCGATACTCAAGATCGTCATGCTCGTCGTGCATCTGATGATCGCCTACACCATCTTCGAATGCCACCAGCCGGTCGCCGAACGCATTCGCGAACGCATGCGGACTTATCGCTCGACGGCCATCGTCGGAAGCTGGGTCGCGGATGTCTGGGCGGGCGTCGCGATCTTCTTCGTGATCGCCTTGTGGTTCGTGTGGGCGCTCGATGTGCAGAACGGCTATCGCACGCTGTTCCATCTCGGCGGACTGTCGCTGCTCGTGCTGGTCGGCGCGCTGAGACGCATCTTTCACGATAACGACGATGAAGATGCTGCCGATCGTTCCGTCGCGCGTCGCCACGCATACCGCTATTATCCGATCCTCCGGCGCATCGTGCAGATCGCGATCGGCATCGTAACTGCGATTGCGCTGCTCGAAGTTTGGGGTGTAGCAGGTCGTGCATTTCTTCACGTCGGGCGGGGTGGGGAACAAGATCGCGTCGGCGCTCCTGACCATTGCCGTTGCGGCGCTCTTCGCCGTGCTCGTCTGGGAAACCGCGAACGTCATGGTCGAACAGCGTCTCGCGCAATGGAGCGCGACGGGCGACCGTGTATGCGCCGCGCGACTGCGCACGCTCTTGCCGATGATGCGCACGGTACTCTTCATCGTCATCGCGATGGTGGTCGTGTTGACGGGACTGTCCGAACTCGGCGTGAATACCGCGCCCTTGCTGGCCAGCGCCAGCATCGTCGGTGTCGCGCTCGGCTTCGGCTCGCAGAAGCTGGTGCAGGATTTCATCACCGGCATCTTCCTGCTGATGGAAAACGCGATGCAGGTCGGCGACTGGGTGACGGTCGCGGGCGTGTCCGGCACGGTCGAGTATCTGTCGATCCGCACGGTGCGGTTGTGAGGGGCGACGGGTCCTTGTACACGGTACCGTTCAGTTCGGTGTCGACGGTCAACAACACGAATCGCGGCATTGGTAACGCGGCGGTGCGCGTGTCGATCGCGCTCGGCCAGGATGTCGATCTGGCGGATCTCGACGCTCAAGGAGATCGGCACGGCACTGCGGCAGGACGACGCGTTCCGCGACGGCATCCTATCCGATTTCAGCTTCTGGGGCGTCGATGCCGTCGATGGCTCGACCGTTACGCTGGCGGGCCAGATCCAGTGCCGCGATAGTGCGCGATGGCCGGTGCAACGCGAATTTAACCGCCGTATTCTCAACGAGTTTACGGCGCGTGGCATCGAGATCGCGAATCCGCAGCGCAACTTCGTAATCGTCGGTAACGGCGAGAGCGGTCCGCACGATACGCCGCCGGACAGCGATATCGCTGGCGCCGACCAGAAAGGTGAACCGTCCAGTGCCGCCACGCATCCGACGAGCGAGGCGCAGGGAACGCCAAGTGTCGCGGCGAACGCACCGCCTACGCGCGCGTCGAGTGGAACCTGATCGGTAGCCCATGCGCAACGCGAACGCGGCGCGTGCCCGATTTTGACACTTATATAATCCATAATCCGTCGGGCTGGCCGCGCGCGATCGTTGGCTTCCGCCCGCATCGGGCGTGGCTTCCTTCGAAGTTCGAACCTTCAACAGGAACACGCCTGCCATGAAAATCTGCTCCGCGTATCCCTTCAACGCACCGCGCCGTGTCAGGAAACCGTCGCTGCAGGCTTGGTTGCCGCAGGCCTGACGAGCCTGACCTTGTTCACCGGTTGCGCCTTCGCCCAGGGCGACGACGACAACGGCTTCGATCGTCACGGCGATGGTGGAGTCGGCGACGGCCGCCAGGTCAAGGTGATGATCGTCTTGATGTTCGGACCCGAAAGACAGGTCTGGCTCGACAACCTCGGTCCGTGGCAATCCGTGAAAGTCCCGGGCTGTCGCCGGATTATCCCGAGGTGCACTGCAATCGCAACGACGTTTGCGTCATGACCACCGGCATGGGTCACGCGAATGCGGCGGCTATCGCTGATGGCGCTGACGTTCTCGGATCGTTTCGACTTGCGCCGCACTTACTTTCTGATCGCGGGAATTGCGGGAATCGACCCGGCGCGTGGAACGATCGGTTCAGCGGCGTGGGCCAAATATCTCGTCGATTTCGGCATCTAGTGGGAACTCGATGTCCGCGAAAAGCCTGCCGACTGGCCGACGGGGCTCACCGGCATCAATACGAAGGGGTCGCGCGAGAAACCGCCGCTCGACTACCGGACGGAAGCCTTCGCACTCAACGAGTCGCTGGCGAACGCGGCCTATGCGATCTCGCGCAACGTCAAGCTCTCGGACAGCGACGACGCGAAGGTTGCCCGTGCCAAATTCAACTCGAAACTGCTGACAGACGGCAAGGGCGTTTATTGCACGACGCAGCAGGAAGACAATGCGACTTACGAAGCGCTCAAGCGCGCGGCCAGCGTCCGAAAGGTCGATCTGTCGTGCCTCGCGGTACTGCGTGCGGGCTCGGATTTCGATCGTCCGTATGAAGGGCAGACGGCGTCGGACAATCTCCTTAACTACGCGGCGCAAGGCGGATTTACTCCGGCAATCCAGAATTTGTATCTGGCCGGCAATCCTTTTGTACAGGAGATTGTCAAACACTGGGGCGCATGGCGCAAGGGCGTGCCGCAACAGTAACGCGTGACGTCATATCGGCGGTTAACACATCTGTAACCGCCATACCGCAGAAATTACTTCAAATGCCACATATCGGTAAGAACCGGTATAGTGGCATTTTTTCCGATTTTTACCCCGTCAGATTAGTCTTAAAAATAACGGGCTAAGCGGTCAACCGATCCCGCCAGACGCCGTTATTACGGGCATTCGGCAATTAATCTAACTAGAAATCTGCCGTCCGTCTTAAGTGTAAGTGTCAGTATCATTAAATTAGACGAATCTGAGCGGTTAATTTTTCCAGTTTAGACTGATCGCAAAAGTTACCGACCTGAAGTGTTGTTTGCAACAAAATATTATTGAGATGCTCTTGCAATCATTTTTGAGAGTGTTCTTAAAATTCGTTTCACAGTGTTGTTACAAGTTGTAGCGCCTGAAACAAAGAATACGCAGGACATAGCTGGGCAGAGATGACGCACGGCGAGGCACAAAAACATAGCGGCTAAAAGCCGACAAGCAATTCGGGGATTTACTGGAAGTTGCAACCATGAACGGTCCGAAACGTTGGAATCGATCGGGAAATCAACTTGTTGTACATCATGCTCGCGCAGCGTCTGCTGCGCGAAGACTGCGCCATCGGCATGTTCCGACTCGGTTTGTCGGCGGAACTCGCTGATCTGCTGTCGGGCGCTGACGCTCGCGCAAGTCGTCAAGCTCGCGTCGTCGGACAAAATCTGCTTTGCGCATTTCGCTTCAACGATCACTCGATGCTGTCGGCCCTGACGCAACCCGCGAAGAACGAGGATATCGCGCCGATGCACGCTGCCATTCTGCTGGCTGGCCAGCCGGCCGAACAGTTCGCTTAAGACCACACGCAAAGTGACGGAGCGAGCCATGCTGAAGAAGAGCCTCACCGAAGACGCCCAGGAAGTGTTCCGCGCGATTGCGCTGATCGAACTCGGTGCGCGCATGCGAGTGCTGGAGAGCGAACTGATGCTCTCGCGCGATCGCATGATTCGTCTCTATCGCGAAGTGAAGGGCGCATCGCCGCCCAAGGGCATGCTGCCGTTCTCGGCGGACTGGTACATGACGTGGCTCGCGAATATCCACGCATCGCTCTTCTACAACACCTATACGTTCCTCAGGAACGAATCGGGATGCTCGCATCTCGACGCTCTTACCAAGGTATCGTCTGTATCTCAAGCACTGCAACCATAGCGGCGCCGAGGCGGTACTCGATCTCACGCGGGCCTGGACTCTCGTGCGCTTCTTCGACGCGGGCATGCTGCAGATGACCTCATGCTGCCGCTGCACCGGAAAGTTCGTCGCGCACAACATGATTTGCAGAACAACGTGGTGTGCGGGGCCTGCCAGCCGCCGTCACGCGCGGGGAAGACCAAGAAAGCGGCGGCCGCACAAAAGGCCACTCAAGAAGCCGCACTGGTGGAGGTTTCCATTGAAAACGACGAGTCCGACCTGCAAGAGGAACTGCAGCAAGCGGCACTCGCGAACGTGGCGGCGATGCAGCCGCCACGGCCAGGCCCGGTCGCACGGGCCGATTGAGCGGTAGCGGCGCTGGCCTGTCTTCCGGGGACCGCCCGTTAGCGCAGTTCTCCGGTCGGTGGACGACCGGACTGCCGCTATCGCACTTCCTTATTCCGCTAAGAGGGCGCTTTTCGAAGCGCCCTCAGTTTTTCCACGCCGCCCTTAAAATGCTTCGATTGCTTACGCCATCGAGGGATCGGCTTGTCTCAGTCACGAAACGGGTTCGTGCTTACGCGGCATTGGCGAGACACTGCACAGGGTGTCGAGGTGGATTGCTGGCTCGCCACCGACGACGGCCCGTGCAAGGTGCGTCTTCCGTTACAAACGCCCGTCGTATTCCTGCGCGCAAGCGATCGCGCCAAAGCCGAGCCAATCATATCCGGCGTGCGCGGTGCGCAATTGCGCGAATTGCCGCTGACCGATTTGGGGCGCGAGCCGGTGCTTGGGCTTTACTGTCCGCAATATCGTCAATTGCTTGCGTTCGAAAAAACTTTGAGAAGCGCCGGAGTAAACGTGTTCGAAGCGGATATCCGACCGCACGAACGCTATTTGATGGAGCGCTTCATCACGGCTCCGGTGAGCTTCGAGAATGTTAACTGGGGCGATTGCATCCTTAGCGATCTGAGACCTTCAGTCGGCTACCGGCCTCGTTTAAAGCTCGTCTCCTTGGACATTGAAACGAGCGTTCGCGGTGCGCTGTATTCGATCGCGCTGGAAGGCTGTGGTTCGCACCAGGTTTACATACTAGGGCCGCCAAAAACGAATATTCATCTGATGATTTGTATTTCGTGCTGACGTACTGCGACACGCGCGCGGATATGCTTCGAAAGTTCAACGACTGGATTATCGAACACGATCCCGACGCGATTATCGGATGGAATGTCGTGCAATTTGACTTGCGTGTGCTTCAAAAGCATGCGGACGATTACGGCGTTCCGCTTGCAATCGGCCGTGACGGCAATGTTGTCGAATGGCGCGAGCATGGCCTGACGCGCAATCATTTCTTCGTGTCGATCGCAGGGCGCCTCGTGATCGACGGCATCGAAGCCTTGCGCTCGGCTACGTGGAATTTTCCTTCCTTTAGCCTCGAATATGTCGCTCAAACGTTGTTGGGCGAGGGCAAGGCAATCGACACGCCTTATGTGCGCATGGATGAAATCGAGCGCCGCTTTCAGGAGGACAAGCCTGCACTCGCGCGTTACAACCTGACCGATTGCGAACTCGTCACAAGATATTCGACAAGACCGAGTTGCTGCCATTCCTGCTCGAACGCGCGACCGTAACCGGTCTTCAAGCCGATCGAAGCGGCGGCTCGGTGGCGGCATTCACGTATCTGTCATGCCGCGCATGCATCGGCTTGGCTATGTCGCGCCAAATCTCGGCGACATGCCCGAGGAAGCGAGCCCCAGCGGCTTCGTCATGGATTCGCGGCCTGGCCTCTACGATTCCGTGCTCGTGCTCGATTACAGGAGTCTGTACCCGTCGATTATTCGCACGTTCCTGATCGATCCGGTCGGGCTTGCACAAGGCATCGGCGAGCCGGAAGAGGCCACCGTCGAAGGTTTTCGCGGCGCCCGTTTTTCGCGCGATAGGCATGTGCTGCCGGCCAGCGTCGCGCAGGTGTGGGAAGCACGCGAAGCCGCCAAGCGACAAGGCAACAAGCCGCTGTCGCAGGCGCTGAAAATCATCATGAACTCGTTTTACAGTGTGCTCGGATTGAGCGGATGCTGCTTCTTCGATCCGCGGCTGGCATCGTCGATCACGATGCGCGGTTATGCCATCATGCATCGCACGCGCAAACTCATCGAAGCGCGCGGCTATAGCGTCATCTACGGCGATACCGATTCGACCTTCGTCTGGCTGTGCCGCACGCGCAACGAAACCGATGCGACACGCATCGGGCGAGCGCTCGTCGATCATGTCAACGACTACTGGAAGCGACATCTGCACGAAGCTTTCGGCCTGACCAGCGCGCTCGAATTGCAGTTCGAAACGCATTACAAGCGCTTTCTGATGCCGACCATCCGCGGCACGGAAGAGGGCTGCAAGAAGCGCTATGCCGGCCTGATCGAACGCGCGGATGGTCGCGAGGACATGGTCTTCAAGGGACTGGAAACCGTCCGGACGGATTGGACGCCGCTCGCACAGCACTTCCAGCAAGCGCTTTATCTGCGCATCTTCAAGGGCGAGCCTTACGCAGACTATGTGCGGGACTATGTCGATCGCACGCGATGGGGCGAACACGACGAATTGCGTCGCAGCCTGAGCGAGTATCAGCGCGATGTGCCGCCTCATGTGTGCGCTGCGCGCATCGCCAATGAATACAACGCAAAGCAGGGACGCCCGCAGCAATATCAGACCGGTGGCTGGATTAGCTATATTATGACGCTCGTCGGTCCCTTATGACGCTCGTCGGTCCCGAACCGATCGAAGCGCGCACGGCGCCGATCGACTACGAGCACTATGTCGGCAAGCAGTTGCAGCCCATCGCGGATGGCATCCTGCCGTTCCTGCGCGACGATTTTTCGATGCTCATCTCAGGGCAAAAGGCGCTTTTCTGAAGGCGTCAGCGTTTCGACGACAATTCGAGCTTCCAGAACCGCTCGGCGTGAAATACGTCGTCATATCCGTTAGGCCCTAAGGCCTTTAGCTGACTCGTATAGGCACTCACGGCTTCACGCTTCAATGCATGACGGCGTTCGGCATCGAAGGGTTGCGCAGCACTTGCGCAGATGGGCGTGGCATCGATGCCGCGCGCATGAAGATCGAGCAGTCGCGCCTGCACCAGACCGCGAATGCGCCGGTAAAAGCTCTCTTCATAGGCAAAGCAAGTGAGCGCGGGATGGGCGAGCCAGGCATCGCACGACGCCTGATGTGCAAGCACATGATCGGCATCGAACAAGCAAAGCAGAATCATCAGCACTTGCGGACGATAGTCGCGCACGATCGTGAGCAGGGCCTCGGCCAGCGCTTTGCGTGCGGGCGCATGCGTCGCATAATGCGATGCGACGAAGCCCAGGCGAATAGCTTGAGCCTGCAACAGACTCAAAGCCTTATCGTCTTCTTCGATGCGTGCTGTCTGTGCTTCGCGCGCGGTGGCAAAGCCGCAGCGCGTGTCCCATTTGGTGCCGATGTCTTTATCGGGGACCCCGAAACAGGGCGCAGACGCGTGCCTCGGTCACGCCTGCAAGCGATGCGCCGCAACCGAACACTGCATCGCCGAGACGCGGGGAGACCACGAGAACACCGGGTTTGAGATCGGTCATGTGACGGGTTGCCGGTTGAACAGGGACGACGCACCGAAAATCGAAGCGGCCTGTGTTTCTTGTAGCCGCTGAATATTTCGCTTGCGTGACACCCGTCGATCGTCCGTCAGAAACGCATGCCGATACCCGCCTCGATGATGTCCGCGTCCCGGTCGTAGTGCGTCACCATGCGGTTCCAGGTCACGCGTGCAAGCCAGCGGTCGGTCATGCGGTAGCTCGCCGACACCGATACAAGACCGGCAAAGCGTCCATCGCCGGTGCGATTCTGCGGCAGGTCGTCGTTTTGCGTGATCGACAGATACGGCCCCGCGCCGACGCCGAGCGTCAGCTTGTCGTTGAAGAATGCACGCGTCGCCCACAATTGCGCGGCCACGCCATCGCGGCGCGATTGCACATGACCGCCTTCATGCAGGTACGTCGCGGTGAAATCGAGGTAATGCCACAGTCCGCGCCGATACTCGATGCTTTCCGCGAGATTGGATTCGGAGTCGAGGCTGTTCAGGATCGTCCGTCCGAGCATGACGGTGACTTCGTTGTCGGTGATGTTGCCCGTGCGTGCGGACGGCCACGCGTGTGGACCATGTCCATTCGGCGCATCGAGTTGATAGCCGACGCCGAAGAGCAACACGGTCGTATCCGGGCCGCCGGACGCCTGCACGCGGTTGAGCTTCATCTCGGCGATCCAGCGATTGTCGAAGTAATACGCGGCCCGCAGCGTGAACATGCCGCCTCAGCCGTGCGTATTCGAATAGGTGCGCCTTCCTGCGCCTGCTTGGTGTCGAACTAGCGATACGGTCCGATGCCCGCGGACAATTCGAGTTTGTCGTTCATGAGCGGCAAGCGACCCCAGATCTGCACCGACTGTCCGTCGCGATGATGATCCGGGATATGGCCTTCATTCAGCCAGGAGAAGCTCCACGCCGCATAACGCCCGATGCCTTCGCAATAGTTCGTTTCCCACGAATACGTGTTCTGGCTGCCGCTCCCGAGCGGTCCCGCAAGGACCGAAAACTCTTGTGCCTGAGCATGAGAAGCGAGCATGGCGAGCGAAGCGCAAGCTAGCCTGGCTTTGATTCCCGCGTCCGCAAACGGAGCAATACGGTTTTCGAAGAGCTTTAACGCGCCAGGTAAAACGTTTGCGAATCACGCAGTCCGACTACGTTAAAGCTCGAAGATCACGATTGCGCTTAGCAGGCCTTCTACGGCGGCGTTCCACAGCTGATCGTGCCGGACAACCCGCGCGCGATGATCGCCGACCCTGACCGTTACGAGCCGCGCGCAGGCGACACCGTGCTGGACTTCGCGCGTCACTACGGCACCTCATTTCTGCCTGCACGCGTTTATCGCCCGCAGGATAAGCCGAAGGTTGAAGTGGCGGTTCAGGTGGTCGAACGTTGGATCATGGCGCGCCTGCGTCATCACCAGTTCGAGTTCGAGTCGGTCCAGTCGGTGGACGACGCGATCCGCCCACTACTGGCAAACCTGAACGAGCGCCCGTTTCAGAAGCTGCCGGGATGCCGATGCCGATGCCGCGATCGCGCACGGCGATGCGCACTTCGTCGCCGAGCTGCGCGGTCTCGACTTCGATCGCGCCGCCTTCGACGCTGTATTTCGAGGCGTTCGACAGCAGATTGCCGAACACCTGCGCAAGCCGCACGCTGTCGCCGACGACGAACAGCGGCGTGTCGGCAAGCTTCGTCGTCAGCGTGTGATGCTTGCGTTGCAGCGCGGGCTGCACGGTCTCGATGGCCGCGCCGATGGCCTGCGCGAGATTCACGGTTTCCTGCCGCAGCGTGATCTTTCCCTGAGTGATGCGCGCGACGTCGAGCAGGTCGTCGACGAGGCGCGACAGATGCCGCACCTGCCGGTCGATGATCGAGCGCACCGTCGAGAAGTGCTCGACCGAGGGCGCGCGCTCCGGATCGAGCAGATCGACCGCGTTGCGAATCGGCGCGAGCGGATTGCGCAGCTCGTGCGCGAGCATCGCGAGGAATTCGTCCTTACAGCGATCCGCCTCGCGCAGCAGCAGTTCGGCGGCCTTGCGCTCGGAGATGTCGTTGACGATGCCCGCGATGCGGTTCGCCTTGCCCGCGGCGTTGCGCACCGGAAAGGCGCGTTCGGCCACCCAGCGCGGGCCGCCCTGCGCATGCGGTATGCGGAATTCGACGTGATACGCGGTGCCGTGCGCGACCAGTTGGCGATACGCATCGCCGACGCGCTCGCGGTCCAGCGGAAGAATCTTGCCCGACCAATGGTCCGCGCCCGGCGCGGGCGGATGGCCGCCGTCGCCCGCATCGAAAAGACGCGCGTAGGCCGGGCTCACGTAGAGCAGTTCGTTCGACGCGGGATCGAGCATCCAGAAGACGTCGTCGATATTCTCCGCCAGTTGCCGGAAGCGCTCCTCGCTCTCGCGCAGTGCGCTTTCGGCCATGCGCACGCGCAGCAGCGCCATGACGTGCGCGATCAGTTCCGCTAGCTCCACCGGTTCGGTCAGATAGCTGTCCGCGCCGCCTTCGAGCCCGCGAATGCGATTGAGGCTGTGCACGGCCGCCGCCGAGGTCTGCAGCACGAGCGTGCCCGAGGTTTCCGGCGACGCCTTGATCTGCCAGCACACTTCGAGCTCGTTGATGTCGGGCAGCTTGACGTTGAGCAGCACGAGANCGTTGAAACCCGCGCGCGACAGAATGCGTGGCTTCGCGTAGCGCGCGCCGTCGTTATCGTCGACGTTGAGGATCAGCACGTCGCTCCAGTCGCTTCTCATGTCGGCTTTCCTTCGCTCCGGGACGACACCTTGCCAGCACGTCCGTCAGTTCCTGTCCGACTGCCGGCCTGGCGACGAACGCCGTCGCGCCGAGCGCCAGCGCTTCGGCGCGGTCTTCGTCGTCGCCGATCACGACGATCGGCAATTCGCGCGTCACGCTCTGCGCGCGCAAAGCCGCGAGTCAGATCCAGGCCTCGGCCGGCGCGGGCCGCACCGCGAGCACCAGCGCCGACGCGGACGTGCGCACCAGCGCGCGGCTCGCTTCTTCGAGCGTGGCGGCGCTGACTGCGCGATAACGCGGGGGCCGCAAGGCCGCTTCGCAGTCGAGACGCTCGATCGGGTTGCCCGCGACGAGCAGCACGGTCGGGGCGGCGTCGTCCTCCATCGCGCGATGTGCGCCGACGTTCTCGCCGAAGTAGGCGGAAATGGTCGCACTGAAGGTCGAGCCACGCCCCAGTTCGCTGACGAGCGACACATCGCCGCCGAGCAGCTTGCAGAGCTTGCGGCAGAGCGGCAAGCCGAGGCCCGTGCCTTTCACGTACTGCTGGAGCCGGTTCTCGACCTGCCCGAATTCTTCGAACACCACCTGCTGATGTTCCAGCGCGATACCGATGCCCGTATCCGCGGCGGAAAACGTAATGAGCCTGCGCGCATCGTCATAGCTCGCGCGCACGCGGATGGTGCCGCGCTCGGTGAACTTCAGCGCATTCGACACGAAGTTGCGCAGCACCTGCGTGATCTTCGCCTCGTCGGTGTGAATCGCGGGCAGGCCCTCGCACGATTCGAACACGAGTTCGACCTGGCTCGTCGGCGACAGCGGACGCAGCATGCCGCGCAGCGCGGAGAACAGCGTATCGACTTCGAATTCGTCGGGCGCACCTCGATCTTGCCCGCTTCGATCTTGGCCAGATCGAGCAGATCGTCCACCGTCTCCGACAGATCTTCCGCCGCCTTGCGGATGAAGCGCACCTGCTTTTCCTGCTCCTGCGTCAGCTCGCCGTCGATGCGTTCGAGCAGCAGCTTCGACAGCGCGCGGATCGACGACAGCGGCGTGCGGAATCCGTGACTCATGTTCGACAGGAAGCGCGCCTTCGATTCGTCCGCGCGGCGCAGATGATCGGCATGCGCATCGAGTTCGGCAATCGAGTCGCCGTCCGACGGATACGAGAGCATTGCCGACACTGCCTACGCATCGACCGGCGCGTGATCGGGCAATGCCTTCGCCAGTTCGACCGACGTGTTTCCGTCGGCATCGTCGGCGATCTCGCAGCGGTCCATCAGACGTTGCGCGGCCTGCGATGCGTTGCCGCGCATCGCGCGCAGCCGGTCGCCCGCGCCGGGCGGCGCGACGAAGCGCACGACGAAAGACGGCGGCACCTGCGTCGCGTCGATGAGAAACTCCGCGCGCGCCGGTTCCCGCGCTCGTTCCCGTACCCAGTACGCAGCGCGCGGCTTCAAGCACCGAGGTGGAGATGCGCGTCTGATCCTGCGGCGAAAACCCGAGCGCGGCGCTGGCATCGCGCGCCTTCACGCGAGCGGCGACGACATCGTGTTCGCCGTCGATCGTCATCGCGTAGAGGCGCGTGCTTATCATGCGGCTCCGGGCACCCGCGCGACGAACACGGTCACGTCGTCGCGGCCGCGCGCGAAATCACGATACAGCACCGCCGCGACCAGCGCCGGATGACGCAGGCTCAGGCCAGGCCGGGATAGCGCGCGAGATCCCAGCGCGACGTGAGCCCGTCCGAATGCAGCACGAGCAGCGCGTTCGGCGGACACGGCACGTCGAACACCTGCACTCGGCGCGTCGCCGCATGGCCGACGATGCCGCTGTGCGACACGAGATGCCGGTGCGTCCGGTCGGTCCACGCGCTCGCCGAGATATTGCCGATGCCCGCAAAGGTCGCACGCGCAGCCGCCGTGGCCGAAGCAGGCATGCGCGCGATGCCGACCGCCGCGCCGCGCGTCGGACGCAGCGCTTCGTCGGCGGCGTCCATGATGCGTTCGAGCGGCCCGTCGCAATCGAGCGCGAGCCGTTTGGCCGCTTTGATCGCGGCCACGTTGGCCTGCGGACCATGACCGAGTCCGTTCGCGACCAGTACGGTGAAATCGGCGCTGCCGGTGTGACAGAGGCCCATACATCGCCGCACACGGTTTCGGTCTGCAAGGGCAGGTTGACGAAGCCGTAGACGATTGCGCGCGGCGCCTCCACGGTCTTCGGCTTGTTCCAGAACACGGCGCGCAGTACCGTGCCCTGCCCCGGCGCGCTCCAGATGTCGAGTTCGTCGGACAGGCGCTCGATCGCGCCCATGCCGTTGCCGGGACTGCCCGCGGTCGTATAGCCGTCCTCGAAGCACCGGTAGAGGTCGGCGATGCCCGGCCCGCTGTCGATGCTGAGCACTTCGATGCCGTGGCGCGCCGTCGACGAGCGCGCGCACCAGCAATTCGCCGCGCATCGCATGCTTGAGCAGATTGGTCGCGCACTCGGTCACGACGATGGCGAGTTCGCGCGCGTTGGTCTCGTTGAAGCCGAGTCCGCGCGCGAGTTCGCCCGTCGCGTGCCGCACGAACGCGACCTGGCTCGCCTCCGCGATTTCGAAGCGCTGCTGCGCGGCCATCGATTCTTTCAGAACGGTTTCCATTTGGTGATCGACCTGCGTGCCTTCGCCCGGCGCCGAGCGGATGTCGAACTCATCGCACAGGCGCTTCGCGCCGCCCAGACCGAGACCGAGTCCGCTGCCGAAAGTGAAGCCGTCGGACAGCGCGCGTTGAATATCCGGGATGCCCGGTCCTTTATCGACGAATTTGAGCTNCGACAAGCCCTGCGCGACCGCCTTTTCGCGCACGAACTGACGCAGACGCACGATCTGTTCGTCGTTGCGGATCGGCAGTGTGTCGCGCGGCGGCAATGACGTGTCGGGTATGGCGGAATGGAAGGTTGTCATGTAATGGTTCGCATGCGGCCTCAGACCGCGTTGCTCCCGGTGAGCAACGCCATGCCTTTCTCGACGTTCAGCGCCGTGCGCACGCCCGACAGCGTGAGCCCGAGTCGACCAGCGTGAGGGCGACCGACGGCTGCATGCCGACCACCACGGTTTCTGCGTCGAGCACGCGCGCCATCGCGGCCGTGTTGACGATCATCCGGCCGATGAACGAGTCCACCACGTCGAGCGACGAGATGTCAATCAGCACGTCGTTCGCGCCGTCTTTCACGATGCGGCTCGTCAGATCGTCCTGCAGCGCGAGCGCGAGACGGTCGTGCATGTCCACCTGGATGGTGACGAGCAGCAGCTTGCCCATCGTGAGAATCGGGATGCGTTCCATCGCCTCAATCCTTAGTCGGCCGGTGCGTCGTGCGCGTCGTTCGGGCGCGCGGGCTCGCCGCCGAGACCGACTTGCCGGTGTGCTGCAGCGCGACGACGGTAAAGGCCGCCGCGAGCGTCGCCTTGGTCGTCACGTTCGACAGGTTCACGCCCAGATGCACGATGGTCTGCGCGATCTGCGGACGAATGCCGCTGATGATGCAGTCCGCGCCCATCAGCCGTGCAGCCGCCACCGTCTTCAGCAAGTGTTGTGCGACGAGCGTATCGACGGTCGGCACGCCGGTGATGTCGATGATGGAAATCGTCGCGCCCGTCTCCACGATCTTCTGCAGCAGGTTCTCCATGACGACCTGCGTGCGCGCGGAATCGAGCGTGCCGATGAGCGGCAGCGCGAGAATACCGTCCCACAAATGCACGACCGGCGTCGAGAGTTCCAGCAGTTCCTGCTGCTGGCGCACGATCACCTGTTCGCGGCTCGCCTGGAAGACTTCGGTCGTATAGAGGCCGAGTTCGTCGAACAGCGTGCTGACCATCTACGTCAGGTCGGCGAGCTGCCGGTTCTCGCCAGTAAGTTGCTCGCGCAAGCGCGCGAAGAGCAGCTGTTTTCAGCGAGAACACGAACATCGCGGTCTCGACCGGCGTGAAGCCCTGACGCGCGCGCTGCGCCGACATGTCGGCGAGAAACGCACGCACTTCCCGCCAGGCGGGCGCCTTGAAGTCGACCTTTTCGGACGAGCCGAGCGCGACGACGAGCAGCGTGACGAACTGCGAGAACTGATTGCGCAACTCCACTTCGCCGACGAGTCCGCGCCGCGTGGCGATCGCATGCTGCTGCACGATCCACTCGGCGAGCAGCTCGTTCTGTTGGCTGGTGAACAACTGGGCAGAATGCCGCCGACCATTTCTATGCCGAGATCCCTTGTACGAATGATGAGTGTGGGTGCTGAGCCCAGAAAACCGGTTGATTGCGTCGACGTGGACGATCGTGCGAATCGTGCGCGCATCGCGCAAAGGCGCAGCGAATGTAGCATGCCCCTGGAAAACCGACAGTCTGGAACGCCTTATCCGACAAGGGATTTGCGGATTTCGACCGAGCCATGCGCACCATGCGCGATCGATCGGCAATTGCTGCCGCATGCGCTTCGATGCGTGAACAAAGACCGGTCAAATATCCTGACGCGATGCATTTTTTGGCGCGAGGACGCGCGCCGCATCATTGCGTGAGAAGGAAGAGTTCGAGCACTTGCAGGCTGATCGGCTTCAAGAGAAAGCCGTCGAATTCGGTTTCGCCGCTGCCTTCGACGAAGTCGGCATGGCCCATCATCGCGATGATGCGCGCATGGCTGCTCGGCCCGGTCTTCCGGATGCGACTGCAGATGTCGCGGCCGTCGGCGTCGGGCAGCGAGATGTCGAGGAAGATGCGGTCGAAGCGCGTCTCGCCAGCCAGCGCGAGACAGTGCGCGCCGTCGTGCGCGACGGCCGTCGTATGGCCGAGGCCGGCCGCGATATCGACCAGCGTGTCGATGCACGCGCGGTTGTCGTCGACGAACAGCAGGTTCATCGTGAGCGGCCTCCGTTTCAACTGCGGCTAAGCGGGTTAAGCGCGGCTCGAAGCCGGACCGGCCGCGCGCCTCTGACAGTGTAGGAGCGGTGCGCGCCATGCCTGTCAGTTCGTCCGCTGCGGACGGAGCTTTGGCCGTCTTTCCCTATCCTTACGCGCAGCGCTTTCCGTTGCCGCTTTCCGTCGACGGATTCCGTCTATAGCAAGACGAATATTTTTTTGAGCATCGCCCGGTGCAATACTTGTTGCGCGGCACTTCGCCACGCAAACGTCCATAGGAGCGCCTATGGCACGAACCGTCCATCCCGTCGATGAAGTGCTGCCAGCCGGACCGATGCTCGCGGTCGGCATCCAGCATGTGCTCGTCATTTATGCGGGTGCGATCGCCGTGCCGCTCATCATCGGCGCGGCGCTGAAGCTGCCCAAGGAGCAGGTCGCATTTCTGATCAGCTCCGATCTCTTCGCTTGCGGCCTCGTCACGCTGATCCAGTACATCGGCATCTGGAAGTTCGGCATACGCTTGCCGGTCATCATGGGCGCGACCATCGCGGCGGGCGTGTTCGGCGTGCTGATCGCGCCGTTCTTCGGGCGGCTGATGCGCTTTTTTCCGCTGATCGTCACCAGCACCATCATCCTGACCATCGGCATGACGCTCTTTCCCGTCGCGATCAACTGGGCGGGCAGCGGACGCGGCTCGCCGGGCTTCGGCGATCCGAAGACCTGATGATCGCCTCGGTCGTCTTGCTCGCGATCCTGTTGATCAGTAAGTATCTGCGCGCCTTCGTGGCGAACATCTCCGTGCTGCTCGGCATGGTGATCGGCTTCGTGATCGCGCTCGCGCTCGGCATCGTCGACTTCGCGGGTGTCGCTCAGGCCGCATGGTTCGCGCCGGTACGGCCCTTCGCGTTCGGCGCGCCGCGCTTCGATCCCGCGGCCATCGCGTCGCTGTGTCTCGTGATGGTCGTCATCATGGTCAAATCGCTCGGCATGTTCCTCGCGCTCGGCGATCTCACCGGCCGTCCGGTGGACCACGAACGCGCGACGAGCGGCCTGCGCACTGACGGGCTCGGGACCATCGTCGGCGGCATCTTCAATACGTTTCCGCATTCGTCGTTTTCGCAGAACATCGGCCTCGTCGGCATCACGGGGGTGAAGAGCCGCTGGGTGGTCGCGGTATCGGGCGCGATCCTGATGTCGCTCGGCCTGCTGCCGAAGCTGTCGAACCTGATCGCATCAATACCGGTGGTTGTGCTCGGCGGCGCGGGCATCGCGATGTTCGGCATGGTCGCGACGACCGGCGTGAAGATCCTCGCCAAGGTCGATTACGACAGCAAGAACAACCTGCTCATCATCGCGATCAGCCTGGGCGTCGGCGTGATACCGCTCGTCGCGCCGACCTTCTTCGCGCACATGCCGGCCTAGGCCGGACCGCTCACGCGTAGCGGCATTACGCTGGCGGCGGTTTCGCGATCCTGCTCAACGCGCNGACTCTGCATCCAGGCGATGGAGACGCATCGCGCGAATGACGCGTTTCGCTCTACCACGACGGCATGAGCGGACTCATCTGGACTGTCGTCGTCGCCCTTGCGCTTTTCTATGGACTGGCGCTCGCGGCGCTTTACTGGTTGCAGGGACGGCTCGTCTATCCGCTCGAACAGATCCAGGCGCTCAAGAACGCGGCGCTCGACGACAACACCGAAGCCGTTCGCTTGCGCACCGAGGACGGCCTCGATCTCACCGCGCGTTACCGGGCCGCACGCGACGACAGCCGCCCGACCGTGATCCTCTTCCACGGCAACGGCGAGGACTTTACGCAGCGCGCCCATATCGCGCTGGAAATGATCGAAGCGGGCTACGGCGTGTTGCTCGCCGAATATCGCGGTTATGCGGGCAATCCCGGTACGTCGGGCGAAGCCGGTCTCTATGCCGATGCGCGCGTGGCCTATGCGTTCGTGGCCGCGCGTTCGGCGTTCATCGTGTTGCATGGCTATTCGCTCGGCTCCGGCGTCGCGACGCAGCTCGCGAGCGAGGCGCATGTCGATGCGCCGATCCTCATCTATGGCGGCACTCAAGACCGTGTGATTCCGCCCGCGCATTTTCAGCGGCTTTACGATGCCGCGCACGGCGACAAGCATCTCGCGCTGATCGAAGGCGCGAACCATATCGACGTATGGATGAGCGGCGGCCGCGCGCATGTGATGTCCTTCCTCGCCGCATTGATCGAGCGTGCTTTAAATATTCCTCGCTGAAACGGGAACCGGTATGCGCCGTGCTTCGTCTCACGCGAGTACGGCGGGCATGACCTTCATCAGCGCGTATCGCCGAATCTTCATCGCGCATGCACGCGGCCGTCATAAACGCGGTCACTCGCAGTTTCATCGCAGTCACAACGCAGGCCTATCGCAGTCAGTCGCAGGATGCAACCGAAAGCACCGCCGCTCGCCACGGGCAGCCGTCCGTGGCGCTTGCGTGTGCATGCCTGCATCCTTTCCATCACGCGTCATCGAATCGACTTTGAAAAGGAGCGGTCCATGTTCCAGTTCCAATATCCCGGCTATTTCGCCTATCAGAAGCCTTCCATCGCGCGGGCCAATCTTCAGGCCTTTCTCAACATCGGCGGACGCTTCGCGAGCGGCGTGCAGGCACTCACCGAACTGAACGTACAGACCGTCAGGAAGATGGTGGAAGAAAGCAACGCGCTGCTGCGCGCGGGCGACGAATCGAGCGCGGGCGACGTGCTCGGCTGGCAATCGTCGATGTTCACGCAGTTCCCGCAGAAAGCGGCGTCGTATGGTCAGCATGTGCTGTCGATCACACGTCGACGGAAGCCGACATGCTCGGCGAGATGCGCGCTCAGTACGAGCGCAACGGCATCACGATAAAGCAGATGTCCGACACCGCCGTCGCGGATGCGCAGCAAGCCACGCAAACGTCGACCGAACTCACGACGCAACTGGCCGATACCGCCGGCGACGCCGTGCAGGATGTCAACGCCGAAATCGCGAAGAACGCCCGCGTGACCGCAAAGCGCGCCATCTGAACGCACGGGCCGAACGCGCAATCAGGCGGCCTTTTTTCTGGCGCGCGCCGTCCTGAGCGTGATCCAGGTCGGCGCGTGATCGCTCGCATGCGCTTCGCCGCGCACCCATTTGTCGACGCCCGCATCCTGCAGCTTCGGCGCGAGATCGGGACTCAGCAAAAGATGATCCCAGAACGTGTAGATGCGCTCATGCGGATACTTTTTGCGGATCGCGTCGGTCCAGCCCTGCGCGAGCAGTTCGGCATAGGCGGCGCGGCTTTCGGGCTGCAGCAGCGCGTCCTTGAGCCATGAGCGCGTGTTGTAGATATCGTCGTCGATCGGCACGACGTTGAAATCGCCCGCGAGCACCACCGGATGCCCGCTCGCCAGCAGCTTCTTCGCATGCGCGTTGAAGTGTTCGAACCACGCCAACCTGTAATCGAACTTCGGTCCCGGCTGCGGATTGCCGTTGGGCAGATACAGACAGCCGATTAAAAGGCCATGCACCGCCGCTTCGATATAGCGGCTCTGCGTGTCGTCCTCGTTGCCGGGGAGCTCGCGCCGGCTCAGCACCGGCGCCGCCCTTCGCGAGAATCGCGACGCCGTTCCACGATGCCTGGCCGTACCATAGCGCGCCGTAGCCGGCCTGTTCGATGGCCTCGGCCGGAAACTGCGCATCCGTGACCTTCAGTTCCTGAAGACAGATGATGTCCGGCGCCTCGCGTTCGAGCCACGCGAGTAGCGCGCCGATGCGCGAACGAATGCCGTTGATATTGAAGGTCGCAATCTTCACGCGGCATGCCTCCCGATGAACGAAGCCGATCGCAGACGCCTCGCAATTTATGCGCCGCGTCGCACGCGGGCCGCGAAAAGCCCGAGCAGAATCCCCGAAAATCTGCGACAGTCAGGCGAACGTTTAAAATTAATGGATATAATGTCTGATTTGGAAGGCTCCCTCCACTGGCAGCGCAATTTGTACGTATGCGTGTTCGGCTCGTTCACGACGGTGATGGCGATGACGCTGCTGCTGCCCTTTCTGCCGCTTTACGTGCAGCAACTTGGCGTCACGTTGGTCGATGCCGTCGTGCAATGGTCGGGCATCGCGTTCGGCGCGACCTTTCTGGCGGCGGGTCTGGTCGCTCCGATTTGGGGACGGCTCGCCGACCGCTGCGGCCGCAAGCAGATCCTGATTCGCGCGAGCCTCGGCATGGCGATCTCGATGTCGCTGCTCGGCGTCGTGCAGTCGGTCTGGCGACTGGTCGCGGTGCGCTTCCTCGCGGGACTCGTCGGCGGCTACGCGAACGGCGCCATCGTGATGATCGCGACGCAGACCCCAAAGCACCGCACCGTGTGGGCGCTCGGCACGCATGCATCGGGGATGATGGCGGGCAATCTGGTCGGGCCGCTGATCGGCGGGCTGCTGCCAGGACTGATCGGCATCTGCGCGACCTTTTTTCTCGCGGGCGGGCTGATCTTCTGCTCCTTCGTCACGACGCCGCTCTTCGTCAAGGAAGAGCGGCGCGCGTCGGATGTGGCGAAGGCGCGTCCGCGCGGCGGATGGCGCGACGTGCCAGCGCTCACGCCCGTCATCGGCATGCTGTTCATTCAGCGCGATGCTGCTGATGTTCGCGAACATGTCGATCGAGCCGATCATCACCGTCTATGTGTCGCAGCTCGTGCAGGATCCGAAACACGTCACTCTGGTTGCGGGCTTCGTGATGTCGGCGGCGGCGCTCGGCAGCGNTCTCGCGCTGTGCGGCGCGCTGCTCATTCCGCAGACCTTCGTTACCTCGGGCACACAGCTGGTCGTGCTGCGCTTTCTGATGGGCCTCGCGCTCGGCGGCCTGCTGCCCGCGATCACGAGCGTGGTGCGCCACAACGTGCCGGACCATGCGGCCGGCTACATCCTCGACTTCGCGACTTCGGCGCAGTACATCGGTCAGGTGACGGGGCCGCTCGCGGGCGGATTCATCGCGACGCACGCGGGCATGCGCGCGGTGTTCGTGATGACCAGCGTGCTGATGTTTGTGGGCGCGGCGTTCAATTTTGGTGGGTGTCGGCGCGGCGGGCGGCGATAGCACAGTAGTTCGAGTTCGAACGCAAAGTTTGCTGGGTCGACGATGCAAATCCCCGGCGACGGAAGTCGTATGCACACGCCTCGCTTTCCTGACGAGCCAGTGGCTCCCTTCATGTTTATCCGGCATTGGAACTAGGCACAGCCGAGCCACTTCCCCAACACCAGATGACTACCGGGTGCGCGACAAGGGTTTTTCCTCATCGCGTTCCAATCCAGTTGGCCTCAAAGTTTCGACATCGTCGAAAATGAAAAATCGTTTTTACTGGATAAAAAGCAATGAATAACGAGAACCTCGCCTTCTTCGTTCGAAGCCGTCGGTTGCGCCGATTCCTCTGGTCCTCGATTCACCGCATAGCGGTTTCACGCTACCGCCGGACTTCCTGCCGCGGCACCGATCAAAGCCATTCGGACCGGCTGGGATGCCTACCTGGACGACCTGTGGTCCGGCGCAACGAAGCACGGCGCGACCCTCG
>JAQFVI010000393.1:0-31656 GCA_029439495.1 Caballeronia sp. BR6202001590007
TATGCGGAAAAGCGTAATCGACCCATTGCGTCGGATTGGTGAAAATCTCCCATTCTTTGACTTGCATTTGTTCGTCAAGCGCCATCATGAAGGTGCCGCCCGTTATGATGAATTCGCGCGAGCGGATATTGTATTGGCGATCCGAGTTGTTGGCCGAGAGTTTCAGGCTTGTCTGCTGATTCGTGCGTTGCTTGTGGCACGATCTTGCACGAAAGGGAAAATCCATCAGCATTCCAGTGAGAAATGATGCGGGGTAACGATGGCGGTGGAGGTTCTACGATTAGTGAATGCATCATTTGATCGGCCTATAAACTAAGTGCAGCCTATGTCTCCATCGCGCACGCGAATTTCGAGGTTTGCTCTTGTAGTTATCAGAGAACACGCAGTCGAATAATTGCCGACTTGGCGAACAAAACAATATAGAAAAAGTAGTAACGCGCAGCGCAGATACGTATCAGCAGATGGACAGGACAAAGAAACCCGCTCCGCGCTAGCTCGAGCCCGCTCCGCGCTAGCTCGAGGTTGTCGCAAGCTCACTTCTAATCTGCGGCGGTTTTCCCGACAGTGTCCCAGCGGAAAGCCGGGACAGTCACGACGGTTTTCAGGAAGCCGCAACCAGATTCAACAAAAAGCCCGGCATAGCCGGGCTTTTTGTTGAATCTGGTTGCGGGGGTAGGATTTGAACCTACGACCTTCGGGTTATGAGCCCGACGAGCTGCCAGACTGCTCCACCCCGCGTCTGGAGGAAAAAATTATAGACTGATCCAATCACCGACGTCAATCATCTTTTCGTCAAAGCATAGCCGGGCGACCCACAAAAAACCCACCGCAACCACACAAACACAAAAAGCCTGCATGAGTCGATAATCATGCAGGCTTTTGCACTCTTACCAGCCTTCGTTTTGCGAACGCCCTGCTCAGCGGATACCTTCTGCGAATTCTCGCGCCATCCATCGACCAATGCGAAACCGCGACCCGTCGAACTCAGACGGCGCCGCCGAAGCGATCAGCGATCAATAAAACTTCTTCGGCAGTTGCGCGCGGCGAATCTGCTTGCGCAGACGAGCGACAGCAGCAGCTTTCTTGCGCTTGCGCTCGGTGGTCGGCTTTTCATACGCCATACGCGACTTGAGCTCCTGGATCAGGCCCGTGCGTTCGACGGTACGGCGAAAACGACGCATGGCGACGTCGAAAGCCTCGTTCTCTTTCAACAGTACTTTAGTCATTGAAATCTCGATTGATCTGCCCCTGCCAGAATTTAGGGCAAAACATAATTGTACACTTTTTGAGAGCGACTCTGCACCCTCTTGCAACGAAAGCGCTCGATGCGCTGCCTGGACACTCATCGTGTATCGTTGAATCGAGACGATAATCCCGGATTACCCGCGTTGCAGACGCGCACTCAGAAGCCGCGCGAGCGGACCGGGCGCGGCGCGGCAGCCGCCTGTGCGGCGGGTTGATCGAGGATCACGTCCGATTGCGGCAGCGCCACGCAGGGCAGCACCCAGCCTTCGGATCGTTCATCGGCGGTCAGTCCCGGCCAGTCGGCGCGATAGCGAATCTTGCCCTCGACCAGGCGGAACATGCATTCGCGACACGTCCCGTTGCGGCAGAAGCGCGGCATTGAAAAGGCCGGCGCGCCGCGCCGCTTCCAGCAGGGATTCGCCCGGCCGCACCGCGACGAACAAGCCGCCGGGCAGGATCGTCAACGCGAACGCTTCGCCCGCATCGCTCACGAGCGCACCTCGACACTCGCGCGGCCGCTCGTCAGATCGCGGATCTCGACGGCGGCGTCCCGCGCGGCAGCGGGCATGCGCACGACGAAGCGCACGGTCATCGCGTAGGCGGCATCGACGAGTTCAGCATCGTGCTGCTCGATCCAGTGCCGCACGCGCGTTTCGCTCGCGTAATCCATCTCGATGCCGATCAGCCCACGCTCGATACGCTCGGCGCGCTGCATCGCGCCGGCGATGGCGTCGGTGTAAGCGCGCACGAGTCCGCCCGCGCCGAGCTTGATGCGTAGTAGCGGATGACCGCCGCCAGCACGCCGTCGACTTCGTGATGCCGCAGCACTTCGAGAATCGGCCGCCCGGCCGTGCCCGACTGGCCGCCCGCGAGCAGCGCCCAGCAGATATGCGTCGCGCCCGGATGCTCGGCATGCAGGCGTTCGAGTTCGCGCATGGCGGCATCGCGGGCCGCGACGGGAATCGCGAGTGCGATGAAGCGGCTCTTGCGGATATCGATTTCCGCGCTGACGGCGGCGGCGAGGGTATAAGTCGGCAAAACGCGGAGCGAGGAAAAGGGCGAATTCCGAATGTTAGCCGCAAAGCGCGGCCGTGCGTCCCAGGCGTTTCGAACGTTCTAAACGCCGTCGCCGCCGGGTCCGAGCGCGCGCTGCATCAGCACGGTATCGACCCATCGGCCACGCTTGAAGCCGACCTCGCGCAGCACGCCGACATGCTCGAAGCCGAGCCGCGCATGCAGCGCGATCGAGCCGGCATTGCCGCTGTTGCCGATTACCGCGATCATCTGCCTCCACGGGCCGCGCTCGCAACGCGCGATCAGTTCGCTTAGCAAAGCGAAACCGATGCCGCGCGCCGAAGCCATCGGCGACATAGACCGAGTCCTCGATCGTGTGCCGATACGCCGAACGCGCCCGATACGGCGATGCATACGCGTATCCCGCCACGCTTGCGTCGAGTTTCGCCACCAGATAGGGCAGGCCCGCGCCGGCGATCGCCACATGGCGCGCGCGCATTTCGTCGACGGAAGGCGGCGTTTCCTCGAAGGTGGCGAGCGCGTTCGAGACGTAGTGCGAGTAGATGCGCGCGATGACGTCGAAGTCGTCCGACGCGGCGTCGCGGATGATCGGCAGGTCGGGTCTGTCCGTGTGCGAAGAGGTCGAGCGTGCATGCATGGTGGGTGGGTCCGTATGGCATGGCCGCGCGCGGCATGGCGCACGAATCGTGCAATCATAAAGCCGCCGATTTTCTCACGGCGCGGCGAGGCAAAAAAAGGCCGGCAAGCCGTGCGGCAACCCACCAAGCGGCCGAATTTTAAACCAAAGAAAAGATTGAGTCGGACATTCGCGCGCCTCTACACTAGGTCATTTGTCCGGCACCGGGAGGGGCCGCGCCGCGCGATGCGTGCGCCGCGTGTCCGCGTGGTGGAGCAGCCGGTCCCGACGCCGCACCGGGATCGCAATGAGTCGGACCAAAAGCACGCGCGACGGATGCCGGCCGAAGATCATCGGATCATCGGTCATTCGTCGCGGAGCGGAACATAACACGCAATGAACAAATTCCAACGTGGGGCGCTGGCGGCGCTTCTGATCGTCATCGTGTCGATTGCCGCGTTCGCGCCGGCGGGCATCGGCTATCTGTTCGCGCGGCGCATACTGTTCCAGGAGAACGCGGCGCGCTCGGCGAGATCGGCCGCGTGTCGGCGCTGCTATGCTCGACGCCGTATCTGCGCGAGTTGCGGCGCATCGCGCTCAAGAACGATGAACTGCGCGATGCGGGCGCCTACGATCGCGACGGCCACTGGCAATGTTCGTCGCAACTGGGCGCGGTATCGGCGGGCACGCTCGACGGTTTGATGCTGCCGTCGCCCGACTGGCGCTTGCGCGACGGCATGGCCGCGTGGTACGGACTGTCGCATCTGCCGGGCGGCAAGGATTCGCTCGTGATGGGCCACGACGGTTTCTATGTCGCCGCCGATCCGTCGCTCTATCTCGACAGCCGCAGCGCCAGCGGCCTCGTGGTCATCAATACCAAAGCGAGCCGCGTGATCGCGCGCACGCCCGCCACCGATGCCGCCGCCGTGCTCGCGGTCTATCGCGCCAATCCGCAGGGACTGGACTGTTCAGAAACACGTCGTGCGCCGCTCCGTGTCAATGCCGCTCGCGGTCGTCGTCAGCGCGCCGAATCAGACGCTGCGCCAGCGCCTGTCGATGTTGCCGTGGGCGTGGCTGCTCGGCGGCATGGCGGCGGGACTGCTTGCTATGCGCGGGCTGGGCGGCCTATTTCATCGTGCGGCGGTTATCGCCGCCGCGGGCAGTTGAGCGATGCGGTGCGGCGGCATCAGTTCATCGTCGCGTATCAGCCGATCGTCGATCTCGAAACGCGCCGCTGCGTCGGCGCCGAAGCGCTGGTGCGCTGTAAGTATCACGACCGCATCGTGCGGCCGGACCACTTCATTCCGCTTGCCGAACATCGCGGCTTGGTCCAGGCGATCACCGATCAGGTGCTCGACACCGTGCTGCTCGAACTCGGCGATTTCCTGCGCCGCTACGACGATTACTACGTCTCCGTGAACCTCTCCGCGCCCGATTTGACGACGCATCGCTTCCTCGACGTGCTCAGGCCCGCGCTCGCGCAACAGGGCGTGCACGCGCGGCAGGTGCGCATCGAGGCGACCAAGCACAGCTTCCTCGATGCCGCCGCCGCGAAGGAAGTCATCAGCGCGTTTCGGGCAGGGCTGTCTCGCCGCCGCTCACGGCCGCGGAGTTCATCCGCTATGCGGGCAAGACGCGCGCGCAATCCAATGCTTCCGGCGCATCCGCCGCGCCGGGCCAGTCCGGCGGCACTTGATCGTCCGCCGTCCGGCCGCATATGAAGTGCTTCGCCTTTCACGCAACGCCGAACTGAGCCACGGCCATGATCACGATGAACGACCTGCAAGCGACCACCTTCCTGCGCGATGTGCGGCATCCGCTGCTCGCGCTTCATCGCCGCGTGCTCGCGCATCTGCGCACGAGGCCGAGTTCGGTCCGGTCTCGCCGGGCGAGTTTCTGCAGATCGTGATCAACGGATCGGCGTATCGCTGGCTCACGCCGCTTTCGACGCTGATCGCCGCCCTCGACGACGTGCTCGACGACCGCCTGCGCGGAGCGCTTCCTGTCGCTGCTGCAGGAGAGTCCCGACATCGCGGTCGCGAACGGCGAGGTGGCGCGCGTTGTGCGCGCCGTCGCGGCGAACTATGGCGCGCCGGACGGCCTTTCGGCTGCGAGTAGAATGCACGCCTGCCGGCCGTCCGGTTATTCCCGGCGCGCGCCGCATGCGATCCATGCGGCGCGCGCATCACGCGAGGAGAAAAGCGTTGGAGCCATCCGCCAGAGATGTCGCGACCAAGCTCGTCGCCGAAGACATACTCTCGAAGTCGCGGATCACAAGCAGTTGCAGCGCGTGCGCACCAAGCTCGCGATGGTGTGCCAGCATTTCAATCTGTGGTCGCACATGACGGCCATCGAAAACGTGATGGAAGTACCCATCCACGTACTCGGCATCTCGAAGAAGGAAGCCGAGGATCGCGCGCGCGAGAATCTGGAGAAGGTCGGCCTGCCGCCGCGCGTCGAAAAGCAGTACCCATCGCATCTGTCGGGCGGACGGCAGCAGCGCGTGGCGATCGCGCGCGCTCGCGATGCATCCCGACGTGATGCTGTTCGACGAGCCCACGTCCGCGCTCGATCCCGAACTCATCGGCGAAGTGCTGAAGGTGATGCGGCGGCTCGCCGAAGAGGGCCGCACGATGATCGTTGTCACGCACGAGATGGGCTTCGCGCGCAACGTATCGAATCATGTGATGTTCCTGCATCAGGGGTGCACCGAGGAAGAGGGCGCGCCGTCGGACGTGCTGAGCGCGCCGAAGAGCGAGCGTCTGCGGCAGTTTCTGTCGGGCAGCCTGAAATAACGTGAGCGTGCGAGTCGCGATCATCGCGCTGCCGCCCGTTTCGATGAGTGGCATCGCGCCGGTCCTCGATGCGCTAGCGCTCGCTAATGAGATCGACGGCCGGCGCCTTTTCGACCCGCGGGTGTATTCGCGCGACGGCCGCGCGGTGACGCTCTCCGGCGGCGCGCAGCTTCCCGCCGAAGCCTTCGACGACGACGTTCGCTGCGACTGGCTGATCGTCGTCGCGGAGCGCTTGGATGCCTTCGACGGCCAGCGGCATTTCGTCTCCACGCTCGCGCGCGTCGCGGCCAGCGCCTCGCTCGTGTGCGGCGTTCATCACGACGTCTGGTGGCTTGCCAAAGCGGGATTGCTTGCGCATCGGCGCGTGGCCGCTCACTGGAAAACCAGCCAGTCCTTCGTCGAGCGCTACGGCGATGCCATCGTGTCGCAGCAAATCTTCGAGATCGATCGCGATCGCGCGACATGCGCGAGCGGGCAGGCGGCCCTCGACTTCATGCTGACGCTGATCGCGCGTAATCAAAGCGCCGAACTCGCGGAACGCATTGCGGATGGCTCGGTACCGGCGCGATCCGCGCGGGCACGGAACGGCAGCGCATGCCGTTCGTATCGATGCCCGGTTCGGCAAGCATGGCGAGCGAACGAGGCGAGCCGCATCCGCGTCTTACGGACGCGCTGGCGCTGATGGACGCGAATATCGAAGACCCGCTCGCTACCGACAAGATCGCGTCGCTGGTCGGCATCTCGCGGCGGCAGCTCGAACGGCTCTTTCGCCAGCATCTCGGCGCGATGCCCGCGAAGCATTATCTGCATCTGTGCCTCGCCAGGGCGCGCGTTCAGTTGCAGCGCACCGACCAATCCGTCGTGCAGATCAGTTTCGCATGTGGATTCGCGTCGGCCGCGCATTTCTCGAACGCCTATCGCGACCGTTTCGGCATGACGCCACGCGAAGACCGGCGCAATTATCTCGACCGCGAAGACGCGTCCGCGCGCTGAACTTGGGTAATCCGCCGCCGCGCATGTCGCGAACGCGCAAGACAGCATCGCGTCCGATTGCCTACACTGCAGGACATTGCCTGACATGCGAGGAGTGGCTCATGAGCAAGATCGAAGTGGATCGCGCAACATTCGACGAAGTGATGGTGCCGTGTTTCGCGCCGATGAATTCCGTGCCCGACCGGGGACGCGGCTCGCGCGTGTGGGATACCGAAGGCCGCGACTACGTCGACTTCGTGGGCTGTATCGCGGTGACGGCGCTGGGTCATGCGCATCCCGAACTGCTGAAGGTGCTGCACGAGCAGGGCGACAAACTCTGGCACATCGGCAACGGCTATACGAACGCGCCGGTGCTGCGCCTTGCGAAACGGCTGACCGACCTCACGTTCGCGGATCGCGCGTTCTTCGTCAATTCGGGCGCCGAAGCCAACGAAGCCGCGCTCAAGCTCGCGCGCCGCTATGCCGTCGACATGCACGGCCCGGACAAGGTCGAGATCGTCTCGTTCACGCAGTCGTTTCATGGCCGCACCTTCTTCACGGTGAGCGTCGGCGGCCAGCCGAAATATGCGGAAGGCTTCGGTCCGCAGCCGCAGGGCATCCGACATTTGCCGTACAACGATCTGCCGCGCGCGCTCGAAGCGATCGGCCCGAAAACTTGCGCGGTCATCGTCGAGCTGATCAGCGATCCGCGCGTGCTCGAAGGCGTCGGCGAACGCAGCGCGACGATTCGCGCGCATCTGGAGCGCATCGGCGCGCGATTCGGCATCTTCCACGAGATTCGCGGACGCGGTCTTTTGCTCGGCGCCGAACTCGCCGATGCCTTCAAGGACCGCGCGAAGGACGTGCTCAACGCGGCGGCGAACGGCGTCATCATGCTGATCGCGGGGCCGAACGTGCTGCGCTTCGCGCCCTCGTTCGTGATGCCGATGGCCGATCTCGATGAAGGCTTCGCGTGCATCAAAAAGGCCATCGAGCAGGTGGTGCAAGCGGGGCAGGACACTCAGAGGCCGCGCCCGCCGCGCAGGCACGCTGATCGGAGCGCGATGATGCTGGTGCTCGAAACACGCATCGCGCTCTCCGAAGATTCGTTTCGCGCGAAAGTGGATTTTCTGGGCGAGGAGTTCTATCTCTTCGTGCTCGAAGACACGCGCACGGGCGAGTTGCTCGGCACGTCGAGCATCGTCGCGTCGGCGGGCTATTCGGAGCCGTTCTACGCTTTTCGCAACGATGCGCTGATCCACGCGTCGCGCGAACTCAAGGTGAATCGCAAGATTCACGCGCTGACCATGTCGCACGAACTGACGGGCAAGAGCCGTTTGACAGGCTTTTACATCGACTCCGGGACTACGCGATGCGAACGGCGAAGCGGCGGCGCATCTGCTGTCGCGCGCGCATGCTGTACATCGCGGCGAATCGCAAGCGCTTCTCGAGCGAGATCTTTTCGCTGATGCTCGGCGCGACCGACGGCGACGGCGCTTCGCCGTTCTGGGATGCGGTGGGGCGCAAGTTCTTCGGCCGCGATTTCGAGCAGGTCGAACTGGCATCGGGCGAGCGCAGCCGCACCTTCATCGCCGAAGTGATGCCGAGCTATCCGCTCTATGTGCCGCTCTTGCCCGGCGATGCGCAGCGCGTGCTGGGCGAGCCGAACGCGGGCACGCTGCTCGCCTACGACATCCATCTGGAAGAGGGCTTCGAGCCGTACCGTTACGTCGATATCTTCGATGCCGGCCCGGTGCTGACCATCGCCGTCGACAGGAGCGCGTCGGCGGCATCGGGTAAGTTGCGCGTCGTGCAGGATGGCGGCGCTTCCGGCGACGTCCCTTATCTCGTCGCGGCGGGCGGCGCGCATGCGTTTCGCGTCGTCGTCGCTGATCTCGCGCCCGTGCGCGCCGAAGGCGTATCGCTCGCCGATGCCGCACGCGACGCGCTCGGCGTGCGCGCGAAGGACACGGTACGCTGCGTGCCGCTGCATCGGCATCGGGAGAACTGCAATGATCGTCGTGCGTTGCACGCAGCCCGCGGACTTCGATGCGCTCGTCGCGCTCGCGCAGGAAACTGGGCCGGGCCTTACCACCTTCAAGCCGGACCGCGCCGCTCTCGCCGCGCGCATCGAGCGCGCGCCGCACGCTGGAAGGCGCCGCGAAGCCGCACGAAGCGGGCTATTTCTTCGTGATGGAAAACACCGCGAGCGGCGACGTCGCGGGCATATGCGGCATCGAACGGAATCGGGCTGGAGCAGCCGTTCTACAACTATCGCGTGTCGACGGTCGTGCATGCGAGTCAGGACATAGGCGTGTGGACGCGCATGTCACTGCTCAACATCTCGCACGACCTGACCGGCTACGCGGAAGTGTGCTCGCTGTTTCTGAGCCCGCGCTACAGGACGGCGGGCGTCGGCGGCCTGCTGTCGCGCTCGCGCTTCATGTTCATCGTGCAGTTCATGGCGCGCTTTCCGCAGCGCCTGTGCGCGGAGGAGTTGCGCGGCCATTTCGACGAGGCCGGCGAGTCGCCGTTCTGGAACGCGGTCGGCTCGCATTTCTATCAGATCGATTTCAACGAAGCGGATTATCTGAGTTCGCACGGCAAGGAGTCCTTCGTCGCGGAACTGATGCCGCACTATCCCGTATATCTGGACCTGTTGCCCGACGCGGCGCGCGATGCGGTCGGCGTCACGCACAAGGACACCGCGCCCGCGCGCAGGATGCTCGAAGCGGAAGGGCTGCGCTACGAGAATCACATCGATATCTTCGATGCAGGTCTGGTGCTCGAATGCCATATCGCGGACCTTCGCACAGTGCGCGAGAGCAGGCTGGCGCGCGTCGAGATCGGCGTATCGGCTGCGGATGAAACCGGCGCGGGCGCGGCGAAGAGCCTCATATCGAACACGCGGCTGCACGATTTTCGGTGCGGCGCGGTCGCGGTGCAGGACGGCGCATTCGTGCTGACGCCGGAGCAAGCCGCCGCGCTCTGCGTGAGCGAAGGCGAAGGCGAGGACGTGCGCGTGCTGACGTCCTATCCGCGCGCCGGATGGAAGAGAAGCGGAGACGACATGTCCATGTATATCGACGGTGAATGGCAAGAGGGACGCGGCGCGGCGTTCGAATCGCGTAATCCGGGCACGGACGAAACCGTGTGGCAAGGCAGGGGCGCATCGCCGGAAGACGTCGATCGCGCCGTGAAGGCAGCGCGGCGCGCGTTCGCGACGTGGTCGGCGATGCCGTTTCGATGAGCGCGTGGTCATCGCGAAGCGTTTCGCCGCCGCGATTGGCCGCGAAACCGGCAAGCCCTTATGGGAAGCGCGCACCGAAGTGGTGTCGATGGCCGTGAAGGTCGACATCTCAGTGCAGGCGTATCGCGAACGCACGGGCGAGAAGTGTGCGCCGATGGCCGACGGCATCGCGGTCTTGCGGCATCGCCCGCATGGCGTAGTCGCGGTGTTCGGCCCGTACAACTTTCCGGGTCATCTGCCGAACGGGCATATCGTGCCCGCGCTGATCGCGGGCAACACGGTCGTCTTCAACCCTCCGAACTCGCGCCGGGCGTCGCGGCGGCGACGGTGGCCGTGTGGATCGAAGCCGGCTTGCCGGCGGGCGTGCTCAATCTCGTGCAGGGCGAGAAGGACGCGGGCGTCGTGCTTGCGAATCACCGGCAGATCGACAAGCTCTTCTTCACCGGCAGTTCCGATACCGGCACGCTGCTGCACCAGCAGTTCGGCGGTAGGCCCAAGATCATGCTCGCGCTGGACCTGCGCGCGACGGCTCTTCGTTCCCGACGATGCTTTCGGCGCGTGCTTCACCGCGCGTCTCGTCGAAGTGAGCGCGAAGATCCGCGCCGGCGCTTATGACGACGATCCGCAGCCCTTCATGGGCAGGGTGATCTCGGCGCGCGCGGCATCGCGACTCGTGAAGGCGCAGGACGAACTGATCGGGCGCGGCGCGAAACCGTTGCTGGAGATGCGTCAGCGCGCGGCAAATCTCGGCTTCGTTTCGCCCTCGATCCTCGACACGACCGATGCGCACGACCTGCCCGACGAGGAACATTTCGGCCCGCTGCTGCAGCTCACGCGCGTACGCAGCTTTGACGAAGTCATCGAGCGTGCGAACGATACGGCCTATGGCCTTTCCGCCGGACTGCTCGCCGACGACGAAGCCGCCTGGACGCAGTTTCAGCGCAGCATCCGCGCGGACATCGTCAACTGGAACCGGCCGACCAACGGCGCATCGGCGGCGGCGCCGTTCGGCGGCATCAGGCGCTCGGGCAACCAGCGGCCGAGCGCGTACTACGCAGCGGACTATTGCTCGTATCCGATGGCCTCGGTCGAGAGTGCGCAATTGCAGATGCCCGCGAGCGTATCGCCGGGCCTCGTGTTTTAAGTAACAAGTAACGGACATCACCATGCAGGCATCCGAAGCCAACTTCGACGGGCTCGTCGGCCCGACGCACAACTACGCGGGCTTGTCGTTCGGCAATGTCGTGTCGCGCAGCAACGAGAAATCCGTGGCGAATCCCAAAGCCGCGGCGAAGCAGGGCCTGCGCAAGATGAAGCGGCTCGCCGATCTCGGTTTCGTGCAAGGCGTGTTGCCGCCGCTCGAGCGTCCGTCGATCAGGCTGCTGTGCGACGTCGGTTTCACCGGCGACGATGCCGCCGTGATCGCCCGCGCCGCGCGCGAAGCGCCTGAACTGCTCGCGGCGGCGAGTTCGGCATCGGCGATGTGGACGGCCAATGCCGCGACCGTCAGCCCATCCGCGGATACCGTCGACGGCCGCGTGCATCTGACGCCGGCCAATCTCGCGGCGAAGCTGCATCGCGCGATCGAGCACGGCGAAACGCGCCGCACGCTCGCCGCGATCTTCGCCGACGAAGCGCGCTTTCGCATCCATCGCGCGCTGCCCGGCACGCCCGCGCTCGGCGACGAGGGCGCGGCCAATCACACGCGCTTCGCGCGCGAATACGGCGAGAAGGGCGTCGAGTTCTTCGTCTACGGCCGCAGCGAATATGGCCAGGGACCGCAGCCGCAACGCTATCCCGCGCGGCGGACGCTCGAAGCGAGCCGCGCGATCGCGCGCCTGCACGGGCTCGACGAGGCATCGACGGTGTTCGCGCAGCAGACGCCCGAGGTGATCGATGCGGGCGTGTTCCATAACGATGTCATCGCGGTCGGCAATCGCACGACGCTGTTCTGCCATCAGCGCGCGTTCGTCGATCAGCACAAGGTGTACGCCGAACTCGACGCGAAGCTGCGCGCGCACGGCGCGCGCCTGAGCACGCTGGAAGTGCCTAAGCGCGAGGTCGGCGTCGAGGATGCGGTGTCGTCGTATCTGTTCAACAGCCAGTTGCTGTCGTGCGCGGACGGCACGCAGGTGCTCGTCATGCCGCAGGAATGCCGCGAGAACGCACGCGTCGCCGCGTATCTCGACGGCCTTGCCGCGCGCGCGACGCCGATCGACGAAGTGCTCGTGTTCGATCTGCGCGAAAGCATGAAGAACGGCGGCGGCCCCGCGTGTCTGCGCTTGCGGGTCGTGCTGGACGATGCCGAACGCGCGGCGGTGAACCCGCGCGTGTGGATGAACGACACGCTGTTCGCGAGCCTCGATGCATGGATCGACGCGCATTACCGCGATCGCCTCGCGCCCGCCGATCTCGCGGATCCTCGCCTGCTCGACGAATCGCGCACGGCGCTCGATCGACTAACGACGCTTCTTGGACTCGGCTCCGTCTATGACTTCCAGCGCTGATCTTTCCCCGCTCGACGATTTTCTCGACTTCACGCTCGCCGGCTCGCGGCCATCGACGGCCTCGGGCGTCACGGCATCGGGCATCCGCTGGACATGGCAGGGCGAAGGCTTGCTGCTGCTCGAACCCGCGCGGCCGCCCGTGCTCAGCGTGATCGCGTCGGCGGGCATACACGGCAACGAAACCGCGCCGATCGAAATGCTGTTGCGGCTCGTCGCGGATATCGCGCGAGCATGCGCACCGCTCGCGGCACGCATGCTCGTGATTCTCGGCAACGCGGCCGCGATGCGCGCGGGCGTGCGCTATCGCGACGACGATCTGAACCGCCTCTTCAGCGGCCGTCATGCGCAGTTGCCCGGCAGCCGCGAAGCGCCGCGCGCCGCCGAACTCGAAGCGAGCGCACGGCGCTTTTTCGACGGCGTGACGCACGCGCGCTGGTATATCGACATGCATACGGCGATCCGCGCTTCCGTGTTCGAGCAGTTCGCGCTGTTGCCGCACACGGGCGCGCCGCGCGCGATGTTCGACTGGCTGCGCGACGCGCGTCTGCAGGCGGTGTTGCTGCACAAGGAGAAGAGCCACACCTTCGTGCATTTCACTGCGCAGGCGCCGGATGCGCTGGCGGTTACGCTCGAACTCGGCAAGGTGCGGCCTTTCGGCGAGAACGATCTCGCGCGCTTCGCGGCGGCGGATGCGGGCTTGCGGCGTCTGATCGCCGGCGACGACGCGCGGGCGGATGCGCCGCTGCGCGTGTTCACGGTCGTCGTGCAGATCGACAAGCGCAGCGAGCATTTCGTGCTGGATGTCGCGAGCGACGTGCCGAGCTTCACGGCTTTTGCGCGCGGCGCCGAACTCGCGCGCGACGGGGATTATCGGTATCGCGTGACGCACGACGAGGAGCGCATCGTGTTTCCGAATCCGAAAGTGAAACCGGGCTTGCGCGCGGGCTTGATGGTGATCGATACGACGGAGGCGACGCTTGGTTCGCTAGGGTGAGGAATTTTTGGTGTGATTCGCCGGTATCAGGCTGCGCGGCGGCGGAACGCCGTCGCGTTTGCCGGACTCAATCCGCCAACCCACTCTCCGCTTCAAGAATCAGTTCGTAAACGTTCACGACGAAGTTCGCATCGAGCAACATCAGCGTTTTGCGAGTTCCTTGATCGCCACGTTGTGCGTCGAGATGACTTTGCGAATGGCCGACGAAACGCGTTCGCGCGCTTCCGGCGTCGAAGTGTCGACCGGATTGCCCGACGGTGGCGCAATCTTGACCCGGGGAATCGCGTCTCGTGGAATGCCGCCAATGGTCTTCGATGGCATGGGAGGTGTCCTGAGTGTGAAGCGGCCATTCTAAGCGCGTCGGGCGTGCGTTCGATCCGTCACATCGACGGCGAAATCACCACCGTCGTCGCCGTCCCTGCCGACAGCATCAAGCCCTGCGGCACCTGATCGATCGTCAGCCGCACTGGCACGTGCTGCGCGAGGCGCACCCAGTTGAAGGTCGGATTCACATCGGCGAGTAGTTCGCGGCTTTGCGGATTGTCGCGATCGTAGATGCCGCGCGAAATGCTCTCAACGTGGCCTTTAAGCTCGCCGCCGCTCATCAGGCGAATCTGCGCCTGGTCGCCGATGCGCACATGCGGCAACTTGGTTTCCTCGAAGTAGCCGTAGACCCAGAACGAATGGCTGTCCACGATGGCGAGCTTCGCCGTGCCCGCCGTCGCATAGTCGCCGCGAAACACGCTCAGATTGGTCACGTAGCCGTCGACGGGCGAGACCACCTTCGTGCGTTCGAGATTGAGCTTAGCGGCATCGAGCGCGGCCTGCGCCTGCTGAAGCTGCGCGGCCGCCGTCGAAGCGGTCTGCAATGCGTTCTCGCGCGCTTCCTTCGAGACCACGAGGCTGTCCATGTCGGCGCGGCGCATGCGCAGTTCGTCCGCGCGCGCCGCCACATTCGCTTCGGCCTGCTCGACGGCGATCCGGTAATGTGACGGATCGATCTCCATCAGCAGTTCGCCTTTCTTCACAAACTGATTGTCGTGCAGCGGCATCTGCACGACCGCACCCGACACGTCCAGCGCGACATTGACGATATCGGCGCGCACACGCGCGTCGCGCGTCCACGGCTCGTCCATGTAATGCACCCACAACACGCGGCCGGCGATCAGCGCCGCCGCGAAGATGGCCGTCGTCAGAACGATGCCGATGATTTTCTGAAGCAACATGATGCAACTCTCTTTTCTGATGTGAACGTGACCTGATGCGAACCCGACGCGCAGACCGGTGTCAGCGATACAGGGCAAGCCCGAACACGCTGCAGATGCACACCAGCAGGCTCGCGCGGAACAGCGACAGATGCCAGACGACGCGATAGAACCCGGTCAGCGCCAGCACGCGGTCGACGATCCACGTCACCATCGCGCCGAGGATGAAGAGCAGCAGGGTCGGAACATAGGCTTCGAGGATCACGGTATCACGCGGCATGGGACGCTCCTGATTGATTCGATGCAAACGGCGCCGGCGAAGTCGACGACGCAAACGATGCGAAAGGCGACTCCGGATCGAGCAGCGCCGTGCGAATGAAATGCAGATGACTGACGATGCGCTGCAGCCGGTGCCGTTCTTCGCGCGGCGGATCGAGGCGCGCGACGATCATCGACAGCATGAGCGCGATGGCATCGTTCATGAAGCCAGTCGGATCGTAGTGAACGAGATTGTCCGGGCCTGCGAGAAAGCAGAAGAAGATGCAATAGCTCATGCCCATGCCGACGTACTTCCTGCGGGTGGTCAGAAAGCTGCCCAACATCAGCGCGGGCGCGAGCGCGGCGCACATCAGCACAAAGCCGTCCATATGTGAAACACGCCGAAGACGACGATCATGCCCACAATCGCGGCGAGCAGCGTACCCGCCGCCATCTGCGCGGACATCAGCGTCGGACGCGGCGACGACGACGCAAGCAGATTGGTCTTCGGCACGTAACGCGTGACCCAGCGCTCGCGTTCGTGCGACGGCGCGCTCAACGACGCATAGGTTTCGGCATAGGCGAGCATGTCGTCGACGAAGCGGTACAGCAGTTCGGTCGCGGTATCGAATTCAAGCGCGGCGAATGCCGGATCCGCTTCGAGCGCGGCGCGCCGCTCGCGCACGCGCCGGGGCAGAGTGCTTCGATACTCGCGCAGTTGCGTCGCGGCATGCGCGGCATCGGCGGCATTGCGCACCGGTTCGCCGCGCAACAGAAGCAACGGCGGCACTTCGTGAAAGAACGGTTCCAGCGCGTCGATGGTGACCGCCGAGGCGCTCGCGCGCAGACGGTTCATCAGCTGATGCATCGCGTGAAAACGCGTCGAGGCGCTCATGAACTCGCTGTTCAGGCGCGCAAGGCGTCCGGCATGCATCCGCGATTCGGGATGCTCGAACACCGCGACACTGCGCGCGGCCTCGAAGCCGACGATATCCGCGACGAACGCGAGGTTGGTCTTCTCGATCTGCGCGCGCTCCAGGTTGCCGGACATCGCGCGGCATACGTAATCGACGAACTGCGCGAAGCGCCCGCGCACAGAATGCCGAGCGATACTTCGCCGACCCGCGTGAGCGCCGACAGATACGCGCCTTCCGGATGCTGCGTCGCCGGAATGCCGATCAGCGCTGCCATATAGCCCGCGAGTACGAAGCCATACGAGCGGAAGTTGCGGTTGCGCGCCCCGCCCGCCGTGCAGGCGCCGACCCACAGCGCCGTCGCCGACAGGAACAGCACCGGCTGCTGCGCGAACAGCGCGATCAGGATCATCATCACGACGAAGACGGTCGTCATCGCAGTGCGCGGCTGCTGCATGTCGAGGCGCATCGCGATCCACAAAGCCAGGAGCGCGGCGAGCACCGCCTTGAAGATGTAGATCCAGGCGAGGCCGTCGGTGCGCGCCCAGTCCGCGAAGGCGACGGCGAGCGAAGCGCGGCGCGCCGCGCGCTTCGTCGTCCTGCGCGCGCAGCAGTTGCGCCTGCGCGACCAGCACGTTCAGATAGTCCGTCAAACCGCGCTTGTAGCCTTCATTGGCGAGCGTGTAGCTCTTGCGTGCGGCGGCGACTGAACGGCCGGACGCGTCGAGCTGCGCATCGAGCGAATGCGCACCCGCACGACCTGATCGGCGATGTCCTTCAAGGCCGCGACGACGATGCCGTTGTAGCGATCGACCGCCTGATCGTATTGCGCCGATGCCGCGCCGAGCCGCGCGCGCAACGCGCCGCCTTCGAAGATCGGCCGTCAGCGCGGGGCCGAAGGTGTAACCCGATGCATTCCTGGTCAAAAAGCTGAACAGCGCGCCGCCCGCGAAAGCCTTTGTGAGGGACGCGGCGAGATTGATGTTCGGATAGAAGCCAGCCTTAGCGACGTCGATGCCGCGAGCCTGCGCCGCGACCGTCCAGCGCACCGCGACGATATCCGGCCGGTGCCCGACCAGTTCCGCCGGCAGCGACGAAGGCAGCGGCAGCGGCGTCGCGAGCGACAGCGCCGGACGCGAGAGCGCCTCGCCCGCGCCGGGGCCTTCACCGGCGAGCGCGGCAAGCTGGTTGCGCGCGAGCGCGATTTCTTCCTGATGGATCTCGACCTGCCGCTCGTACTCGGGCAGCGGCGCCTCGGCCTGGCTCAGTTCCAGTTGCGTGCCGAGACCGCCTTTCAGGCGCCGCTGCGCGAGATCCGCGATGCGCTGCTGCTGTTGCAGCGTCTCTTTCGCGATATGCAGTTCGAGCGCGCGCTCGGCGGCATTGTCGTCGCGATGCCAGAGATCGAAGTTGTACGACAGTGACAGGTCGGCGGTGTTGTCCCAGGTCGTCGTGTCGCTGTATTCGCCGGGGCCGTAGAAACCGTTGTTCGGCCAGTTGTGGCGCGTGACGCCCATCGTGCCGTGACGTGCGGCAACAGTTCGGCGTGCGCGAGCTTCGCGGCCTGGTCGGCTTCGCGCACGCGGGCGGTGGCGACGGCGTGCGTCGGGTTGCCCTGCGTCGCGCGATCGATCCACGCGTCGAGCTACAGATCGCGATACGCGCGCCACCACTGCTCGACCGGCCACGCGGCATCGGCGTTCGCCGCGCGGACCGCCGATCCGGCATCGAGCGTCGCTGCGTCTCTGATGGAATCCTGCGGCGCGATGTTTCTGGTGCTCGCGCATCCGCCGATTATTAAAGTTGCCGCAAGAAACGCGGTCAGTGTGGCACTTCTATAATCCTTAAGAATGCAACATTCTTACGCAAATCGTGATAATCGTCGTTACGAGTCGTGTAACAATTCGGCGACATCACAGGTCCCTACGATCCCAACCGAGCGCTATGGATACGCTTCAAAACATGCGCGTCTTCGTGCGCGTCGTCGAAGCCGGCAGCTTCACGGCGGCGGCGCAGCATCTGAACACCACGACGGCCTATGCTTCGCGCGCCGTGTCCGATCTCGAGGCGCACCTGCGCGCGCGCCTGCTGAACCGCATGACGCGCCGCATCGCGCTGACAGAGGCGGGCGAGCGTTATCTGCAGCGCTGCGAGCAGATCCTCGCCTATGTCGATCAGGCCGAAGCCGAAGCCGGCGACGCACATGCGCGGCCTTCCGGCAAGCTGAAAGTACATTTAATGACGAGCTTCGGCCAGCATTACATCGTGCCGCTGATCTCGCGCTACCGGCAACGGCATCCGGCGGTGCAGGTCGAACTTAACGCTCGCGCAGCGCGTGCCCGACCTGCTCGACGAGGGCTACGACGTGTCGGTCGTGCTCGCCAACGATCTGCCGGATTCCGGTCTCGTGTCCGCGCGGCTCGGCACGGTGTTCAGTATCGCGTGCGCGTCGCCGGAATACATCGCGGAGCACGGCGCGCCGCATGTGCTGTCCGATCTCGTGCGCCATACCTGCCTCCATCTGATGACGCCGTCGTTTCCACCGGACCGCTGGGTGTTCGACGGACCCAACGGCGTCGAGACGGTGAGTCTCGGTTCGTCGACCTTCACCGTGAACGTCGCCGAGGCGATGGTGGTCGCGATCCGCGAAAGCATGGGCGTCGGCATCCTGCCGACGTCGGCCGCGCTGCCGGCTTTGCGTGCCGGCACGCTGGTGCGTGTGCTGCCGCAGTACACGATGCAGGAACTCTCGGCGTGTTCGCGCTCTATCCGTCGCGCCAGTATCTCGACGCGAAGATTCGCACTTGGGTGGAATGCATGCGCGAGGCGCTGCCGGGCACGTTCGCCGCCGATGCCGATTCGCTCAAGGCATTCGTCGCGGCCTGACCACGGATATGTGAGCGAGCGCACGCAGCGGCGCGCTCGAGCCGCGCTCTGTTATGAAAAAGCGTGCGGCGCAACACTTGCTTACTCCCGTTCTGTCCGCAGCTTGTTACCGTCTGCACACGTTCAACGCATCTTTACCGGGAAAAAATCATGAGCACGCCGCTTTTACTCGCTCTCGCCGCCTTGCTTGTTCTGATCGCCGTGCCAGCTTCGCGCAATCTCTTCAGCGCCGCTCGCGCGCGTGCCGAGCGCGACGCCGGCAAGCGTCTGGTGCCAATCCGCATCGACGACGACCGCACGCGCCGCATGCGCAACGCGGACGATCGTTGAAATTCCTATAGCAAGGTTCAAGGTTTCCAGCGGCTCGATGAGCCGCGCCTCGTCGTTGGTCGCGCGATTCACGTCGCGCGTCACACAATGCCAGACGAAGTGCGACGCCGGCACGCCGTCGCTTTTCACGAGGCGGTCGAGATCGTCGGGCGTCGCGTCCGGATCGAGCCAGCGCTGGGCTGTCGCCGGCGAGAAGACGAGCGGACGGCGGTCGTGCACGTCGACGAGCCCTTCGTCGGCCTTGGCGGTGACGATCACGAAGCCCGCGCCGGGCACGGCCGCGTCCTGCTCACGCATCACGCTGGTGAGCGCGGCGAGGAACATCGGTTCGTCGTCCGCGTGGCGGATGTAGTAGGGCTGCTTCGACGGCTTCGAAGCGGGATCGCCTGGGCGCGGCTCGATGCGCCCGAACCAGCCGTCGGCGGGAATCAAAAATGCGTGCCTTCTTCCACAGATGTTTGAAGTACGCGCTTTCGATGCCGTTTCGACGCGCGCGTTCGCGCGCGTTGATGGTCTGCGGCAACTTCTTTTGCATGGCCCACGGCGGGCCGTAACCCCAATGCACCGCGCGAATGGTCTCGTCGGGATATAGCCGGGACGCCGGTCGGCGGCATCCACGAGCACGAACGGATTTTTTCAGATGCAGACGTTGCGCGTAATGCATCGGCAGTCGGTACTGGCTGATTCGGCCGCACATGGCATTCCTCCGCGTGTTCCCTTCCTTTGAAGCTTCGGCTGGCTGGCGTCAGATTTCCACGACCTTGTCCCACGCGAACGCGGGATTTTCCCACTGACCGCTGCGTCGGTCGAAGTAGCCGCGCGGATTGCAGACCACGCGCGCGCCGTTCACCGTGTAGTCGAACGACGTATGCGTGTGGCTGTGGATCCACAGCGCGACCGGCGAGCGGCACAGCGCCGGCAGATGGTTGACGAAGCCCGCGGACACGATGTCCTGCGCATACTTCGGCGCGAGGCTCTCCGCGACCACGGCATCCTCGACGATGCTGCGTTCGAGCGCCTGTTCCATCAGCCGTTCGAAGAGCGCGCGCGCATGGTCTTCGCTCTCACCATCGGAAAATTCGAGCAGCACGGTCTGCCCGTGCGGCTCGCCGAACGGATAGCGCAACTGCGGAAAATGACGGCCGACGAGGCGCATCGAGAAGTCCGACATCAGTTCGAAGCTGGTCAGCAGCGCGCCCGCATGCTGCTGCGCCATCGACAGCAATTCGAGCGCCACTGGCGCGGGATGCAGCTTCATGACCGCCGCCGTGATGATGCCGAGCGACCCTTCCGCGCCGATGAACAGATCGCGCAGATCGTAGCCCGTGTTGTCCTTGCGCAGTCCGCGCAGGCCGTCCCAGATTTCGCCCTGTGCGGTGACCACTTCGAGTCCGAGACACAGTTCGCGCGTATTGCCGTAACGCAGCACGCCGATTCCCGCCCGCATTGGTCGCCAGATTGCCGCCGATCGTGCAGCTTCCCTCGGCGGCGAGGCTCAGCGCGAACAGGCGGTTTTCGCCGGCGGCGCGTGCCTGGATGTCCGCGAGGATCACGCCGGCCTCGACCGTGATGGTGTCGTTGTGCGGATCGATGCCGCGAATCCGGTTGAGCCGCTTCAGGCTGAGCACTGCCTGCGTGCCGCGCGCGAGCCGGACGATGCCGGCCACCTGCGCGGTATCGGCGGGCAGCAGTACGGCGCACGCGACGCCGCGATAGCGCTTGCGCCAATCGACGAGATACGGCTCAGTGTCGTGCGGATCGGTCAAGACGTGCGACGCGCCGAGCAGTTCGGCGCAGGCGGAAACGAAGCGGGCGGAGGCAGGGGCGGAAGCAGTGAAAGCGGCGGTCATGAGCGGTGGCGGTGAAAATGGTAGGGCACAGTATCGCGCAGCGAGCCCGTGAACGACGCCGCGCGCGATGAAGACGCGAATGACTATGCGGCTGGCTTTGGCGCGCATGGCGCGGTTTGAATCATGCTACAAAGCTCTACGTTGCCGGGACGAGGACGTGGAAACAGCGAATGCATCAGGTTTTTTGCGCACGCGCTTGCTTACGCGCTTGCTTCGCGGCGCGCTTGAATGGCCCGACATAGCCGAGCGCACATACGAAGAACGCCAGCGCGAGCGTGGCTTCGAGCCAGGCGAGGCGCGCGGACAAGCCCGCATCGGACATGCCGCGCACGATACCTTCGGCGAAGTAGAGCAGCACGAACATCGATGCCCATTGCCGCGTGTAGAGACTGCGACACGCGACGCCCGGCAGCGCGCACAGCAACGGCAGAGCCTTGAGCGCGAGCGCCCAGGCGCAGCGGCGCAAGCCACCGTTCCCACGCGAGCGACAGCGCGACCAGGCTCGCGAGCGCGCCCGATGCTAACGCGGCGCGGCCGGCGGGCGTGGACGGCGCGGCGGAGTTCATCGCGCCTGCGCTCCGCGCAGCAGATCGCGCGCGGCAGTGGCGAGACGCGCGCTAAGCGCGATCGCGAGCGCCTTTTCGTCGGCGCTGATGCCGCTCTGTTGTGAATCGTCGCCGCTGCGCGCGAAGTGCGATGCGCCGTAGGGCGTGCCGCCGGTTTGCGTGGTCGTCAGGCGCGATTCGGTGTAGGGAATGCCGACGATCATCATGCTGTGATGCAGCAGCGGTAGCATCATCGACAGCAGGGTGCTTTCCTGGCCGCCGTGCAGGCTACCGGTGGAGGTGAACACGCACGCGAGTTTGCCCCGAGCGCGCCCGACAGCCACTGCGGCGTGGTGCCGTCGAGAAAGTATTTGACACGGCGGCCATGTTGCCGAAGCGTGTCGGTGAGCCGAGCGCGAGGCTCGCGCATTCTTCGAGATCGCGCAGTTCGCAGTAGGGCGGGCCGTCGGCGGGGATATCGGGCTGGGTCGCTTCGCAGACGGTGGAAACCGGCGGCACGGTGTGCACGCGCGCCTGCATGCCCCGGACACGCTGTCGACGCCCTGGGCGATCGCGAGCGCGAGTTCGCGGGTCGCGCCGTGGCGGCTGTAATAAAGCACGAGGATGTCGTTCATAAGGCCTTTTTTGTGAACGGCTATTATAGGTTTCGAGCCGGCCGGCTGGCGGCTCCGGTCCGCAAGCCGGGCCGAAGTCCGGTTGCGTAGCGCCGGCCAAAGCTCGTCATGTCAGGGAGAACGCGTTTGCAGCACCTTTCCATCGACCTCGCGACCATCAGGCGTCTTGCCGGTTTCGTCGGCCGGCGCTTCGGCGAGGATCGCGTCGCGCAGGTCGCGGGCAGTCTTACTTTCACGAGTGTCCTGTCGATCGTGCCGTTCGCGACCGTCGCGTTCGCGCTCTTTACGGCGTTTCCGATCTTCGGGTCGTTCCAGGCATCGTTGCAGGATTTTCTGTCGGTCCACCTGATGCCGCCGCAGATCAACGATCAGATCTTCAAGTATCTGAACCAGTTCGCGTCGAAAGCGAAGGGCCTCACGACCGTCGGCCTCGTCATTCTGTTCGTGACCGCGGTGATGACGATGATGACCGTCGAATCCGCGTTCAACGTGATCTGGCGCGTGAAGAAGGCGCGTCCGCTCGCGCAGCGCGTGCTCGTCTACTGGGCGATCATCACGCTCGGGCCGACGCTGTTCGGCTTCAGCCTGTCGATCTCGTCCTATGTCTTCGCGCATTCGGTGGCGTTCGCCGGTTCGCACAATCTGCTGCCGCCCGTTGCCGAATGGCTGCTGACCGGCATTTCGCTGCCGATCACCGCGTTCGCCTTCACGATCGTCTACGTCTATATGCCGAACTGCAAGGTCGAATGGCGCGATGCCGTCGTCGGCGGGCTGATCGCGGCGGTCGTCTTCGAACTCGGCAAACGCGGCTTCGGTTCCTACGTGCGGCGAATTCCGACTTATACGGCGGTGTACGGCGCGTTTGCCGCGATGCCGGTGTTTCTGCTGTGGGTCTATCTCTGCTGGATGATCGCGCTGGTCGGCGCGATGGTAACGTCCGCGCTGCCCGCGATTCGCATCGGGCAGTTTCACCGGCGCGCGTTTCCCGGCAGCGATCTGCTCGATGCGCTGGAAATCCTCGCGCGGCTCGCCGAATCGCGCGACGAAGGCAAGCCAGGCCTGACTGCGCTGGAGTTGTCGAAGATGGCGCGCTGCGATCTGGAAACCTCGACGCGGCTGATCGCGCGGCTCGATGCGCTCGGCTGGATCGAAAGGCTCGAGGACACGCGCATGCCGCGTTACGTGCTGATCGCCAATCCAGACCGGATCGCCTTGCGCATGCTGTTCGAGCAGTTCGTGATTGATCGCGAGGAACTCGCGTATCAGTTGCGTCTCGATGCGACGCAGGTCGATTGCGCCGCGCTGCTCGGCGCGCTCGACAACGAGAAACTCGACGTCTCGTTCGGCGCGCTGATCGCATCGCGCGAAGCGGCGCCGGCGGGCGAGCACGACCGCGCGGACTTGGGTGCGTCGATGCCCGGGCAGCCGGCATCGACGTGAGCCTGACGATTCGGTCCGCCGCGCCCGCTCACAGCGAAATCCTGCCGATGCAGATGTCCTTGAACATCACCCAGTCGCCCATCAGGCTATAGAGCGGATGACGGAAGGTGGCGGGACGGTTCTTCTCGAAGAAGAAATGCCCGATCCACGCGAAGTCGTAGCCGCACACGACGGCCACCGGAAGCCACAGCCAGTCGCCGGTCGCGAGCGCCATCGCGAAACAGCCGATCACGCCGAGCGAGCCGACGAAATGCAGCCGCCACGACGTGCCGTTGCGATGCTCGTTGAGATAGAACGGATAGAACTCGGCGAAATTCGCGAAATGTTCGCCGTGGGTCGTGTCGTGGCTCATGATACCTCCCGTCAATGCGTCGCCGTGCATGTCTGACGTGCCAGCAAGATTCATTCTGCGGCGCTTCCGAAAGGCAGGCAAGCGACTGATTCCACGCGCTTTTACCGGGCTCGTGCGCACGAGAGCGCGAACGGAAACAGCGTGTCGAGGACCGCGTCGGGCGCTTCGGACATCAGCGCGTGGCCGGCGTCGAGTTCGACGTAACGCACGGCATCCGGTCCGGCGGATGTCCTCAATGCGTCGATCAGCGCACGCGCGGCGCGACGAAGGTCGTCTCGATGCCGAAGCGCCTGAGCGTGTAATGCAGCAGATTGTGCGAGCCGCCATAAAGCGCCGCCGATGCGACGATGTGCGAGCCCGGGCCCATCAGCGTCGCGATGGCCAGATGCAGGGCCGTCTGGCCGCTCGCCGTGCCGATCGCGCCAGCACCGCCTTCGAGCACGGCCACGCGTTCCTCGAACACCGCGACCGTCGGATTCGAGATGCACGAATAGACGTGGCCCGAGCGCTCCATGTTGAAGAGCGCGGCGGCGTGGTCCGTATCGCGGAAAGAAAACGACGTGGTCTGATAAATCGGCGTGGCGCGCGCGCCGGTGGCAGGATCGGGCGCGGTGCCCGCGTACAGTGCGAGCGTGTCGAAGCGATTGGCGGGCATCATGGTCGGCCGGCGCGCGCAGAAGGTGTCCGGCGGAAATGTGGACGAATCATCGTAACATCGCGCCCGGCGCGCGAGCGGGGTGCTTCGAATGGCGGGAAACCCTTATCCGTGCGCCCGTGCGGGCGATTCGCGGTCCGTGCGCCTTTCCTTTTGCGGGTCTTTCCGATAGCATCGACCCAGGGTTTGATTCACGTTTTGGCAATTTTTTTGCATTTGCACAGGCATTGGGCGAGGAGACAGTCATGCGAGTCAGCGACATTCTGAAGGTCAAGGGCAACACGCTATTCACCGTCACGCCCGATACGCCGCTCGCCGACGCCGTCGATACCATGGCCGCGCACGACATTGGTTCGCTCGTCGTCATGGAGTACGGCGATCTGGTCGGCATGCTAACCTTCCGCGAGATCATCGTCACGCTGCGCGACAACGGCGGCTCGGTCGGCACGTTGACCATCCGAAAGATCATGGACGACCATCCGCTCACCTGCACGCCGGAGACGGATGTCAACGAAGTTCGCCGCATGATGCTCGAACATCACGTTCGTTATCTGCCGGTCATGGAAATGCGCGCGCTGATGGGCGTCATCTCCTTCTACGACGTGGCGAAGGCGGTCGTCGAGGAACAAGGGTTCGAGAATCGCATGCTGAAGGCGTATATCCGCGACTGGCCGGAAGAGGAACCGGGCGCTGCGCAGCAGCAGGAAGTACGCTGAGTTTCGACCGCGTCTGTCCGCTTTGGTAGAAACGCCCCGCAAGGGGCGTTTTTTCGTTGGCCGGTCGCGCGCGCCGTGACATGTCCGCGTCACGCGCGCGATGCACGCTCTGGCCGGCTCTGTCATACCATTCGCACTCGGTCGGGCGTGCGCGTTCCGGCCGCCCTGCGATCCACATCAAAAACAATATGAACGACACATCGCCGCCGTCGTGCGCCCGCACGAACGGCGCGAAAAGCGCGGCCTGCCGCTCGGGCGCAATGCCGACGCCCGTATCCGTCACGCTGAGCGACACCGCGCGCATGCCGTTCGCCGGCGGACTGGCTTTGTAGTCGAGCGTGACCGCGCCCGTGTCCGTGAACTTGATCGCGTTCGACAGCAGGTTGCCGACGATCTGACGCAAACGCCCGGCATCGGCGAGCAGCCACACGAGACCGGACGCATCGCGACGCGTCGTCGCGAGCGCGATGCCCTTTGCGCGCGCCGCCGGCTCGTAGATCGCGACGATGTTCGACAGCCACGCTTGCAGTTCCATCGGCGCGGGCACGAGCATCAGGCGCTCGGCTTCGATTTTCGCGACATCGAGCAAATCGTCGATCATGCCGAGCAGATCGCGTGCGGCGCCGTGCGCGGTCGCGAGCGCGCGTTCGGTCGGTGCGCGCAGTTCGAGTTCGAGCAGGCCAAGCACGGCGTTCATCGGCGTGCGGATTTCGTGGCTCATCGTCGCGAGGAAAGTCGACTTCGCGCAGTTCGCTGTCTCCGCTTCTTCCTTTGCGATGCGCATCGCACGTTCCGCCGCGATCCGCCGCGCGACCTGCGCGCGCAAGGTGGACGCCCAGCCCGCCGAACAGCGCGGCCACCTGGATTTGCGGACGCCGCCGCTGCCACAGCCATTCGGGATGCTCGGAGAGTTTCCATCGGCTGCGCGGGACTCGAGTTCGGCGAGTGGCAGCGACGCGATCGCGCGATTCACGATGCCGAGTAGCACCGGCTCGCGCACCGCGATCAGCATGCCGTGCGGCACCGGTAGCGTCGACAGCACGCCGCTCGTCACGAGCGCGCCGCGATACGGATTGCCAAGCGCATAGTGCGCGAACGCTATGTCGATGACGGTCGCATCGGCGTCGCCGTTTGCGACCGCGCGCAGCGGACCTTCGACACCGCGCGTCTCGACGAAGCGCGCATCCGGCACGGCTTCGCGCACGATATTGCGCAGCCCCGAAAAATCCGCGAGCGCGATACGCCATCCGGCAAGCGCGGCGGCGCGTGGTCGGCCGCCGTCACGATCGCCAGAATGCCCTCGCCGGTGGGCATCGTCGCCGCGCCGCCGGGAATCGCGGACAACACGCCGACGCTGTACGGCACGATCATCGTCGCGCCGCGCTTCAGGTCGCCCTGCACTTGCGCGATCGTCATGCGCATGCGCGCCCTCGAAGCGCAGACCGGTCACGCGCGCGATCACATCGGGCCAGCCGTTGGCATCGGTGAACATCAGCGGCACGGCCTGCGTCAGCGTTGAATACGGCACGATGGGATGCGCGCGCGACACGATACCGTTGTCGCCGTGGAAATCGAAGGGCGCAGCCGACAGAATTCCGGCATCCAAGCGAGGCGTCGTCGCGGGCGCGGTGAAGGTCGCGGACGCGCCGCAAAGACAGGTGGCAAGCAGAAACGACAGACGAAGCATGACGCAATCCTTCAAAACGGAGTAGGACGACGCGACCGCGGCACGCCGAAAACGGACGCCGTCCGGACTCCGGACATCTGTGATGCGCATCGCGTCTTCCGTACGGCACAGGGCGCTATTCAAGCAGCGGGCCGGGTCCATCACCCGTCGGAAACACCTCAAAGACGTCTTAATCGCTCTGAAAAAGCGTATTGACGAAACATAGACTACCGGGCGTGAAACTTGCGTACCGAAGACGGCAGGCCGTCGGCGAAAAACGCGCCATCTGAACGACCGGAGCGTCCGTTTTTGGTCCGACGACGCGCGAAGTTCGACGCGGCGCCCGTCGCGACGGACCCAGTGTGGCGGACCAAACGGCCGGACCGCGCCTGGAGTCAGCCATAATCGCGTTCGCTCGAGCCGAAACGCCCAGGTAAAAACGAAAATCCATGACTCAAGACGACACCCTCTCGAACGATCCACCCCGACAGCCATCCACGAACGACGGCAACGTCACGACCAGTGTGCCGGGACTGGACGGCATTCTGGGCGGCGGCCTCGTCGAAGGCGACCTGTATCTGATCGAAGGCATGGCGGGCGCGGGCAAGACGATCCTTTCCTCGCAGATCGGCTTTCACCGCGTGGCGCAGGGCGACATGGTGCTGTACGTCACCCTGATCGCCGAATCGCATACCAAACTGCTGTCGCATCTGAAGGCGCTGTCCTTCTACAATCCCGACGCCATTTCCGACCGCATGCTGTTCGTCTCCGGCTATCACAAACTGATGCGCGACGGCCTGTCGGGCTTTCTCGCGCTGATCGCCTCGACGATCAAGACGAGCCGGCCGCGCTTCATGGTGATCGACGGCTTTCGCAGCGCGCACGAATTCAGTTCCACAGAACTGGAACTGTCGCAGTTCATCCACGAGCTGTCGGCCTTCATCAACACTGCGCGCTGCACCACGCTGATCCTCACGCCGCTCTCGGGCAACGAGCCGCATCCGGAACATACGCTCGTCGACGGCCTCGTCGAGCTAAACCGCTTCAACTCCGGCATGCGCCGCGCGCGCGAAATCGAAGTGCACAAGCTGCGCGCGCGATCATCTGCTCGGCAAGCACTTCTTCAAGATCACCGGCAACGGGCTTGTCACGTTCCCGCGCATCGAGGCGTCGCCGCTGAACGCGCGTTCGGTGCCGGACTTCAAGAGCCGCCTCGGATTCGGCATCCCGATTTCGATCAGATGCTCGGCGTCGTCGTCGTGCGCGGCTCGACGACGACGCTGGTCGGCCCGTCGGGCGTGGGCAAGACGCTGCTCGGCCTGAAATTCCTGCAGACGGGGGTCGAGCAGGGCGAGAAATGCGTCTACTTCGGCCTGTATGAATCGTCGGAGCGGCTGATGGCCAAGGCGCAGTCGGTCGGCATCGATTTGTCCGAGCTGCTGAAGGACGGCCGGCTCACGCTGGCGTGGCATCCGGCGGTCGAACTGGCGATCGACGAACTCGCGTTCGAATTGCTCGACGTCGTGCAACGCACGCAGGCCGCGCGCGTGGTCGTCGACGGCATCGACGGATTCCGCCAGTCGGCGAACCGCACGGAACGCATCGGACTCTTCCTGAACGCGCTGTCGCATCGTCTGCGCGAAGCGGGCGTGACGTCTCTTTTGACCGAGGAACTGCCGCTCTACGGCGAGGCAACACAGCCCGCGACGCTGCGCGCCTCCGTGATGACCGAAAACATCGGGCTGTTGCGTTACGTCGAGGCGAACTCGGCGCTCTACTGGATGCTGTCGGTCGTCAAGCAGCGCGAAGGCATGCACGACTCCGGCATCCGCAGGCTCACGATCGATTCGCGCGGCCTGCATATCAACGAAAGATTCATCGGTCCGACCGGACTGTTGTTCGGACATCCGTCGATCGCGCCGGCGCTCTCCGTGTCGAATCCCGGCCCGCGCGCATGAAAAAGATCCTCGTCGTCGACGATGAATTCGACATTCTGACCACCTGGCGCCTCGTGCTCGAAATGGAGGGCTACGAGATCGCGACCGCTTCCAACGGCCGCGCCGCGCTGGAGTCGGCACGCGCCAATCCGCCCGATCTCGTCATCACCGACTGGATGATGCCGCACATGGACGGCATCGAGTTGATCCGCCGGCTCTGCGCGGACGACGGGCTTACCGGTGTACCGGTCATTCTAACGAGCGCGGCGGCGCATCCGCCGGCACTCGAACACCCGCACGCGCGCTTTTGCCGCAAGCCATTTTCGATCGACGATCTGCTCGCCGCGGTGCGCGAACTAATCGGTCCCGCGTAGTTTTGCGGGCTGGGCAAGGGGCGCGTGCTACATCGGTGCGTTCCCGCGTCGGCCGGCAAAACGGGCAGGCGCTTCATCAACCAGACTCGGACACAACGCAAGAGGAAGGCATCATGGTTCAGGATCAACTGGAAGGCGCAGCACAACAGGTGGCAGGCAAGGTGCAGGACGCGGTCGGCGCGCTGACCGACGACGAATCGACGCAAGCGGAAGGCAAGGCGTGTCAGGCGTTCGGCTCGCTGCAGTAAAGCTACGGCCAGACGGTGGACGACGTGCGCCTCGCCGTCGCGAGCAAGCCGATTCAGGGCGTGCTCGTCCGGCGGCGGTCGGCTTCGTGCTCGACGCGCTGTAGAATCGCGATCGCTGATCGATCGGTCGATTTCGTCGAAGGTGTTTGAAACGAGGCCGGCGCTACCCTGCGCCGGCCTCGTCATTTCCAGCCCGCACGACCTCACCGCGAACGACGCCGCGCAGGCAATGGCGATCGCGACGCCCGTCATCGCGAGCGGCGCATTGCTCGACGCGCTGACGACCGCGAGCGCGCATGCGGCGGCGCCGCTCAGTGCGTCGGCACCCGCAGCGCCCGCCCGCCCCCTCGTTCGACGCCAGCATCAGATGCGCGCCGATGAGCAGCATCAGCGCGCACACCGCGACGACCGTGAACACGCCCGTTTGCGCGCCCGCGACATAGGCAAGCACGGCGCAGGCGCCCGCACCGGGCAGATGCATCGACCCCAACCCCAACGCCGTGCCCTGAAAAACGCCAGCGCCATGCACGCGACGATCCCGCCCGCAAGCGCGCCGTCGCCCGATGCGGGCAGCAGCGCCGCGCCGACATACAGCAGCACGCGCATCGGCACGCGCCCCCGCCGGCGCGCATTGCATATATCGCTTTGCGCGCGGACGACACCGCGAGCACGCACAAAGCCCCGGCAATCCAGCCGCTCATCGTGCTCAGCCTTCGAGCACGTTCGACAACGTGCCGATGCCCGCGATCGTCACGTCGACACGCGCGCCGCGCCAATCGAAGGCGTCGGCGAACACGATCGCCGGGCCGAGGCAGGTGAAGTATCGAAGCCCTTCGAGCGGCACCATTGCGCGAAGTTGGGATCTTCCTGCAACAGTTCGATGGCGGTGACGTCGTTGACGCAGGTATAGCCGAAGATCGCGGCTTCGGCTTCCTCCACCTGCACGTCGCCCGCGAGCGACGCGACGATCGGCTTCTCGATGCCGAGCGCCTTCATCTCTTTCTTCACGTCGATAACGAGCTTCGTGAACACCATCGGCGGCGTGATGATCGTGTGCCAGTAACCGAGGATAATCGAATGGATGCGCTCGTCGGCGAGCCCGAGGCGGATCGTGTTCCGATACGTCGACGGCGGCTCNNCGGAACGCGGCATCGAGATCGTCGGGCATCGTCATCAGCAAAAGGCCGTCGTGGTCGACGCATGCATCGGACAGCAGCACGCCCGATCCGCCCGCGCCGGTGATGATCACCGTGTTCTTGCCTTTGGACGTCGGCAGCTTCGGAATGCCGCGCGCGAATTCGAGTAGGTCGCGCAAGGACCGCGCGCGGATCACGCCACATTGCGCGAACATGCCCTCGTAAATCTTGTCGTTGCCCGCGAGCGCGCCGGTGTGCGAACTCGCCGCGCGCGCCCAGACTCGTGCGGCCCGCTTTCAGCACGACGACCGGTTTCTTCTTCGACACGCGCCGCGCCGCTTCGGCAAACGCGCAGCTGTCCTTCAGGTCCTCGCAGTGCTGCGCGATGATCTCCGTGTTGTCGTCCCTGTTCGAAGAAGGTCAGCAGATCGTCCTCGTCGATATCGCTCTTGTTGCCGAGTCTGACGATCGCTGAAACGCCCATCTTCGCCGAGCGCGAAAAGCCGATGATCGCCATGCCGATGCCGCCCGACTGCGACGACAGCGCGGCCTTGCTCTTCACGTCATACGGCATGCAGAAGGTCGCGCAGAGGTTCTTCGGCGTGTAGTAAAAGCCGTAGATGTTCGGGCCCATCAGGCGGATGTCGTATTGGCGCGCGATCCGCACGATCTCTTTCTGGCCTTCGTGATTGCCCATTTTCGCGAAACCGGACGGAATCAGCACCGCGCCCGGAATGCCCTTCTCGCCCACTTCGACGAGCGCCTGCGCGACGAACTTCGCCGGAATCGCAAACACGGCGACGTCGATCGTGTCCGGCACGTCCTTCACGCTCCGATACGCCTTGCGGCCCATGATGTCGTCGGTCTTCGGATGGATCGGATAGATCGCGCCCTGGTAGCCGCCGTTGATGAGGTTCTTCATCACCGAGTTGCCGATCTTGCCGTCCTCGTTCGAGGCGCCGATCACCGCGACCACGTCGGGCTTCATGATGCGGTTCATCTGCGCGACGATCTGCTCCTGCGTCAGGCGATAGCGCGGCGCGGCCGGCNATCTCCGAAATTTGCGGGAAGTCGTCGACGAGCCGCGACACGCGT
>JAQFVI010000393.1:31671-35615 GCA_029439495.1 Caballeronia sp. BR6202001590007
CGATCAGCTTGCCGAACGAGGGATCCGTCACCGCGCCGATGATCATCTCCTGTCCCGAACCGACCAGCGTTCGATTTCGTCGAAGATCTGCTTCAGATGCGACAAACGCGCGTTAGGCGTCTTGTAGTTCGGATGCTCGATCCATTCCTCCTTGCCGATCACCTTGCAGATCTCGCCCCACACCGGCGCCTGCGTGATGAAGTAGATGTACGTGTTCGGATCGGTTTCCCAGCCCTAGCACTTGAGGATCCAGCCCGGCTGGCCGCCGCCCGATGCATTGCCCGCGCGCGGCACCGCTTCGCCGAAGCTGCCGTTCGAATACTGCAGATATTCTTTCATCACGCCGGTGCGTTCGAGCCGCTGCTGATCGCGCAGCTTCACGCGGCACAGGTTGAGCACGCCGTCCTGCCTCGCGGCGAGCACTTTCTGGCCGCGCCCGCTCGTATTGCGCTGATACAGCGCCGTCACGATGCCGAGCGCGAGATGCAGGCCCGTGCCCGAATCGCCGATCTGCGCGCCGGTGACGGTCGGCGGTCCGTCGTCGAACCCCGTCGTCGAACCCCGTCGTCGAACCCCGTCGTCGATGACGCGCCGCCCGCGCACTGCGCAACGTTCTCGTAGACCTTGCAGTCTTCGTAGGGACCGGGACCGAAGCCCTTGACCGACGCGACGATCATCCGCGGATTGAGTTCCTGGATGCGCTCCCACGTAAAGCCCATGCGGTCGAGCGCGCCCGGCGCGAAGTTCTCGACCAGCACGTCGCACTTCTTGACGAGCGTTTCGAGCACCTTCTTGTCCTCGGGATTCTTCGTATCGTTGATGATCGAGCGCTTGTTGTGGTTCAGCATCGTGAAGTAGAGGCTGTCCGCGTCGGGAATGTCGCGCAACTGCTCGCGCGTGATGTCGCCCGCGCCCGCGCGCTCGACCTTGATGACGTCCGCGCCGAACCACGCGAGCAACTGCGTGCAAGTCGGTCCCGACTGAACGTGCGTGAAGTTAGGATGCGCACGTCGTCCAGCGCCTTGCCAGAAGTGTTCACCGTCATGGCTTTGTCTCCGAAAACTTTCGTTCGACGTTTATAGGTTCGTGTTTTGGATTTGCGGTTACTTGTACATGGTCTGCGCCATCGTGCCAGGCGCATAGACGGTCGGATCGACCCAGATGTTGATGACCGCGCTCTTGCCCGTCTTCACTACCGATTCGCGCGCCCGCTGCAATGCGCCGCGATCTNACGTCGGACAGCAGATTGCCGACGTTGCCGCGCTCCGGTCCGTACTTCGCGAGCTGGCCGTGGCGGATTTGGTTCATCGCCGAGTTGTTGCCGACGACCGCGATATACGGCACGCCGAAGCGATTCGCGGTTTCCATGTCGAAGGACGTCATCGAGAACGCGCCGTCGCCGTAATTACTTCTTTCTCGGGATTGGCCAGGCCCGCCGCGATCGCGAAGCCGGTGCCAACGCCGAGCGAACCCAGCGCGCCCGGGCCCATCCACTGGCCCGGCCTGCGCGGACGCACGGCCTGCGCGGAAATCGTCACGACGTCGCCGCCGTCACCGATATAGATGGTGTCGTCCGACAGAACTGGTTGATCTCGTGCGCGACGCGATACGGATGAATCGGGCTCGCATCCGACGTGAAAAGCGGCATCAGCTTGGCGGTCGCGGTTTCCTCGGCGACGGCCAGTTCGCGTATCCACGTCTGGCGCGCCTGCCGCTTGTCGTCCTCCAGGCGCCCGGCCGATGCCTGAAGACCGGCGCCGAGAATCGCGCCCGGATCGCCGACCAGACCCAGATCGATGTCGCAATTCTTGCCGACCGTGCGGTAATCCATGTTGATCTGCACCAGCTTCAGATCGCGGCTGATGCGCTTGCCGTAGCCCATGCGGAAATCGAACAGCGTGCCGACGATGACGATCAGATCGGCCTTCGCGAAAGCCTGCGAACGCGTGCGGTCGAAGTGATGCGGATCGCCCGGCGGCAGCAAACCGCGGCTCGCGCCATTGAAGTAGCCTGGCACGTCGAGGCCGCGCAGCAGCGCGATGGCTTCCTCGTGTCCGCGCGCTGTCCACACTTGCTGGCCGAACATGATCGCCGGGTGCTCGGATCGCCGATCGACTTCGTCGAGGCGCGATACCGGCCGGGTTGCGGAATCACCGCTTTGGTCTCGTCGACTTCGCGATCGAGCACGTCGCGCGGAATCTCCAGATACGCCGGGCCGAGCGCGCCGTTGAAGGTTTCGCGCGCGGCCATCGACACTATGCTCGGTGCTCGGTATCGTGGCGGCGAACTTGGTGATCGGGCCCATTATGTCGACGTGCGGCAGATCCTGCAGCGAACCCATCTTGTGCTGCGACAGCGCGCCCTGCCCGCCGATATGGATGATCGGGCTCTCCGAGCGGAACGCCCTCGCCACGCCGGTGACCGCGTTGGTGCAGCCGGGACCGGCCGTCGTCACGACGCAGCCGAGCTTACCGGTCTGACGCGCGTAGCCATCGGCGGCGTGTGCGGCGACCTGTTCGTAACGCACGTCGACGATGCGAATGCCTTCATCAACGCAGCCGTCGTAGATATCGATGATGTGCCCGCCGCACAGCGTGAAGATCGTATCGACGCCTTCGTTTTTTGAGCGCGCGGGCGACCAGTTGGCCGCCCGAGACGACGCGCGCGCCGCGTGTTTTCTGCTTGAGCGTGTCATCGGCGGTGGTGGTGACGGGAGCGGTTTCCGGACGGCTGCTGACGACTTCGGACATTTGTTGTCTCCTCGAATGGGTGATGAGCGCGTGCCGGACGTCGCGCTGTTGTCATGTCAATGTGATATACAATATTCTATACTCAGAATTAGTCAACCACGGCACGATGGGCGAAAACCCTGTGATGCATCGCACAGCGCCCCATCCACCCTGTCTGAAGCGTCTTCGACTGATTTTCATGGCGCGTCGCACAAAAATCCACGACGAAAAGCGATTATGATATGTGATATATATAATATCATGGTGCGATCACGCTCATCCCATCAGAGGACATCAGGAGACGCCATGAACATTCACGAATATCAGGTGAAGACGCTGCTGCGAAAGTACGGTGCCGCAAGGCCGCGTCGCCTTTTCGGCGCAGGAAGCCGTGCTCGCCGCCGAGGCGCTCGGCGGCCCGGCTTTCGTCGTCAAATCGCAGATCCATGCGGGTGGGCGCGGCGCGGGCCGCTTTTCGAACGATCCGGACGGCAAAGGCGGCGTGCGCGTCGTGAAATCGGTCGCCGAAGTCCGCGAGCATGCGGCGAAGATGCTCGGCGCCGTGCTCGTCACCCGGCAGACCGGTCCGGCGGGCCGCGAAGTGAAGCGTCTCTATGTCGAGGAAGGCTGCGACATCGCGCGCGAACTCGCGAACTGTATCTCGGCATGCTCGTGAATCGCGCAAGTTCGCGCATCACGATCATGGCGTCCATCGAAGGCGGGATGGAAATCGAGGAAGTCGCGCATCGGACACCCGAGAAAATTCTCAAGGTTGCGATCGATCCAGCGACCGGCCTGCAGCCCTTCCACACGCGCGAGATCGCGTTTGGACTCGGATTGAGCGGCAAGCAGGTGAGCGCGGCGGCGAAATTCATCGCGGCGCTGCATCAGGCTTTCGTCGATCTCGACGCGTCGGTCGTCGAAGTGAATCCGCTCGTCGTGACCGGTTCCGGCGAGGTAATCGCGCTCGACGCCAAGCTCAACTTCGACGACAACGCGTTGTACCGCCACCCGGACATCGAAGCGCTGCGCGACGAGGACGAGGAAGATCCCGCCGAAATCGAAACCGCGAAGCACGGCCTCAACTACGTGAGGCTCGACGGCAACATCGGCTGCATGGTGAACGGCGCAGGCCTCGCGATGGCGACGATGGACATCATCAAGCTCAAGCTGAGCCGGCGAATTTTCTCGACGTCGGCGGCGGCGCGACCCAGG
>JAQFVI010000393.1:35620-41812 GCA_029439495.1 Caballeronia sp. BR6202001590007
TCGTCAACATCTTCGGCGGCATCATGCGCTGCGACGTGATCGCGCAAGGCGTCGTNAAAGATCGTCGCCGCCGTCCGTCAATCGCAAGGGAGCTGAAATGAGCGTTCTCATCGACAGCAACACGAAGGTGATCTGCCAGGGCTTCACCGGCGCGCAGGGCACGTTGACTTACGAAGCCATCGCACAGACGACCGCGGCCGGGCTCGGCCAGACGACCTGCATCGGCAGCGATCCGGTCAACGGCACGAATTTCATCGACTGCCTGTCGCTCTTTCTGGAGGACGACGCGACCGAAGGCATCATCATGATCGGCGAGATCGGCGGATCGGCGGAGGAAGAGGCGGTGCAGTTCCTCAAGGACGCGCGGATGAAGAAGCCGGTGGTCGGCTTCATCGCCGGGACGCCGCATGGGCCACGCGGGCGCGATCATTTCGGGCGGCGCGGGCACGGCGAGCGCGAAGATCGAAGCGATGAAGTCGGCGGGCATTCATGTCGCGGATTCGCCCGCCGCGCTCGGCGAGACGATGCTGCACGCGATGCGCTAAGCCGATCGATCGAGCGTCGATGCAAAAAAGCCGCACGGCGACATGCCGTGCGGCTTTGACTTTTGCGAACCGCTCGAATTAGTCCAGAAAGTCGCAGTTGGCTTCGACGAACGCGGCGAGATCGAGCGAATGCTGCTTCACCAGACGTTCGACCAGTTCCGTATCGCGCTTTTCCAGCGCCTCGATGATGCGCATGTGATCGACAATCGAACGCGACGCGCGATCGTTCTGCGAGATGGTCATCTTACGAATGGCGCGGACGTGCACGAAGATGTTCTTGATCGTGTCGAAGATGATCTCCGACTTCGACAGCCGCACGATGGCCGAGTGAAACGCGATGTTCGCTTCCGAGTATTCGTCGATATGCTCGGCGGGCGTCGAATCGCGGAAGTTGTCGAACATATGGCGCAACTGCGCGATTTCCGCATCCGTCGCGCGCTGGGTCGCGAGCCGCGCCGCCATGCTTTCCAGTGCCGCCCACATGTGGATCATTTCGACGATCTCGCGCTTGGTCTTGCGCAGGATATAGACGCCACGGCGCGGCACCGTGCGCAGAAAGCCTTCCTGTTCGAGCAGCGTCATCGCTTCGCGGATCGGCGTGCGGGAGACGCCGAGCGCTTCCGTCAATTCTTTTTCGTCGAGGCGGATTTCTTCGCGCAAACGGTAGATGTCCGCCTCGGCGATGGCCTGCCGCAGTTTCGCGTATGCCTGATCGCGCAGCGAAACGGTGGCGTTGATCGGTTCGAGCGACAGCGTCAGTCCGCTTGCTCGAACGTCCGGCCGGTCTACAGGCTGAGTATCAGATGGCATTGATGACTTGATTTCCCAGTTGCGGACGGTCCGCGTCGACACGCTTGCCCGACCCGCCGTTCTGGTCGTCCGCCGCGAGTCCGGCAAACCGACCGTGATCCTGTGCGCGTTGCAGCATGTCCTGCGGCACCGCCGATGCAATCACAAACGTGACGCCCCACACCCACGGCAACCAGCGCGAATCCGATAACGATCAACAAGGCGATGCTCATTTGAAGCTTCGGTGAAGTCATCAAGAGCGTTCAGTATATGTTGCGTTGCAATAACACACCATATACTGAATCTTGTATATCGTAAACAATGCTGGCTACGTTCCCTGCAGTTTAGGCCGCTTTCTGCGATTGCGGGAGCGGCAACGCCTTGGGCCGTTCCCTGATTGACGTCCTCGCGCAGCTTGATCAATGCGAGAACCGCATCGAGCATCGGCGTCTCGACGTGGACCAGGCGGCCAATTTCCTGTAATATGGTCATCAGTGGGTCGATTTCCATCGGACGGCCGGCTTCGCAGTCCATCAGCATCGACGTCTTATGCGCGCCGACCGCGCCCGCGTCGTTGATCCGCCATTCCACGTCGACGCGGAAATTGACGCCGATCCTGTCGCCGATGGCTTTCGCTTCGAGCATCATCGCTTTGGACAGCGCGCGCGTGCCGGGATCGCTCGTTAGCACGTCGAGCGTCGGCTGGTCAGCGCGCTGATCGGGTTGAACACAGATTGCCCCACAGCTTCAGCCAGATTTCGTCGCGGATGTTGTCGCGTATCGGCGCNCGCCACTCGGTTCGCCGATCGGAAACTTCTTGCCGTAGTGNGGCCGCCCAGATCGATGCTCTGCAGCGTCGTGCCTTCGAGCTTGCCGCCGTGCTTGTAGAAGACCAGTACGGAAGGCCGTTGAACGCGGTGACGACGGTCGTGTCGGGACCGAGCAGTGGCGGCATCAGATCGACGACGCCTGGAATCGAATGCGCCTTCAGTGCGACGATGACGACGTCCTGCGGCCCGAGTTCGGCGGGATCGTTGGTGCAGCGAACCTTGATCGTGTGCTCTTCGCCGTCGATACGCAGCTTCACGCCGTTCGCCTGTATCGCCCGCGAGATGCGGCACGCGCACCATGAAACTCACGTCCGCGCCGGCACCGTACACGCAGATCTTCATGATTCGTCTCCTGTGGGTTTTGAAGGCTAAGAATCGATATGGTATACAAGATACTATATTCACTGTTCAAACCGGACGAGCGAAAATCCGCACGCGAACGATGTCGCCGCGGGCTGAAAGAGATCGTAGGAAAAGTCAGGCTTCGACGGTCTGTTTCGGGATAAGCGTAGACGACGATGCCGCGCTCAGCAGCACCCACACGCTCGCGGCGCTCGCACAGAACGCGCGGCTGCGGCGACGGATTAGCATGACGGCGCGCGCCGCCTCGGGCGCGAGCGGGATAAAGCGCACGCCCGGACAGGCGGCGCGCGCGTGCACCGGCAGAATGCCGATGCCGAGATTCGCCTCGGCCATGCGCACGACGGCCGACGGCTGCGCCAGCGCGGCCTCGATGACGACGAGGCTGCCGGTGTCGTTGTCGAGCAGCAAGGGCTGACCGCGTAGTTGCGGCCATTCGATGCGCACCAGCCCGAAAAGACCATGCGATGCCGCGACGATGGCAGCGAGCCCGTCGTCGAAGAGCAACTCGGCGGCAAGTTCGTCGAGGTTGTCCGGCGCGATGACGACGCCCAGCTCCGCTTCGCCCGAACGCACCAGTTGCATCGCCGCGCGCTGCGGACGATCCAGCACGACGATCGTCGTATCCGGCAACTGCGCGCGCAGCGTGGCATCGGCGGCAGCACGCTCACCGTCAGCGCGCCGCTGCTCGCCAGCGTGACGATGCCCGGCCGGCTCGCGTGATCCGGGTACAGCGTCGCTTCGAGTTCCTCGACGAGCGGCGCGATGCGCGCCAGAAGCGTGCGGCCGGTATCGGTCAGCGCGACCTGGCGCGTGGTGCGGTCGAAAAGCCGCAGCGCGATTTCCGCTTCGAGTTTGCGGATTGTTCTCGCGGCCGATCTTGTCCGAGATGAATCCGCACAGAGGACGCGTGAAGCCGTTGCACAGGTTGTCGATGGACAACGTCATCGCGAGCAGCGGCAAAGTGACGCCGAGCAGGTTGACGGGCATTTCGCGAAGCCGTATTCCTTGGCGATCGGACCGAACTGCGCGGTGGCGATCACCCCGCCCGCGGCGACCGCGACGAACATCAGATAGAGCACCCAGAAGAGCGGCGCGGAGCGGCGCGCGCACCATCTGCCCCGGCGTGTAGTCGATCTTCGTCGAGACGATGCGCCTCGCCGGCACGATATGCGCGGGCGGCTTCGGGCGCACGAGCATCAGCGCGAGCACGAAGATGCACACGCCTTGCAGGATCCCGAAGAACATGAATGAACGCGTGCTCGTAGCCCGACTTCTGGATCATGTTGGAGATCGGGATCACGGTGACGGCCGCGAACCCGCGCTTGTCGGGAAACCACTTGAGCGCGGTGCCGACGCAGGTGCCATAGACGCATCCCGCGCCGATGTCCCCGATCACCGCCGCGATGTAAAGATGCACGAGGCTCGTCGCGTTTGCATCGATGATCCAGCCGAGCGCCGCGCACACCGAGCGGGCACGAGCCAGGTTTTCGTGACGATGAAAATGGTGAACGCGGTCTGGATCGCCGCTTGTCCCCAATGGTGTTTCGCGTCCATCGGCACGACGAACAGGGTCCAGGCGTATTGAAGATTCGCGACCAGCCCCATGCAGATGATGCCGATCGCCAGTTGAAACCATCTGTTGTGATGACGCCCGTGCGACTGCCCGGACACAACCGTGTCTGCGCTTGCCATGTCTGTCTCCGTTATCTGTCTCCAACGCTCGTGCAGCGCTTGGCGTGCTACGAGAACCGGCGCGTCGCGCGATGCGCGCGTCAGCGGCGAGGCGGTCGGTCAGGGGAAAGACTCGGTCCACGCGGCATCCGCCTGGGGCCACGCAGCCATCGGGCGATGGCGTGGCACATTGGGCAAACATCCGCGTCAGGCGATCGAAGAATCATGTCAGGCGATTTCCAATAGAGTTCGGATGAATCGCGCGGGCATCGACCAGACGTCTTTCGATGCCGCGTGGGGCATGTGCGGCGGCCTTCTCGGTACGTTGAGCATGCCTTACAGCTTCACAACGTTGTAGGGCATAAAAATATCATGATGGAGAAAAAATGATTAAGGAAAGTTAGAAAAATTTATTGTATATATTGTATAAATTCACAATCGTGAATGGATGAGGACCTACCGTGCTGCGCAGCGCCACCCTGCATCAACTCAAGATCTTTGAAACGGTTGCGTGCCGTCTGAGTTTTTCCCGCGCGGCGGAAGAGCTTTATCTCACTCAGCCGGCCGTGTCGACGCAGGTGAAGCAACTCGAGGAACACGCGGGTCTGCCGCTCTTCGAGCAACTTGGCAAAAAGATCTACCTGACGCCCGCCGGCAACGAGATGCCACTACAGCCGCGCGATCCTCGAGCAATTTCGCGAAGCCGACGACGCGATGGCGCGTCTGAAAGGCATCTCCGGCGGCACCCTCAACGTCGCGGTCATCAGCGCGGGCGATTACTTCTTTCCCCGACTGCTGGCCGCCTTCACCCACCGCAATACCGACGTTCGCCTGAATCTCGCCGTGCATAACCGCGAGGAACTGCTGCATCAACTGTCCGACAATCTGACGGATATCGCCGTGATGGTCCGCCCGCCGCGCGACATGGATACCGTGAATGTGTCGTTCGCGCCGCATCCGTATGTGATCGTCGCGTCGCCGGATCATCCGCTCGTCGGGACGAAGGACGTGCCGCTCGAAGCGCTCGCCAACGAACCGTTCATCCTGCGCGAGCGCGGCTCCGACACCTGGAATTCGATGGAGGAAGGCTTCGCCGGACGGCTGTCGAACCTGAACATCGCGATGGAGATCACCAGCACCGAGACCATCAAGCAGGCGGTAATTGCCGGGTCCGCGCATACGATCAGCATGGAACTGCAGACGCAGAAGCTCGCGGTGCTCGACATCGCCGGCTTTCCGGTGATGCTCAACTGGTTCGTCGTGCATCGTAACAACAAGCGTTTGCCGCCGGTGGCGCTCGCGTTCAAGAAATTTCTGGTCGAAGAAGGCGCGGCGCAGATCGAAGCCATCACGCAAATCGTCGCAACGACGGACAAACCCAACGCATAACGCTTGATGAATAGATGCGAAAAAGTTTCTATCCTGCTGAAACCCCCAAGGCCACTCAGGAGACGAACATGATTCACACGAACCACGGCGACGACCGCAAAGTCCACGCGCAGGTGTGCGCGTTCAACACGGCCTTCGAAGAACTCGATCTGATATTCCGATAGGATGCCGACACGTATCGCGCGCTGGCATCGGCGGACAGCGATTACGGGAAGATCGCGCTCTACATCGAGACGCAGTGCCCGCATCTGCTGAAGGTATACAGCGCGGCGTTTTTGTGCGAGGCGATCGTCGAGCGGAAGAATTCGACGATGGAAGCGTGCCGCGAGAATACGGTGTAATACGAAGACAGTACGCAACGGGCGCGGCTGTGGCGGGCGCGGGNGATGGCGACGTCGCCATGCTCGCGCCCGAAGCCGGAATCGCCCGCGCCACCCCACGGCAGACGGACGTCCGTATAACGAGGTGTTGACCCAGACCGTGCCGGCCTTCCCGGCCTTCAGTTGCGCCGCCATCCGATGCACGCGACCGATGTCCGCGCTCCACATGCCTGCCGCGAGGCTGTACAGCGTGCCGTCGGCGAGTTCAATCGCGTCATAGCTGAT
>JAQFVI010000394.1 GCA_029439495.1 Caballeronia sp. BR6202001590007
TGGGCTTGAACCAGGGACCTACGGATTAACAGTCCGGCGCTCTACCGACTGAGCTATCGGGGAACATCTACAGCAGAAAAGTGAAATTGTAGGGAGCGTTTGCTACCCTGTCAACGCCGAACCTTCATGTGAAACGCAAATTTGCAATGACGCGCGAGAAGACCGTGGCGGATGCCCGGCGGCAGGAACTCAGCGCTCCAGCATGTCCAGCTTGTCCTTCACGTCCTTGAATTCGTCCGACTCTGGCAGCGGCGACTTGGTTTTGGTGATGCTCGGCCAGTTGCGCACCAGTTCGGCGTTCAGTTCGGTGAAATGCTGCTGGTCCTCGGGCACATCTTCTTCGGCGTAGATTGCGTTGACCGGGCATTCGGCCACGCACACGGCGCAGTCGATGCACTCGTCAGGATCGATCGCGAGAAAGTTGGGACCTTCGCGGAAGCAGTCCACCGGGCACACGTCCACGCAGTCGGTGAACTTGCACTTGATGCAGCTTTCGGTCACAACGTGAGTCATTCAGGCTCCTGCATGCGGTATTCGTGGGGGCAACGTCGTCAGGCTACATAGGCCGTCGGCTAGGGTTTGGGTGCGTTTGCCAAAACGCATATTATAGCGTAACGGTCAAGACCGGCGCGAGTGCGGCAGACCGCGCTTTATATCGATTGGAAATTTATGTATGCCCGGTCCGCTAAAAGGGCGCGGTCATTTCATGCCGTTTCGCGCATTCGGGTAACATGCCCGAATGGACCGGCGCCTGGAGACGGCGTGAAATCGCTCTGCAGACGTTTTCCGTCAGAACCATGATCATCAATTCGCTGCTCGATACGGACCTCTACAAATTCACGATGATGCAGGTCGTCCTGCATCATTTCCCTGCGGCGCACGTCGAGTACAAGTTCCGCTGCCGCACGCCCAACGTGGATCTCGTGCCATACATCGACGAGATTCGCGACGAAGTGCGCCAGCTCTGCAATCTGCGCTTCAGGGAAGAGGAACTCGGTTATCTGCGGCGCATGCGCTTCATCAAGAGCGACTTCATCGATTTCCTCGCGCTCTTCCATCTGAACGAGAAGTCCATTCGCATCGCGCCGTCCGCGAAGGGCAACGGCGAAATCGATATCGAAATCGAAGGGTCGTGGCTGCACACCATCCTGTTCGAGATTCCCGTTCTCGCCATCGTCAACGAAGTCTATTTCCGCAATACGCAGCGCAAGCCCGAGTACGAAACCGGCCGCGAGCGCCTGCGCGACAAGATCAAGCTGCTCGCGACGCCGCCCGAGTATTCCGACTGCAAGATCGCCGATTACGGCACGCGCCGCCGTTTCTCCGGCCAGTGGCACGAAGAAGTCGTGCTGACGCTCAAGGAGCGCCTCGGTGAGCAGTTCGCCGGCACGAGCAACGTCTTCTACGCGATGAAACACGGCCTGCGTCCGCTCGGCACGATGGCGCACGAATACCTGCAGGCGTGTCAGGCGCTCGGCCCGCGTCTGCGCGACTCACAGATCTTCGGCTTCGAGATGTGGGCGAAGGAATATCGCGGCGACCTCGGCATCGCGCTGTCGGACGTGTACGGCATGAAGGCCTTCCTGCGCGATTTCGACATGTACTTCTGTAAGCTCTTCGACGGCGCGCGCCACGATTCCGGCGATCCCTGCGACTGGGGCGAGCGGCTCATCAAGCATTACGAGGAAAACCGCTGCGATCCGCGCACCAAGGTGCTGGTGTTTTCGGATGCGCTTGACATTCCCAAGGTGCTGCAGTTGTACGAGCGCTTTCGCGGCCGCTGCCAGCTCGCGTTCGGCGTCGGCACCAATCTCACCAACGATCTCGGCTATCGGCCCTTGCAGATCGTCATCAAGATGGTTCGCTGCAACGGCCAGCCGGTCGCCAAACTCTCCGATTCGCCCGGCAAGAATATGTGCGACGACAAGGCCTATCTCGCATATCTGCGTCAGGTGTTCGGCATTCCGCAGCCCGTCATCGAAGACTGACCTCGCGGTCAGATCCCGCCTCTTCGTGCTTCCGGCCTATGCTGTCCGGCCGGGCTTCGGGCGCGCGGGGCCTCGCTATAATTCGCAGCTATCGTCGCACGCATCCGCTGCACGCATTCGGGAGGACGGCATCATGGATACATCGGCCGCGCGCCGCAACATACTCGCGCGCATCCGTAGCGCGCAGGGCAGAAAGGGCGCATCGACCGATGCCGAACGCGCCGCCGCCGACTACCTCGCGCGTCATCCCGTCGGCCCGCGTCCGCCACTGCCGTCCATCCGCGACGATCTGATCGCGCGCTTCAAACTCGAAGCCGAGCGGCTGTCGACGACGGTCGCCGAAGTCGCATCGCTCGACGACGTTCCCGCCGAAGCCGCCCTCTATCTCCGCTCGCTCGATCTGCCCGCCGACGTCGTCGCGTGGCCGTCGCTCGGCGCATGCCGCTTCGCTGAAGCCGGCCTTCGCGCGGCTTTTCGCAAGCCCGAGGACGCCGATCTCGTCGGCATCACCGGATGCTTTTGCGCGACCGCCGAAACCGGTTCGCTCGTGCTGCTGTCCGGTCCCGATACGCCCGCGTCCGGCGTGCTCGTGTCGATCGCACTGTTTCCGTTCGTCGCCAGCCGGATCTGGCATCGCCATTACGGCAAGATCGCGGCGGTGCTGACCGCCGCGTTGCTCGTGCCGTTCGCGTTCGGTGGCGGCGCGGCGGCGGGCGTGCTCGTTCACGCGCTGCTCGAAGAGTACGTGCCGTTCATCGTGCTGCTCGGCGCGCTCTACACCGTCGCGGGTGGCATCTGCGTGCGCGGCTCCGCGCGTCTGAACACGGCCTTGCTCGCGCTCGGCACCGCGCTCGCGAGCATCATGGGCAGGACCGGCGCGGCCATGCTGCTGATCCGTCCGCTCCTGCGCGCCAATGCGCATCGCAAGCGCGTCGTGCATGTCGTCGTGTTCTTCATCTTTCTCGTCGCGAATGCGGGCGGTTCGCTGTCGCCGCTCGGCGATCCGCCCTTGTTCCTCGGCTTTCTGAACAGCGTCGGCTTTTTCTGGACGACGCGTCATCTCGCCACGCCGATGCTTTTTCTCTGCGTCGTGCTACTCGTCTTCTACGTGCTCGACCGCTTCCACTGGCGCTCCGACGATACGACGAGCCCGGCCCGCGCGCACGCCGCTCGGCATCGACGGCAAGATCAATTTCGCGCTGCTCGCGGCGATCGTCGCGCTGGTGCTGATGAGCGGCATCTGGAAGCCGGGCGTCGCGTTCGACGTGTTCGGCACGCAACTCGCGCTGCAGAATCTCGTGCGCGATGTGCTGCTCGTCGCCGTCCTGTTCGCGTCGTTGATCCTGACGCCGAAAGCCGCGCTCGACGGCAGTGCGTTCGACTGGGCGCCGATCGTCGAAGTCGCGAAGTTGTTTGCGGCGATCTTCGTCACTATTGCGCCGGTCATCGCGATCTTGCGCGCGGGCGCTTCGGGCGCGTTCGCGGGCATCGTGCATGCGGTCTCGGACGCGCAGGGCAGGCCCGTCGATCTTGCGTATTTCTGGGCGACCGGACTCTTGTCCTCGTTTCTCGACAACGCGCCGACCTATCTCATGTTCTTCAACCTCGCCGGCGGCGACGCCCGCACGCTGATGACCGTCGACGCGACGACGCTCGCGGCGATCTCGGCGGGCGCGGTCTTCATGGGCGCGAACACGTATGTCGGCAACGCGCCGAATTTCATGGTGAAGGCGATCGCGGAATCGCACGGCATCCACATGCTGAGTTTCTTCGGCTATCTCGCGTGGTTGTGCATCGTGTTTTTGCCGCTTTTTGCCGTCATGGGCTGGCTATTTTTCCAGGAGTGGTCGATGAAGAAGAAGGTACTTGTCGCGCGTCCCACGTTTCCCGATGTGATCGAACGCCTGCAGCAGCATTTCGATGTCGACGTGAACCTCGGCGACGTTCTGCCGCAGGAAGAATTCGCGCGCCGGCTCGCGGATCGCGACGGCGCGTTCACGGCGGGCGAATGGGTCGGCGAAAAGGAACTCGCGGGCGCGCCGAATCTCAAGGTCGTCGCGAACATGGCGGTCGGCTACGACAACTTCGACATGCAGGCTTTCGACAAGCACGGCGTGCTCGGCACCAACACGCCGAACGTGCTGAACGAAACCACCGCCGATTTCGGCTGGGCGCTGATGATGGCGGCCGCGCGCCGCATCGCCGAATCGGAGCACTATCTGCGCGCGGACAAATGGCAGAAGTGGTCCTTCGACTCGTTTCTCGGCACGGACGTCTACGGCTCGACGCTCGGCATCATCGGTATGGGACGAATCGGTCAGGCGCTGGTGCGGCGCGCGATCAGCTTCGACATGCGCATGATCTATCATAACCGTTCGCGCGTCGCGCCGGAGATCGAGGCGAAGCTCAACGCTGAATACGCGTCGAAGGAAGACTTGCTCCGGCGCGCGGATCACGTCGTGCTGGTGCTGCCGTACACGAAGGAAAACCATCACACGATCGGCGCGGCCGAACTCGCGCTGATGAAGCCGATGGCGACGCTCACGAACATCGCGCGCGGCGGCATCGTCGACGACGCGGCGCTGATCGAAGCATTGCGCGCGAAAAGAATCGCGGCGGCGGGCATCGACGTGTTCGAGGGCGAGCCGAACTTCAAGCCCGATTTCCTCGTGCTCGACAATGTCGTGCTGACGCCGCATATCGCGAGCGCGACCGAAGCCACGCGCCGTGCGATGGCCAATCTTGCGGCCGACAATCTCATCGCCGCACTGGGCGAAGGCCCGCGCGCAGGCAATCCGCCGAACCCGATCAACCCGGACGTGCTCAAGAAATGACGGAACTGCTGTACGGCGCGGTCGCGCTGCTCGCGATCGCGTTGATCGTCGCGCTGGCCGCGCTGTTCTTTTCGATGCGGCGCTGCGCGAGTGCCGAGATGTTCGACGAATTCGCCGCGCTTGCGGATCGCGTCAACGACATGGGCGAGGCGCATGTGCGCGGGCAGGAAAAGCTCGAACGTGGCCTGCGCGGCGATATTGCGGAAAGCGCGCGCGTGTCGCGGATGGAATCGCAGGGCGGTTTCGCGCAGTTCCATCAAACCTTGTCGACGCAACTCGCGAGCACGTCGAGCGTGCAGAACGCGCAGTTCGACGCGCTCGCGCAGCAGCTCGCGCAACAGGCGCAGCAGGCGCGCGACGAGCAGAGCGGGGCGCTCAAGCGCTTCGCCGATTCGATGATGCTGCACCTCGGTCAGCTTTCGGAGTCGAACGAGCGGCGGCTGTCGGAAGTGCGCGCGACGCTCGAAGCGCGTCTGAAAGACATCGAAGCGAACAACACGGCGAAGCTCGAGGAAATGCGCCGTACCGTCGACGAAAAATTGCACGCGACGCTTGAACAGCGGCTCGGCGAATCGTTCCGGCTCGTGTCGGAGCGGCTGGAGCAGGTGCATCGCGGTCTGGGTGAAATGCAGACGCTCGCGGCCGGCGTCGGCGATCTCAAGAAGGTGCTCACCAACGTCAAGACGCGCGGTATCTGGGGCGAAGTGCAGCTCGAATCGCTGCTGGAACAATTGCTGACGCCCGATCAGTATGCGAAGAACGTCGCGACGATTCCGAAGAGCAGCGAGCGCGTGGAGTTCGCGATCAGGCTGCCGGGACGGCACGATGCGCCGGACACGTCAGGCGATGCGGCGACGCCCGTCTGGCTGCCGATCGACGCCAAGTTTCCGCGCGAGGACTACGAACGTCTGATCGATGCGCAGGAGCGCGCCGATCTGGTCGCGGTCGAGGACACGTCGCGCGCGCTCGAAGGCCGGCTGCGCGCCGAGGCGAAGTCCATCGCGCAAAAGTATGTCGCGCCGCCGCACACGACCGATTTCGCGCTGCTGTTCTTGCCGACCGAAGGGCTGTATGCCGAAGTGCTGCGCCGTCCGGGCCTGAGCGACTTTCTACAACGCGAGTATCGCGTGAGCGTGGTGGGACCGACGACGCTGACCGCCTTGCTCAACAGTTTGCAGATGGGTTTCCGTACACTCGCCATCGAAAAGCGTTCGAGCGAGGTATGGCAGGTGCTAGGCGCGGTCAAGACCGAATTCGGCAAGTTCGGCGAGGTGCTCGCCAAAACGAAGGCGCAGCTCGAAACCGTCGCGCGGTCCATCGAAACAGCGCAGATGCGCACGCGCCAGATGGATCGCCGTCTGCGCGACGTCGAGGCCTTGCCGGGAGAACAGGCGGCGGGATTGCTTGGTAGCGCATCGTCGCCGGACAGCGACGACGACGCGTGAATCAACGGGCGAGCGTATCGAGCGCGTCGCCGGTGATGCGCACGATGCGCCAGTCGGGCAGCACGGTCGCGCCCATCTTTTTCGTAGAAGTCGATGGCGTTCCGGTTCCAGTCCAGCACGGACCATTCGAAGCGTCCGCAGCCGCGCTCGACCGCGATCTGCGCGAGCGCCTTCAGCATCTTCGTGCCGAGGTCACTGCCGCGCATCGTCGGGCGCACGTAGAAGTCTTCCAGAACAGGCCGCGCTTGCCGAGAAAGATCGAGAAATTCTGGAAGAAGAGCGCGTAGGCGACGACCACGCCGTCCTGTTCGGCGACGAGCGCTTCGGCGGCCAGATGCGCGCCGAACAGCGCATCGCTCATGCCAGCTTCGGTCGCGACGAACAGATACGTGTGAGTTTTCACGTGAGCTTTCGAATTCCGCGAGTTCGAACATCAGCCGAAGATCGCCGGAATGTCGTCCGCGCGCGGCGCGAATCACCGCGCTCATGCTTCCTCCGGCGCGTCCGACAGCACGATCCCGATGCCGCCGAAGCGCGATGCCACCCAGTTGTACGCGTGGCACGCGATCCACAACAGGATGAAGCCGAGGATCGCATTCAGGAGCAGCGCGCTCGTGACGGTGCTCACTTCCACCGAGCCGTATCGCATGAACGCGACCACCACGCCGAGCAGCACGATGGGCACGCTGAAGGTCAGATACACGAGGATCAGCGCCTTGGCGGTCTGTCCCGGTGCGATGGATGAGATCTGCTTTTTCATGGAAGTAAAGCCCCGTCTATCGATGAAATGGAATCATTGTGAGTGAGGACGATGACCGCACGTACCCGCCGCACAAGAGGCGAATGCGTCAGATCAGTCCGTCGAACGGCACGATATCGACCGGATCGCCGATCTGCGTGTCGCCGCGCGCATGCTCGAGCACGATGAAGCAATTGGCGTTGCTCATCGAACTCAGCACGCCCGAGCCTTGCGGCCCTGTGGTGACGACCTGCCAGCCGCCGCCCGTGTCGCGCGTCGCGATGCCGCGCTGGAACTCCGTGCGGCCCGCGCGCTTTTTCATCGGCGCGGCGCAGGTTGCGCGGATCGACGTCATCGGCTTGAGCGACGCGCCCGAATCGCGAGCAAGGCTTCGCGCACGATGAAGTAGAACGTCGCCATCACCGCGACCGGATTGCCGGGCAGGCCGAAGAACAGCGCCGATTCGCCGGTGTCCGCGCGCGGCCCCGACCACAGTCGGCCGAAGGCGAGCGGGCGGCCGGGGCGCATCGCGATCTTCCAGAATGCGACGTCGCCGAGCGAATTCATCAGTTCGCGCGTGAAATCGGCATCCCCGACCGATACTCCGCCCGAACTGATGACAACATCCGCGACTTCCGTCGCGTGCCACAGCGCTTTTTCCAGCGATGCCCGATCGTCGCGCACGATGCCGAAATCGACCGTCTCGACACTGAGGTGCGAGAGCATCGCGAAAAGGGTGTAGCGATTGCTGTCGTAGAGCGTGCCGGGCGCGAGCGTCTCGCCGACCGAGCGCAATTCTTCGCCGGTCGAAAAGAACGCGACCTTCAGGCGCGCGTACACGGCCACGTCGGCGATGTCGAGCGAGGCCAGTAAGCCGAGATCCGATGCGCGCACGATGTGCGCCCCGCGCGCGAGATCCTCGACCGACAGGCAGCGATTCTGCCCTGGGCGTAAGGCATCGGAAGGAAAGCGGATGGTGTCGCCGTCGCGCGCGACCAGCTCCTGCGCGGCACGACGGTGTCGCAACCGGGCGGCATCAGCGCGCCCGTCATGATGCGCACGCACTGACCGGCGCGCAGCGTCGCCGAACGGACGGCCGGCGAGCGCCGTGCCCGCGACGGCCAGATCGATCGCCGCGCCGCCCTCGGCGAGCACCGTGCCGACGAACGCGTAGCCGTCCATCGCGGAGTTGTCGAAGGCGGGCACGTCGATCGGCGAGATCACGTCTTCGGCGAGTACGCGATCGAGCGCGTCGAACAGCTTTACGCGTTCCGTGCGCGACTGTCCTGCACGCGGCATCGCCCACTGGCACACGATGTCCTGCGCGGCCTCGACGGGCATCGTGTTGGGATCGTAGTGGGTGACGCAACCGGACAGGGGCGTGATCATGAACGGGAAAGAGTCGCGGCCAGAACCGGGCGAGGCGCGGCGCGCCTCGCGGCGCCGTTGGAAACATCCGCCGATGCACGCGCTATCGGCATTCCAGATCGGCTAACTGTTGTAAATCATTGATATTATAAAACGCACGATTATCCTGAAATGGCATTTCCACGGCGCTGTGGCGCGCGTACCACACGCGCACCTTGCGCTCGCCGGTGGCCAGCCACGCGTCGAGATTGGCGGCAAGCGACACGCGAAGCAGCGCGAACACCGGGTGCGCGATGCGCTCGCCGTGCTCGATCGTCGCAGCATACGCAATGCCCGCATTCGCCGCGCGCAGCGCCTGTATCAATGTGACGCACAGGCGCTCGTCGACGAAGGGCGCGTCGCAGGGCGCGATCAGCACGTAGTCGGTCACCGCCACGTGCAGCGCCGCCGCGATGCCGGCGAGCGGGCCGGGGATAGTCGGCATGCGCATCCGCGACGACGCGGGCGCCGAACGCCGCGCCCATCTATGCATACGCGTCCGCCGAGCGGTTCGTGCTTATCAAGAGCGCGTCGGTCTGCGGCGCGATCCGGCGCAGCACATGCAGCACGAGCGGTTTGCCGCGAAACGGCTGCATGCCCTTGTCGACGCCGCCCATGCGCGAGTCGCGTCCGCCCGCGAGCACGACGCCGGTGATGGAGGAACGGGATGAATCCGGCATGCCGCGATCAGCCGCCGATATACGACATCTCGACGCGCGGTTCGTCTTCGAGGGCGCGCGGCGTCGCGCTGCCGCGCAGTTGGGAGTAGCGGTCGCCGCGGGCTTCCCAGATGCGTGCGACGGCCGTCGCAACGGTTTCGTCGCTGCCGTCGCTGTAGCCCCAGCGCTGCGCGGTCTCGGCGGCCGAATGCGCGTCGAGCGGCTCCAGCGGAAAATGCGCGTCGATCAGCCGCATGACTTCCGCCGACGGCAGCACTTCGCTCATGTTCCAGCCGTTCGACGCGCCCACGTCCATGTATTCGATGAAGCGAAGCACCGCGCCACTGCCTTTGAAGTGGCGCGCCATCGGCACGATTTCCTGATCGTTGGTGCCGCGCTTGACGACCATGTTGATCTGATCGGATCGAGCCCGGCGGCCTGCGCGGCCTCGATGCCGTTCAGCACGTCGGCGACCGCGAAATCAGCGTCGTTCATGCGGCGAAAGAGGGCGTCGTCGAGCGCGTCAAGACTGACGGTGACGCGCGAGAGTCCCGCGCTTTTCAGCGCGGCTGCCTTGCGGGCCAGCAGCGAACCGTTGGTGGTCAGCGTCAGATCGAGCGGACGGCCATCGGGCGTTTGCAGGAGCGCGAGCCGCTCGATCAGATATTCGATGTTCTTGCGCAGCAGCGGCTCGTCGCCGGTCAGCCGGATCTTCTCGACGCCGTGCGCGACGAACACGCGCGCGAGCCGCTCGATTTCCTCGAACGACAGCAGCGCCGAATGCGGCAGAAAGCGATCGGCATCGACATCATCGATCTCGATGCACGACGTCTCGGCTATTTTCATCACACGGGCTATCACCTGCTCGACGGCGACGATTATGACAGCGTGCTGAGGCCCCATGCCGCGAACGATTCGAGCGATGCGCGCACGCTCTTCCCGCATGTCGAATTCGTCAAGCGCGTATGCGATGCGCTGATGGGCACGCCGCTCGCGGAAGTATCGGGCGGATCTCTTGTACTCGCATCTGCTGCGCCGGCCCTTGCACAATCCGGTCACGCGCTGGCGCGCGGCGTTTCCAGCACACGTCAAGACCATGCTCGAACGCGGCGAATCCTGTGCAAGCCTCTATGCGTTCAACTTGATGTGTCAGCTGGGCGCGAACTTCGAACTGCTTGCGCATTACCTGCAATGGATGCGCGAGCAAGGCTTCGATAACCGGTGCAGACACATACGAGCGCACGGAAGATCGCAAGCGAAACGATGGTATGCAATGCAAGCTCGCACGCGCGCTGTCGCGCGGCAAGCGCGAGTTGTGCGAAGCCTCGTTCGATGTGATGGAAGAAGCCTATCGACGCGTCGTGCCGCCGCTTGCGGACATCGTTCGCTGAATCGGCGATTGATCATTTCATATGCGCGTCGCGCGCATACATTCGAGGTCTATTTTCAAGGGCTTTTCTACATCTGCTTGCATACGCGTGCCCTGCGATTTTCATCGTTTGCGCGCATGTCGTGATCGATGCGTTTGTCCTCGATGAAACATTTCTGGCTCGATTCGCAGATGTGTTCATCACGCATCGAAGCTTGCGACGATCGAAATGCACGCAAACGTTTGACGCTCGATGCGAGTATGTCGACGTAGGATTCAAGTCATCGCGAGCCGCCATACAGGGCTTGGCACATGACGCATCGACGTCGACAACGCATGCAGGGCGTACATCGTTCATAGACTTTTCACGTCGTGCAAGCCGTGTATGAAATCGTTGGCGCGGTCGGCTTCTTCGTACGCCTGTCACGAAACGCTTGGACGCTTATGCAGCAAGGCATCGCGGCAAGTGGAAAGCGTGCGTGCGAAGGCAAGGTTCGCGTACTTGCCGAAATGCATCGAACACGGATGAATCATTTATCCTACCATAGTAGGTGTCCAGTCCATCCGACATCGAACCGTAAGGCTCGTCCAACGCCCGATGGGTATGACAGTACCTACCAATGAGGGGATGCATACAGGCCTGCGGATCCAAGTGCACGGCCATTCCTAAGACCAGCGATGTTCAAGACTGAAACAAAAATGCGATGACACGCTGCATCGCAAAACGATCTCACGCTATGAGGCCTTGCCAGCATTGGCATTGGGCGAAGTGGCACGGTCCTCGCTAAGAATGATGCGCAATCGGCACGGCGCGAACTACAAGATCGACAAGAGCGTCGGCCGAACGCTACGGGGCTGGAATGACGCATTTCCCGTTCGCCTGCGCGGTCCGTCCGCGCAAGCCGCGAACCGGGCGGCATCCCAGTAAATAAAAAGTGAAGCGCAACACGCGAAGTGACGAGAGAAAAACCATCATGCTGACCCTTCAGTTCGATCTGCACGGCAACCATCTGCCAGGCGCCCTTCCGGCTTCGGAATGGCAAGCGCTTACGCCGCATCTCGAACTCGTTCAGCTTCGCACGGAACAATTGCTGTGCGATTCGGGTCAGCGTATTCATCACGTGTACTTTCCCACGATGGCGATTATCTCGTTGCTGCACACGATGGAAGACGGCGGCTCCGTCGAAATCGTGGCAGTCGGTCGCGAAGGCATGACGGGCGTGCCGGTTCTGACCGGCGGCGAAACCATGCCGACGCGTGTTCAGGTGCAGTGTCCCGGCTTCGCCTATCACATGAGTGCGCAGGCATTGCGCGAGCAGTTCGGCCGCTCGGACTTCCTTCGCCGCCTGATGCTGCTCTACATGCAAGCGTTGCTCACGCAGGTTGTGCAGACGGCGGCGTGCAATCGCCACCATTCGCTCAACAAGCAATTGTGCCGGTGGCTTCTGATCGAGATCGACCGCACCGCGTCCAACGAGTTGCAGGTCACGCAGCAACTGATCGCCGATATGCTCGGCGTGCGTCGCGAAGGCGTGACCGAAGCAGCGGGAAAGCTGCACGATGCGGGCCTCATTCACCATAGCCGCGGCTGCTCAAGGTCGTGGATCGGGAAGGCCTAGAAGCGCGTGCCTGCGAGTGCTACGGCCTCGTCAAGCGCGAATTCGACCGCCTGCTGCCGCGTCTGCGCGCACAGGAAGCCGCATCGGCGTCCAGCGTTTAACCATGCACATGCAAACGAAGAACCACGATCTATTTTCCAAAACGGCACGTTGTCTCGATGTCCTGCTCATCATCGCAGGCGGTCTGATCGCGCATCAGATGTGCTTCGCTTCGCTCGACATCAGCGACGTCGAGAAACTGCTGATCGCCTTCAACAGCGTCTTCGCGCTCTTGCTGTTCCCCGTGTTCGGCGTCTACGACACCTGGCGCGGCAAACCCTTGCCGATGATCGATGATGCTCGCGCGCGTCACGCTCGCGTTGATGGCGGTGGTCGCGGGCGCCCTGCTGCTCGCATACACGCTGCACCGCATGGATGCGGTGTCGCGCCTGTGGTTCGGCTACCCGACGCTGATCTCGGGCGCGATGATCGTTGTGTCCAAATGCATGGTCGTCTTCGCATGCTCGCGCCGATACGACATCGCGCGAGTATCGGGCAAGAAAAAGGCATCGACTTCGACGAGCACGGTGTTGGCGCGACGCGTCTGCACGAGCGCGCGTTCCTCCAGCAAATCGAACACGGACAATTCCTGAACCTGCAGGCCGTACAGCTTTTCGATATCGTTCGCAGGAAGGCGGCCGAGCGTGAACTGATCGTCTTCGAAGTCCTGCGCGACCGTGAAGGCGAGCGCCGCGCGCGATTCGAGCTCGTTACCGTGCAGCAATTCAATCCACAGGTCGACGGTACTCGCGCCATCGTTCCAGATGTGTTCGCCGCTATGCAAAGGATGTGCGTGATGTCGCCGCGCACGCATGCACAACGGGTCGAGCGAGACGACGCGAGAACGACTCGTGCCGGAATTCGTCACACCAGGGGTGTGGAATGCACTCATGTCATGTCGCGACCTCGTGCATCGAAAGACGGCGTTCGATACCGCGTGCGCATGTATTGCGGTCGATGGCGGTAGTCGGTGCGATGCCGAACGGAATATCGGCGGCCCGGGACGTAACGTTTCATCATGGCAATCGGCATCGCGCGGCAGGCATTTTTGTCGCCAGCATTGGAGAACAACAAATGAACTGGAAAGCACTGGATTTCGAACAACTCACTGCGCGGGAGCTGTATCTGATTCTGCGCGCGCAGTGCGGTGTTCGTCGTCGAGCAGTCCCATGTGCATCTCGATCCCGATGGCCGCGATGNATGCGCGCATCCACGAGGGCGATGCCGAAGATCCGGAAGTCGTCGTCGACAAGATTCTGACGAGCCCGCTGCGCCGCGGCGNACGAATTGCTGTAAGCGCGTCGGGGACCGTCAAGAGGTCCCGGCAAAGTAGTCCGAGCACTTCGCATCACCCGCACGACCCATAAGAAAAGCGGCGCACCGCCCGTCCAGTCCCGGCCGACATCGACCCGACCCGAACGGCGCGGTGCGAGCAGCACCGAATCTCCTTTCACACCGCACACGATGTGCGCCGCCGGCAGGCCGCCGGCGCGCGTGCGCAACCGGCATTCTCATGCGAATAGTCCATCTCGCGAATCACGCGCAGACGATCGGTAACGGCACTGTCAACATGATGGTGGATCTCGCCTGCACGCAGGCGCGCATGGGGGCAGGACGTGGTCGTGGCGTCGTCGGGCGGCGGCTTCGAGCTGCTGCTGCGCCGTCATGGCATCACGCATATTCCGCTGCAGCAGTCGTGCCAGCCGTGGCGCGTGCCGTCGATGATCGCGAGCTTCAACCGCCTCATCGACCGCTTCGATCCCGATATCGTGCACGCCCACATGATGACCGGCGCGCTGATCTCGCGCTTCGGCAGCATGCGGCGGCGCTTCGCGCTGGTGACGACGGTGCATCACGAACTGCAGAAAAGCGCCTCGCTGGTGCGCGCGGGCGATCACATGGTCGCGGTGAGTCGCGCGGTCGCGGAAACGCTCGCGGAGCGTGGCATCGGGCCCGAACGGCTGTCGGTCGTGCGCAACGGCGCGGTCGAGGCGCCGCGTCGCGCGGCCCGTGCGCCTGAAGCATCCGAACATCGTCTGCGTGGCGGGCATGTACCGGCGCAAGGGCATCGCGGATCTGCTGCAGGCGTTCGCGCTGCTGCGCGAAGGATTGGCGAACGAGCGCGGTTTCTGCCCGAGCCGTATCTGTACCTCGTCGGCGATGGTCCCGATCGCGGTTCGATGGAAGCGCTCGCGGCCGAACTCAGCATCGCGCCCTTCGTACACTTCACCGGTTTCGTCGCGGATGCGCGGCCGTACTTCGCGAGCGCCGACGTGTTTGCGCTCGTATCGCGCCAGGATCCGTGTCCGCTCGTGATTGCGGAAGCGCGCGAAGCCGGCTGCGTGATCGTCGTGACGCGCGTGGGCGGCATTCCCGAATTGCTCGACGACGGCGCGGCGGGCGTGCTGGTGCTGCCCGGCGATCCGGCGCAGACGGCGGCGAAGCTGCGCTGGTTGCTGCTCGACTCGCAGGCGCGCGGCCAGCTTGCGGCGCGTGCCCAGCAAAATCTGCAGGAATGGAGCGTCGAGCGCGTCAGTAACGACTACATGGTGGTGTATCAGCAGACGCTGGCGGAACGCGCATCGATGCAGCGACGTCAAATGCGTCTGGACACGCGTCGCGCACGCGCACCTGACGGCGCGGTTTAAGCAGCCGGTGTAAGCCTCGTCAGTCAGCTTGGAAAGGTAAGAAAAGGAAAGCGAAATTGGCGAGAACGACGCGCGCGGCATGCATGTCGAAGCGCTGATATCGCATGAAATAGGCATCAGAAGTCATAAAAATGCCGCACGTAATGGGGTGAGCGTTTGCGTTCGCACAGAAAGCGTACGTGATGCTTGCTCAAATGGATGCATGAGAGGTCCGATGATTTGAGGGGGCCGAATCGGAAAAGCCCGCGGCGCGAGTGCGGCGCGAGTGCAGGTCGCGATGCAGAAGCGGTAAAAAAACGCGCGCCACGGCACTGCGAAATCGATGCGGAAGTTCAGAGGGAATACCCTGTCAGGAATTTCCTAACTGGTTTCGAGGCAGGGAGGACGCAACGTATCAAGCACGACGAAGGGACCGGTCGGAACCGACGTCGTGCCTTATCGCAACGGGCTGTGCGAGATGGATACGGAATATACACACGGGCTACGGACAGGCGGATAGGGGAGAAGCGTGATGGATGAAAACAAAGAGCGATCGCTGGTGGCGAAAGTCATGGACAGACTCGTCTCCGGAATCGTCGAGCAGAAATATGGCGCGATACTGCCGCCGCAGGACATTCTCTCGAAAGAATTCGACGTGAGCCGCACCGTCATGCGCGAAGCGCTCTCGATGCTGCTCGCGCGGCACATGCTGGATGTGCGGCCGAAAACCGGCACGCGCATTCGACCGATGAGCGACTGGCGTCTCATCGACGAAGACGTGGTGAGCTGGCGTTTTCGCGCGAAGCCGGATCAGACCTTCCTTCGCGATGTAATCGAATTCCGCATGCTGATCGAACCGCGCGCCGCCGCACTGGCTGCCGCGCGCGCGACGCCGGACGAAATCGCCGGCATCCGCGATGCGTTCGAGGCGCTGTCGGTGCTGCAGGTCGGCGAGCCGGAGTATCAGGCGGCCGACGAAGTGCTGCATACGCGCATCGTCGCGGCGAGCGGCAATCAGTTTTTCCGCCAGATGACGGCCATCGTGCGCGGCGCGCTGGTGACGGTAAATCCGATCGTCGACGGCATCGAATCGGTGCGCGAAGCGACGCTCGCTGCGCAGCGCAGCGTCGTCGAAGCGATCGAGGCGAAGGATCCGAACGCGGCCGAGCACGCGACGCGCGATCTCGTCGATCTCGCCGCCGAGGAAGTGGGTCGCGCTTTCGCGCTGGAACGCACGAGCCCGCAGCCGGCGCCTCCGCAGACCAACGTGAACGAATCGGCGGGTGTGTGACGCACGTCTTTTCGCCAGGTCGTTACAGCGGACGCTGAGCGTTGCACGCAATAAAGCCGGGACTTGTCCCGGCTTTATTGCTTCTTGCGATGAGGCACAATGCGTCGCACCACGTCTTCTTCGCAGGAGGTTCGCTTGAACGCATCGCCGGAACACACGCCATCGACACCGATACGCTTCGGCATCGTCGGCGCGTGGTCGCGCCGCGCGGAACCCACGCTCGAACTCGCGCGCAGTTTCGACGCGAGCGCATACGACAGCTTGGACGCGATGCTCGCGAACATCGACGTGCTCTCGCTCTATATCGCGATGATCGCGATGATGCAGGACAGTCATCCCGAGTACGCGCTGCGTGCGTCCGCGGCGCGCGTGCCGGTGATGTGCGAACAGCCCGCGGCGGTCAATGCGCGCGCGCTGCAACGCATGATCGATGCCGCGCGCCGCGATCTCGGCGTGCGCTTTTCCTTCGAAAGCGAGCAGTAGAAACGACGAAGGCCGCTTCGGAAGCGGCCTTCGCGGCATGGAAAGACGGATCGGATCTCAGTGACGTCCGGGCAGCGCGAGACGCCGCTCGAAGCGGCGCTGCACGAATTCGAGCACGCTGCACAAGACCCAATAGACGAATGCGGCGGCGAGATAAAGCGGCAGCGGCTGATAGGTCGCCGCGATCACTTCCTGCGCGCTGCGCAGCAGTTCGGTCACGGTGATGACCGACACCAGCGAGGTGTCCTTGATGAGGCTGATGAGACTGTTCGACAGGCTCGACACCGCGGGCTCGACACCGCGATACGCAGCGCCTGCGGTCCGATCACGTAACGCAGCGTCTGGCTGCGCGAGAGGCCGAGGCTGTACGCTGCGAGCCATTGATCACCGGAATGCCCAGGATCGCGCCGCGTATGCTTTCCGACAGATACGCGGCGATGTTCGCCGACAGCGCAATGACGCCCGCGGGCGTCGGTTCGAGCGAGATGCCGAGGTTCGGCAGGCCGTAGTAGATCACGAAGATCTGCATGAGCAAGGGCGTGCCGTGCATCACGCTCACATAGAAGCGGCCGATCGCGACCAGCGCGCGATTCTGGCTGATGCCCATCAACGCCAGCACGACCGCGGCGACAAGGCCGAAGATCATCGAATAGAGCGCGAACTTGATCGTCAGCAGCGCGCCTTGCGCCAGCACGGGCGCCGATTGAACGAGCAGGGAAGTCGTGGACATGGATGCGAATCGGAGTGCGTGGACTGAAATGATCGCGACATCATAAACCGCGCGCGAAAAAGAGAAGGGCGGCACCGACCTTCGATGCCACCCGTCGTACCGAACGAAACGCGCGTTACTTGGCGGGCTTCGTCACGTCGATGCCGAATCACTTGTCGGAAATCTTCGCGAAGGTGCCGTCGTTTTCGAGTTGCGTCATGGCGTCGTCGATGGCCTTCGCGAACTTCGGATTGCCCTTCTTGAACGGAATGCCCGACGGATTGCCCGCGCCGACGTTCGCGCCGGTGTGCAGCGGCAATTGCGAGTTCTTGAGCAGGTAGGCGAGCATCAGGCAGTCGTTGAGCGCCGCATCCAGCCGGTTGGCGGCCAGATCGCGCAGATATTCCGGCGCGCCCGGATACGTCTTCACGTCGATGCCCGGCACCGACTTCGCCTCCATGTAGTTGGTGCCGAGGCCGACGCCGAGCTTCTTGCCCTTCAGATCCTCGAGCGACTTGAACTCGCGTTTGTCGTCGGCACGCTGGATCAGTTGCGCGTTCGAGTACGTGTACGCGGGCGAGAAGTCGAGCGTCTGCTTGCGCGCATCGGTGATGCCGACCTGATTGACGATCACGTCGAACTTGCCCGCCTGCAGGCCGGCGATGATGCCGCTCCACTCCGTCGTCACGAATTCGGGCTTCACGCCGAGCTTGGCGGCGACCGCCTTGGCGATATCCACGTCGAAGCCGACGAGTTCGCCTTGCGGGTTCTTCGAATTGAACGGCGGGAACGTGCCTTCGATACCGACGCGCAGCGTGCCGCGCTGCTTGACCTGATCGAGCAGATCTTCGGCGTGGGCGGCCGTCGTCACGGCGGTGAATGCCGCGACGATCAGGCTGGCGGCGACGAGCTTCTTGAGCGTGGACAGTTTCATCGTGTTGTTTTCCTCTTGATGGGCGATGCAGCGGGCTTCAGATGCGGTGATCATAGTGAAAATGCAATTGTCGTATCAGATCGTTTGCTTATTTTAATATTCCTGGGCGAGGGCGTCGACGCATTCTCTGACGAGCGCCGGACCGCGATAAATCAGCCCGGTGTAGAGCTGCACGAGCGATGCGCCTGCCGCGAGCTTCGCGCGCGCATCGTCGCCCGAGAAGATGCCGCCGACGCCGATGATCGGCACCTCGCCGCCCACTTCCGCCCGCAGCTTGCGGATGACTTCGTTCGAGGCGTCGAACACCGGCCGCCCGGACAGGCCGCCCGCTTCGTCGCCGTGCGGCATGTCGGCGACCGCGGTGCGCAACAGCGTCGTGTTGGTGGCGATCACGCCGTCGATCTTGTGAGCGAGCAGCGTGCTCGCGATCGACTTGATCTGCTCGTCGTCGAGATCGGGCGCGATCTTGAGCGCGAGCGGCACGAGCCTGCCGTGCAGGTCGGACAGGCGCTGCTGCTTGTCCTTGAGCGCGCCGAGCAGCGAATCGAGTTCGCCCGCGCCCTGCAACTGGCGCAGGTTCTTCGTGTTCGGCGACGAGATGTTGATGGTCACGTAGCTCGCGAACGGATAGACGCGTTCGAGGCAGTACAGATAGTCGGCGGCGGCGCGCTCGATCGGCGTATCGGCATTCTTGCCGATGTTTAGCCCGAGCGTGCCGCGATAGCGCGCGGCCTGCACGTTGGCGACGAACTGATCGACGCCGCCGTTGTTGAAACCCATCCGGTTGATGAGCCCGCCCGCTTCCGACAGACGGAAGATGCGCGGCCGGGGATTGCCGGGCTGCGCGCGCGGCGTGACCGTACCGACTTCGATGAAACCGAAGTCGAGCGCTGCGAGCCCGTCGATGCAGGCGCCGTCCTTGTCGAGCCCGGCCGCGAGTCCGACCGGATTGCGGAACGTGAGGCCCATCACGGTGCGGGGCGAATCGGGTCCGTGCGTAGCGAGCAGATTGGCGATGCTGGTGCGGCCGGCCGCGCCGAGCATGCGCAGCGTCAGATGGTGAGCGTCTTCGGCGGCCATCCTGAACAGATGCGAACGCGCGAACGGGTAAAGGGAACTGAACACGAAGTGGAAGCCGGGCAACGGCGCNGGCAGGGGGCCGTGCGCGCGGCCGGGCACCGGCAGCGCGCACGCCGATTGCTTGACGGCGGGATCGAGCACGGACCATTTGCCGTCGACGAGCCCTTCGAGCGGGCGGAAATTGGCTTTGTAGGCCATTTTTTCGCTCTCGCTGATCCAGTAGCCGAGATAGACGTGCGGCAAGTCGAGGTTCTTCGCCTGTTCGATCTGCCAGAGGATGTTGAAGGTGCCGAAGCTGGTCTTCGGCAGATCGGGCTCGAAGAAGGTGTAGACCGACGACAGCCCGTCGCCGAGGATGTCGATTATGCTGATCATGCGCAGCTCGCCCGGCGCGCCGCCCGCGCCCGGCTCGCGGAATTCGACCAGACGCGAATTGATCCGGCTTTGCAGCAGGAACTGTTCGTACTGGTCGCGGCTGTCGCGATCCATGCCGCCGCCCGCGTGACGCGCCGACTGATAGCGCATATAGAGCGCGTAATGCTTTTCGTCGTAGTGCAGCGGCGCTACGCTCGCGACGAGATTGCCGTGCGGCTTCCACACGCGCCGTTGCGCGCGGTTCGGCTCGAAGCACGCGACCGGCACGCGCACCGGCACGCAGGCGCGGCAGCCGTCGCAGTACGGGCGATAGGTGAATACGCCGGAGCGCCGGAAGCCGGCCTTGACGAGTTCAGTATAGACGTCGGAGTTGATCAGATGGCTCGGCGTCGCGACCTGCGAGCGCGCGACGCGGCCTTCCAGATAGCTGCAAGGGTAGGGTGCTGTTGCATAGAATTGCAGCGCGGAAAGCGGTGACAGCGGAAGCTCGTTCGGATGTGTCACGTTGGCGGCTCTCAGTGGGCCCGTTGCGGGGCTCGCGTTGTGCATTTCTGCGCGCTTTCCTCAAGGCGCGTAAGGTGAAGCGCGTGAAGCATGTCCGGTCGCTAGATCGCGCGGGGTTCCGGGCGCGAGACGAGGTCCAGGAGCACGGACTTGTCGAATTGCCAGGGAATCTGCGGCGAATCTGCGGCTGCCCGACGGCCTTGCGGAGATGCGCGACGAATTCGCGGCGAGGAATCTCGCGGCCGCCCAGCGATGCCAGATGCGACGTGTCCTGCGGGCAGTCTATCATCTCTATTTTGTGGAGGCGCAAGTGTTCGACGAGTGCGGACAGCGCGATTTTCGACGCATCCGTCTTGTGCGCGAACATCGATTCGCCAAAGAACATGCGCCCGAACGATACGCCTAAAGCCTGCCGACGCGCGCCCCGCGCGATGCAGCGACGTGTAGACCTCCACGATATCCGCCGTGATCCAGGTGCCGCGCTGGCCGTCGCGCGGCGTGTCGGCGCAGGCGCGCATGACGGCGGGGAAGTTGTCGTCGACGCGCACTTCCCAGCGCGCGTCGCGCGGCACGCGCCGGAGCGTCGATATCTTGAACTCCGCGGGCTTCAGCACCATGCGCGGATCGGGGCTCCACCAGAGCACCGGCTGGCCGTCCGAATACCAGGGAGATGCCGCGCTGATAGGCATCGACGAGCTGCGCGGGCAGCAGGTCGGCGCTGGCGGCGAGCAGCCCGGGCGCGCCGCTTGCCGTACCCAGCGCGTGGTTGACGCTCAGAAAGGGATCGTCATGGGCGAGCCACGGAACCATGTTGGCGGCGGCCTCGGTGATCAGCCGTTGCGCAGCGTGCGGAAGATGTCGTCCGTGTGCAGCGTGAAGTTGCCCGCCGCGCGATCCGTGAAGAAGAAACGCAGCGTCTGCCCGACGGTCGGGAACGCGATCTCGTCCCAGGGAATTTCGTGTTCCTCGAAGAGCTTCACTTCGAGGCTTTCCTCGCCCGGATCGACGTCGATGTCGAGCAGGCGCGCCAGATAGAAAATGTGTACCTGATGTACGTGTGGCACGTTCAGCAGCGAGAAGAGACTCTGAATCTCGACGCGCGCGCCGGCTTCTTCCAGCGTCTCGCGCGAGGCGCCCTCGCTCGTGGTTTCGTCCATTTCCATGAAGCCGGCGGGCAGCGTCCAGAAGCCGTAGCGCGGCTCGATCGCGCGGCGGCACAGCAACACCTTGTCGTCCCAGATCGGCACGGTGCCGACGACGTTGCGCGGATTTTGATAGTGAACGGTGCCGCAACTGCCGCAGACGAAGCGCTCGCGGTTGTCGCCAGTCGGTATGCTCAGGCCGATCTCGTGGCCGCAGACGGAACAGAATTTCATGGATGTGGGCGTAGGAAGTATGCTACGAGTTTATCACCGGCGGCGGGCGGCTTCGGGGCGGGAGCGCTAATCCAGCCATGCGGCGCGGCCGATGAAAGCTTCCGGTTCATCTCGATACAATGCCTGTCTGAACTCAATCAAGAACGAATCCATGCCCGCCCCGCCCGCCGATGCTTGCCACCGCCGACGCACTCGGCCAACTGCTCGCCGCCGCGCGCCGTGTGGACGGCACCGAGCGCATCGATACGCTCGACGCGCTCGGCCGCGTGCTCGCGGCGGACGTAGTGTCGCCGCTCGACATTCCGCCGATGCACACCAGTTCGATGGACGGCTACGCGGTGCGCGCCGCCGATCTGGCCGGCGCGAGCGAGGGCGCGCCCATCGCGCTGAAGGTATCGCAGCGTATTCCGGCGGGCGCCCGACGCGCTCGAAGCAGGCACGGCGGTGCGCATCTTCACCGGTGCGACGGTGCCGCCCGGCACGGACACGGTCGTCATGCAGGAGATGGCGCGCGCGGGCGATGACGGCTGCGTCTCCTTCGACGCCGCGCCGAACGAAGGCGAGTGGATCACGAAGCAGGGCGCGGACATCCAGCGCGACGCGGTGATTCTCCCCGCCGGCACGCGGCTCACGCCGCAGGCGCTCGGTCTCGCGGCATCGGTTGGCTGCGCGATGCTCGATGTGGTGCGCCGCGTGTACGTCGCGATTTTCTTCACCGGCGACGAACGCATGCCCGGCGAGCCGCTTGAACCCGGCGCGATCTACAACTCGAACCGCTTCACGCTGCGTGCGCTGCTGGAGAAGCTCGGCTGCGAAGTCTCCGATCTCGGCATCGTGCCGGACCGGCTTGACGCGACCCGCGAGACGCTGCGTCGCGCCGCGCTCGGCCATGATCTGATCCTGACCTGCGGCGGCGTGTCGGTCGGCGAGGAAGATCACGCCAAGCCTGCCGTCGAAGCCGAAGGCCGCATCGCGATGTGGCAGATCGCGATGAAGCCGGGCAAACCGCTCGCGTTCGGCGCGGTGCGGCGTGGCGACGCGGACCATCGAGGCGATTCTGGCGAAGCCTTCTTTATCGGCTTGCCGGGCAATCTGGTGTCGAGCTTCTGCACTTTTTGCTGTTCGTGCGGCCGTTTCTGCTGCGTCTTGCAGGTGTCGAACAGGTCGCGCCGCGCGTCTACTCGATGCGCGCCGATTTCACGCAGAAGAAGGGCGATTGCCGCAACGAATTCCTGCGCGCGCTTGCGCGCGCGTCAACGAGGCAGGCGGCCTCGAGCTATTCGCCGATCAGAGTTCGGCCGTGCTGACTTCGACCGTCTGGGGCGACGGTCTCATCGACAACCCGCCGAATCACGCGATCGCCGCGGGCGAGACGGTGCGGTTCATCCCTTTTCCGAATTGATGCGGTAGGCAGGGCTTCAGATGAACATCGAACTGAGATATTTCGCCAGCGTGCGCGAGACGCTGGGCATCGCGAACGAGACGGCTGACGTACCCGATGAAGTCGTCAACGTCGGCAACGTGCGCGCGTGGCTGCGGCCGCGCGCTGCGCATGGCCTGCAATCATGTGATGACGGATGCGTCGCAGCGCATCACGGAAGGCTGCGAAGTGGCGTTTTTTCCGCCGGTCACGGGCGGCTGACATGAATGCGTTCGCCAAGATTCGCATGCATGAAGCCGATTTCGACCTCGGCGCCGAAGTCGCCGCGTTGCGCGCCGGCAATCCGAAGGTTGGCGCGGTCGTGTGCTTCGTCGGCACGGTGCGCGACCTGAACGAAGGCGCGTCGGTCGAGACGATGGAACTCGAGCACTATCCGGGCATGACGGAGAAGTCGCTCGAAGCGATCGCCCAGCAGGCGCGCGATCGCTGGCCGGGCTCGGACGTGCTGATCGTGCATCGCGTCGGCAAGCTCAGGCCGCTCGACCAGATCGTGCTGGTCGCGACCACGGCGATGCATCGGGCGGAAGCGTTCGAATCCTGTGCCTTCGTGATGGATTATCTGAAGACGCAGGCACCGTTCTGGAAGAAGGAAAAGACCGACGCGGGCGAGCGCTAGGTCGACGCGCGCGAATCCGACGACAGTGCGCTCAAACGCTGGATCGCGTCCTAATCCGTCGATTTGCCGATGAACTTCGCCGGAAACGGTTCGCCCGCGGGCCGANGTTCCTGTTGTTCTGCGGGAATCTCATAATCCCAGCCGAACTTGCTCAACTGAAGGCNGGAACAGTGACAACCAGCGCGCGAAGTGGCGCGGTTCGATGTCCGCGAGCGGCCGGTGCGCTTCCTGTGCGTTGCCGCGATATTGCTTCGAGCCGAGCACGAGGCTCGACCAGAACGTCGTCATCTTCGCGAGATGCTCGTCCCAGCGGCCCGTCAGCTCGCGCGTGAAGATCGGGCCGAGCAGCGCATCGTCGTCGACGCGGCGGTAGAAAGCCTCGACGAGGGCGCGGATATTCGCCTCGTCGGGTACGAGTTCGCGGGAAGCCGGAGCGGGGGTTGATTCGATGTTCATGGGCGTGAAACTGTCAGCCAGATGGCGCGTCGGCGATACGGTCATGGTTTTTTTATGACGGGAATCATCAATACGACGGAGAATACGGCTTGCGCGTGACTTGGAAGAATTCGGAACCACTTCGTCTGAACGCGTCCGAATAGCATGCCAAATACGTCCGAATGCAGTAACTTGTGGACGAAAGCTGGACCTGTCAGCGAGTTTTGCGTGGATGTTAGGCCGTGCGTCGTGCATGCGGGCCAACATCCCTTGCTCCGGCGCGGACTTTCGGCGCCTCGCGNGCGATCGCACCAGGATCATGCGACTGACCGATTACACCGATTATGCGCTGCGCGTTCTTCTCTATCTATCTTTCCGTGTGTCCGTCCGGACTGTCTACGATCCAGGAAATCTCGGACGCTTACGGCATATCGAAGAACCATCTGATGAAGATTGTCCAGCAACTGGGCGAACTCGGATGGGTCGAAACCGTGCGCGGCCGCAATGGCGGGCTGAAGATCGCCGAGCGATCGAGCGAACTAACGATCGGCGATGTCGTGCGCAAGACGGAAAGCGACTTCGCGCTGGTGGACTGCTTTTCGCACGATAACGGAGCGGGCGGCGGGCAGTCGCAAGGCGGCTGCGTCATCGAGTCGCATTGCCGTCTGAAGGGCGTATTCGCCGCCGCGCGCGATGCGTTTCTCGCCGAACTCGACAAGCACACCGTCGGCGAACTCGCCAAGCCCGCGAACGAACTCGCGCGCATGCTCGGCATCGTGCCGATCATCCCCGTCACGGCCTACGCTTACGCGCCGAGCGGAACGACGGGCTGACGGCGCTTGTCGGCCGGCGCCGCCCGGCAGAATTCCGAACGAAAGCTCGACGCCAAGGTCATTCTCATGCGCCCGCGTGCGGCACCGCCCGTTCCGTTCAACGGAAACCGACGTGCCGGCCAAAGCGAAAAATGCCAAAATTCACGCGTTTGCGCGCTTGAAAGTGACAGATAGCGCCTCATTTTGGCTATATTCAGAATTGGAGCCGTCAAAAAAATGAGAATCGACAAACTCACCACCAAGTTTCAAGAAGCGCTGTCCGATGCGCAGAGCCTCGCGGTCGGACACGAAAACCAGTACATCGAGCCGGTGCATCTGCTCGCCGCGTTGATCGCGCAGCAGGACGGATCGGCGCGTTCGCTGCTGTCGCACACGGGCGTGCAGGTTCAAGCGCTGCAAACGGCGCTGAACGACGCGATGACGCGTCTGCCGCAAGTGCAGGGCACGGACGGCAACGTTCAGGTCAGCCGCGATCTCGCCGGCCTGCTGAACAACGCCGACAAGGAAGCGCAAAAGCTCAACGACACCTACATCGCGAGCGAGATGTTCCTGCTCGCGGTCGCGGACGACAAGGGCGAAACCGGCCGCATCGCGAAGCAGCACGGGCTCACGCGCAAGGCGCTCGAAGCTGCCATCAATGCGGTGCGCGGCGGCCAGCAGGTCAATAGTCAAGATGCGGAAAGCCAGCGCGCGGCGCTCAAGAAGTACACCGTCGATCTGACCGAGCGCGCACGCGCCGGCAAGCTCGATCCGGTGATCGGCCGCGACGACGAAATCCGCCGCTCCATCCAGATCCTGCAACGCCGCACGAAGAACAACCCGGTGCTGATCGGCGAGCCGGGCGTCGGCAAGACCGCGATCGTCGAAGGACTCGCGCAGCGCATTGTCAACGGCGAAGTACCGGAAACGCTCAAGGGCAAGCGCGTGCTGTCGCTCGACATGGCGGCGCTGCTCGCGGGCGCGAAGTATCGCGGCGAATTCGAGGAGCGCCTGAAGGCCGTGCTCAACGACATCGCCAAGGATGAAGGGCAAACGATTGTCTTCATCGACGAGATTCACACGATGGTCGGCACGGGCAAGGTCGAAGGCGCGATGGACGCCGGCAACATGCTGAAGCCGGCGCTGTCGCGCGGCGAGCTGCACTGCATCGGCGCGACCACGCTCGACGAGTACCGCAAGTACATCGAGAAGGACGCGGCGCTGGAACGCCGGTTCCAGAAAGTGCTCGTCGACGAACCATCGGTCGAGGCAACCATCGCGATCCTGCGCGGCCTGCAGGAGAAGTACGAGCTGCATCACGGCGTCGAGATCACCGATCCGGCGATCGTCGTGGCGGCGGAACTGTCGCATCGCTACATCACCGACCGTTTCCTGCCGGACAAGGCCATCGACCTGATCGACGAAGCCGCGTCGCGCATCAAGATGGAAATCGATTCGAAGCCCGAAGAGATGGACAAGCTGGAGCGCCGCACCATCCAGTTGAAGATCGAGCGCGAGGCGGTGAAGAAGGAGAAGGACGAAGCATCGCAGAAGCGTTTGCAATTGATCGAGGAAGAAATCGAGCAGCTCAATCGCGAATATTCCGACCTCGAGGAAATCTGGACCGCCGAGAAGGCAACGGTGCAGGGCAGCGCGCAATTGAAGGAAGAGATCGAGAAAGTGCGCGCCGACATCACGCGGCTGCAGCGCGAGGGCAAGCTGGAGAAGGTCGCCGAATTGCAGTACGGCAAGCTGCCCGAACTCGAGGCGCGGCTCAAGCAGGTGACGCAGGCGGAATCGCAGGAACAGGCGAATCCGACGCGTCCGCGACTGTTGCGCACGCAGGTCGGCGCGGAGGAAATCGCGGAAGTCGTGTCGCGTTCGACCGGCATTCCCGTGTCGCGCATGATGCAGGGCGAGCGCGAGAAGCTCTTGCAGATCGAAGCGAAGCTGCACGAGCGCGTCATTGGACAGGACGAAGCGATCGGCACGGTCGCCGATGCGATCCGCCGTTCGCGCACGGGCCTGTCGGATCCGAACCGGCCGTATGGCTCGTTCCTGTTCCTGGGGCCGACGGGCGTCGGCAAGACCGAGTTGTGCAAGGCGCTGGCCGCGTTTCTGTTCGATTCAGAGGATCACCTGATCCGCATCGACATGAGCGAATTCATGGAGAAGCACAGCGTCGCGCGGCTGATTGGCGCGCCGCCGGGCTATGTCGGTTACGAGGAAGGCGGCTATCTGACCGAGGCCGTGCGCCGCAAGCCGTATAGCGTGATCCTGCTTGACGAGATCGAGAAGGCGCATCTGGACGTGTTCAACGTGCTGCTGCAGGTGCTCGACGACGGCCGCATGACCGATGGTCAGGGCCGCACCGTGGACTTCAAGAACACGGTCATCGTGATGACGTCGAACCTCGGTTCGCAAGTCATCCAGTCGATGGTCGGCGAGCCGCAGGAAATGGTGAAGGACGCCGTCTGGGAAGAAGTGAAGCTGCACTTCCGGCTGGAGTTCCTGAACCGGATCGACGATGTGGTCGTGTTCCATTCGCTGGACCGCGCGAACATCGAGTCGATCGCGAAGATCCAGTTGCAGCGCCTGCACGAACGGCTGGCGAAGCTCGACATGCAGTTCGACGTATCCGACGCGGCGCTGGAGCAGATCGGCAAGGTCGGCTACGACCCGGTGTTCGGTGCGCGGCCGTTGAAGCGCGCGATTCAGCAGGAGATCGAAAACCCGGTCGCGAAGCTGATTCTCGCCGGACAGTTCGGCCCGAAGGATATGATTCCGGTCGATGTCAGAGACGGCAAGTTCGTATTCGATCGGGTCGTGCACTGAGGTTTCGTGCAGGTTCTTAAGTAGGTTCGGAAGGGCAGCGGAGCGATCCGCTGTTTTTTGTGCGGTTATTCTTGCGATCGCAAGGATTCGTGTAAAAGCGGCGCACCACGCAGCGACTTTCCGTGCAATCGCAAGGATTTCGTGTAGTTCGAGTTCCGGACCGTACGCGACGTCTGCCGGGCGATGCCCCGGCACCGGATTGCGCCTTAACCTTAATTGCGCCTTAACCCTAAATTAGGGCGAAAGCCCCCCGACCTCATAGGCCCGCGAGGCATAGCTTATCGAAGCTCGATAGCCCCCTCACCCTTGCTTCGGCTCCTCACTCTTCCCGAACAACCCAGCCAGTTCGCCCAGCGAACCGAGCACCTTCGTCAGATCGAGCTTGCCTTTCGGCGGCACTTCGCCATTGGGCGTCGCGCGATCGACGATATGCGGCAGCACCGCGGCGAGCATGCCCGACAGTTGATCGCCGGACATGCCTGCTTTCTGCGCGAGTTTGCCGACCTTGTCCTGACCGAGCACGTTGGGGAGCGTGCCGGGATCGATCGGCTTGTTCTCGCCGTGGCCGATCCACGATTGCACTATGTCGCCCGCACCATGTTCCTGAAAGCACCGCAGCAGACTCATCAGGCCGCCCGGCTGGCTGTTGATGAACTGCATCGCCGCGGCGATCAGCGCGGCCTGGCCGGACGGCGCCGGCTGGCCTTCCTGGGGCGACGAATTGCCGAGGGCGGAAGAGAGGATATCGATGAGGCTCATGGCGATCTTACTGTAAGTTACTGTAAGAAGTTGCGGGAAAGATTGAAGACAGGCCGCGCGATTCTTTCGGACGATGATCGCTCCCGATAGAACATCAAGGTCTTCGCGCGGGCGATTAGGCGGTTGACGGCGAAGGCGTTCCGAGGTTCGCCTTCGCGCGCTTTTGTGACCTTATTGACTCGCCGCCACGGCGCTCGCGGCCTTGTCCTTCTTGCTGCGCTTCGTTTTCGACGGCTTCGCGTCGCTCGTGGCGGCGGCAGGCGCCGTCGCGGAAGCCGCATCGGCCGATGCCTTCGACTTCTTCGCAGCCTTCGTGCCGGATGCAGGCGCCGGTGCGTTGGTGCCGGGGTTGGTGCCCGCGGGCGACGTTGTTGCCATGGCCGCCGTTGAGGATCAGGCCGTCGAATTCGGCGCGGCGCTTGCGCCTGCCGAAGTCGTCGGTTTGGCGGTCTTGCCCGTCGGCGGCAGCGACGATCCACCGATGGTCAGACCGTTTTCCTCCAGTTTCGCGACCGACTTCACGCCAAGACCTTTGACGCGATTGGCGATATCGTCGGCGTCCTTGAACGGGCCGTTCTTCGTGCGCTCGTCGACGATCGCCTTCGATTTCATCGGCCCGAGACCCTTCACCGAATCGAGCGCCGCCTGATCGGCGGTGTTGACGTCGACCGCGGCGAACGCGTATCCGACGGACAGCATGAACGCAAGGCACAGCATCAGCAGCTTTTTCAGCATGACGGCACTCTAGGCTTTGAGATAAAGAAATGATGAATCGAAGCGTCCGGGTCCTGCGGAAAACGTTGCCGTTAAGCATAGGACAATTCCGCGCCGCGACAATGACGGCCCGCGTTCCGCATGACTTCCATGCCGCGGGCTGCTTTTTCTAACGCCGCAATGCGTCGCGCGGATGACTTTCACTCGCGAGTCGTTTCGATTGGGTCATTTCGATTCGCGCTGCGCCGTCTTCGCGAACGCGCCGCGCACTTCGAAAGCGACCGAATCGACGACTTCGCCGCGCGCATCGACGAGCTGCAGCGTATGACGGCCCCGGTCACGGCAGCCACGACACGCGCGCTTCATGTCCGAGCGGCTTGCCGTCGAGTTTCCACAGGATGCGCGAATTGCTGCCCGCGTGCTCGAACCACACGCGCTGCCGCGCGGGCGGAATGTCGGGATCGAGCGCGAAGATGGTGCCGTCGGTCGGCGCGCCGATGCGCGCGGTCTTCGCATCGCCCGCCGGACTTGGCGTTAGCGCCGCGCTGGATGCGCCCGCCGCGAGCCCGATCGTCCGCATCTGCGTGCCGCGCACGAACCATTCTCGTCGCGCGCGGGCTCGACATCGCCCTGATACGCGACCTGCGTGCGCACGACGCCCGAAGGCGCGCCCGGTGCGCGGCTCGCGCCGCGACGTCCGAGATAGTTGACGATCGCGTTCCACGCGGGCGCGGCGCCGGCAACGCCAGACACGTCCCACATCGGCGCGCCGTCCACGTTGCCGACCCACACGCCGACGGTGTAGCGCGAGGTGAAGCCGACCGCCCAGTTGTCGCGCATGTCCTTGCTAGTGCCGGTCTTGACGGCGCTGAAGCCGCGCGTCGCGAGCACGCTGTCGAAGCCGAAGGTGCGCGTGCGCGCGTTTTTGTCGGCAAGTATGTCCGCGACGATGAAGCTCGCTTCCGCACTGAACACGCGCGTGCCCGACGGCGCGGCGGGATGATCCGCGAGATCGAAGAGCGGGCGCGCGACGCCGCCGTCGGCGATCGCGCGATAGGCGTTCGCCAGCGACGCGAGCGTCCGTCCGCGTTGCCGAGCGCGAGCGAGAAGCCGTAGTAGTCGCCCGCCTGCGTGAGCGGCAGGCCGAGCGCGACGAGCGTCTTCGCGAAGCGATGAGGCGTGACCAGCACCAGCGCACGCACGGCGGGCACGTTCAGCGACGAACCGAGAGCCGTTCGCATGCTGACCCAGCCCTTGAAATCGTGATCGTAGTTCTGCGGGATGTAGAGGCCGCCGCCGGTGGCGAGATCGAGCGGCGCATCGTCGAGCAGGATGGCGGCGGTGAGACGCTTCTCGTCGATCGCCTGCGCATACAGGAACGGCTTGAGCGTCGAGCCTGCCTGCGGCTTCGCTTCGGCGGCGATGTGGCGTGCGAAGTGCGGCGCGAGGCCTTTGCCGGCCAGCGACCGGGCCGATGCCGTGCGCGTCAGCATCAGTTGCGTGTAGCCGTCGAGGTTGATGCACGGATCGGACTTCGCGTCGGCGGCATCGCCGTGCAGCGCGCGCATGTCGCGCAGGATCGCGCAGGCGCGCGCTTACCTTCGGATAGGCCGCATTCGGCGCGTGCACGAGTGCGGCGGCGAGCGCGGCTTCGCGTTCGTCGAGACCGGACGGCGCCTTGTCGAAGAGCGTCTGCGACAAGGCCGACAAACCGACGATCTCGCCGCGAAACGGCACGAGATTCTTCAGATACGCCTCGAGAATCTAATCCTTGCGCCACGAGCGTTCCAGCCACAACGCCTCGACGGTCTGCTGCGCCTTCTCGCCGACGCTGCGCCGTCCGGGCATCCTGCCTTGTTCGTCGATCAGCGAGGTCAGCTGCATCGTCACCGTCGATACGCCGCGCGTGCGCGTGTTCCACAGATTGCTCCACGCGGCGGCGGAATCGCGGCCGAGGCCCGAGCCGAGAATGGTCGCGCCCCCGCCGGCACGGGATCATCGACGACGACCCAGGTCATGTCGCTCTGCGCATCGATGTCGAGCCGCACGCGCACGATATTGCCGCGAGAACACGCCTTTCACGGCGGGATCGACGGGCGTGATTGTCTTCGCGATGCGATAGCCTGCCGCAAACGGCTCCTTGAACGCGATGGTCGTGAGGCTTTCGATCGTCGCCTACGGCTTGCCGGTGCCTTCCTGCGTCAGCGACAGCGATCCGGTCGTCCACGGCAACATCACGCTTTGCGCGCGGGCTGCGGGTGATGGGCGTCGCTGACGCGGTGGTAGCGGAGGAAGCGCCGTTCCAATTGACGCTGCGTGACGACGCGCCGAGCCGCACGTTCGTCGCGCCCGTCACCGGCGTGCTCTCGAAAAGCCGCGAGAAGCGCGCGACCGCGATCTCGCCCCACAGGTTCGCAGTTGTGGTTTGCCACGCGCCGTTCTTCTGCATCGCCAGCAGCCCCGGGACGAGATGCGGCATCCCGTCCTTCCCGGCCGGGTTGTCGGCGAAGAGCAGTGCGGTGCGCGCGGCATTCGTCTCGGTGCCGGTCATGAGCCACCAGAGATCGTCGTCGCGCTCGGTGGAGAAGCTCAGACGCGTGCCCTGATACGTGCCGCGCGCGGACGATCTGCTCGGCCTGGGCGCGCTTCTCGTCTCGATTCGGAATACCGCCGATGCGCGAGAGGATCGCGTAGTAATCGAGCACGGCGGAGGTCGGCCACTGATCCGGCGCGATCGTGATCGAGCCGAGCATGCGCGGCTGCGCGAGCCCGTAGCGCGACAGCGCCTCGATGGCGGAGAGTTTCTCGAAGTCGAGATCTTTGCGCGGCGCCCAGAATTTGCGCTCGATCTTGCCGTCGACGAAGTTCGCGAGACCGGCCGCAAGCTGGTCGCGCAGATCGGCGGGCAGCGCGAAACGGCGATCCTCCTTCGCGGCGTCGTCGGTAACGGCGAGCAGATACGCGCTCAGCGCCGGACTGCCGCTCGGGCGCTCGTCGTCGAGCGGCGGGAAGTAGTTCGCGAGGCCGTCGCGATCGAGATAGGACGGCATGCGCGCGAGCACGGCCTGCCATTGTTCGGCGTTCATCAGGCCGATCGCGCGCGAAGTCTGCCGTTCGAGGCAACTGTACGGATAGCGCTCGAACCAGCGCCGCACGCCCGGCAGGCCATCGGCGGACTTCGCCGCATCGGCGGGCGGCGCGACGGGCAGCGTCAGCGTGCCGTCGATCTGAGCGATGCTCGCCTGCTGCACGCCGACCGGAATCGCCGCGAGCACTTTCTGCGTGAGCTTCACGGTGTCGTTCGCCTTCGGACCGGCCTGTTCCGCCACGCCGATCTGCCAGTCGAGCGTCGCCGACGAACCGATGCCGACTACGTCCGGCGTCGTCACGTCCCAGGCGACTTCCTGCGACGACTGCGGCGCGAGTTCGACCGTGCGCGCATCGAGCGCGAGCGTGCCGGCCTTCGGCGTGACGACCACGCGCATCGCGCGCGGCGTCGTGTTGCGCAGCGTGAACTGCGCGCGGAAGTCGTCGCCGACGCGCACGAGCGGCGGCAGTCCCGAGATCAGTTGCAGATCCTGCGTGCTCTGGATCGAGGCGCTGCCGGTGCCGAACTGTCCCGCGCCGACCGCCGCGACCGCGACGATGCGAAAGCGCGTGAGCGCGTCGTTGAGCGGCACGTCGACGCTCGCTTCGCCGTTGGCATCGAGCGCGACGCGCGGATTCCACAGCAGCAGCGTGTCGAACAGTTCGCGCGTCGCGCTGTGTCCGCCACCGCCGCCCGCCGGCACCGCCTGCTGACAGGCGAGCGTGAGCACGCGAGCGCTTTCCTTGCCGAGATCGAAATGCTTGAGCAGCGCGGCACGCGCGGTGTCGTCGAGCGCGCACGGGAATGCGATTGTCGATCGCGCTCGATTCGCACCAAACGTGATCGAGCACGGATGCAGGCGTCGCCGAGCCGTTCAGGCGCAGCACGAAGCTCTGGTTCTCTTCGATTTCGCCGCGTAGGGCATCACGCGCGTGACGAACGGACCGCCCGTCTGGAATGCGAAATGTCGGGGGCCCGAAAGTGCGTGGCTCGAGGCGGATTGCAGGCCGTCCTTCAGATCGAACGCGCAGCGCAAGCCCGGCGGCAGATCGTCGTCGAAATCGAACGCCCAGGTCTTCGGATCGATCCAGCAGCGCGCTGCCTTTGGTCGCCGAGCGGCGTCATCGCTTCGTCGAACTTGACGACGACCTGCCGAACCTGCGCGACCTTGCCTTGCGGCGAGACGGTCGTGACACGTGCGGCGTCGGCGCCACGTATCGCCGGCCCGAGCCGAACGCGGCGAGCAGGGCGGTGGTGGCCAGAATCCATTTTTGTCGTTGGCTAACGCAGCTCATCCATTGCTCCGAAGATTCCCTCGAAGCGCGATTCTACTGGACGCCTGCGGCAAGCTTTCGACGCCGCGATCTAACGATCCGCGTCGACCTTCGACAGATGCCGTGTGCTGACGCGCCGCCAGTACAGAAAGAGCCCGACGCCCGCGAGGCCCAGACTCAACGAATTGGCGATCCAGAAGCCGCACGCGCCCTGCAGCGCCTCGGGCACCGCGCTGCCGACGTCGAAGCCGAACAGATAACCGCCGCCCAGACCGATGCCCCACAGCGCGACGGCATAGATGACGGTCGGCACCAGCGTGACCTTGTAGGCGCGCAGGATGAACACGGTGGTGATCTGCAGCGCGTCGAACAAGTGATAGAAGAAGATGATCAGCACGAGCGGCATCGCGGCGGCGATGACGCCGGCATCCGGCGTGTAGGCGGTGATCACATGCTCGCGCGCCGCGACCAGCACGATGCCGTAGAACAGCGCGAGCACGCAGGCCATGCCGATGCCATGACGCGAGATCGATGCGGCATCGTCGTACTTCTGCGCGCCGAGCGCCTGCGACACCAGCGTCGACGACGCGATCCCGATCGACAGCGGCGTCATGTAAAGCACTGCGCCGAGATTGCCCGCGATCTGATGGCCGGCGAGCGTCGTCGTGCCGAAGCGCGAGATGAAAAGCGCCATGAAGGTGTACGACGTCACTTCGATCAGATAGGACAGGCCCATCGGAATGCCGAGCTTCAGCAGCGCGGCCTGGCGCTGCAACACCGGCCAGCAGAAGCGCGAGAAGATGCCGAACGGCCGGAAGAACTCGACGCGCACGAGCACCGTCATGCTGACGATCGCGAGCACCCAGTTGATCAGCGTGCTCGCGAGCGCGCAGCCCGGACCGCCGAGCGCGGATACGCCGAGTCCGCCGAAGATGAACCACGTATTGAGCGGGAACTTGAGCGCGAGCCCGCCGACCTGCAGGAACATCACGAGGCGCGGCTTGCCGACCGCATTCGCGAGCGAACTGTAGACGCGAAACGCGAGGCTCGCGGGCAGCGCGAACGACAGAATGCGCAGATAGTCCACCGTGCGGTCGTACAGCGCGGGCGGCGCTTTTGCGAGACTCAGGAGCGGCTCGGGATAGTAGAGCAGCACGAAGCCGACGATGGTCAGCGCGGCCGCGAGCCAGAACACCTGGCGCGTTTCCTCGCCGATCTCGCTTTCGCGGCCCGCGCCGAAAAGCTGGCCAGCGATCGGCTGGAGGGCGACGAGAATGCCCGTCAGGCCGATGTACACCGAGATATAGACCGACGATCCGAGCCCGAGCGCGGCTAGATCGGTCGCGGAGAAGCGCCCGACCATCGCGGTATCGATGACGCCGAACGCGATCACCGCCAACTGGCCGATCAGCACAGGCCACGCGAGCGCGGCGATCCTGCGCACGTCGCCGAACATGCCGGTCGCGGCGCGCGCGGAGTCGGTGGGCGGACGCATTGCGCTCATTGCTGTCTGCGCAGGCTCTTCGGGCGCAGCGGCTTTTTTGCCGGCGGCGTCGGGCGCTCGATGCGCACGTACAGGCGGAACCGTTCGTCGCGGTCGGCGACGCGGCGGCCTTCCCAGACGAGCTTCCATTCGAGATTCGAGATCGACGGCGGATCGCCGTAATCGGCGGGATCCTGGCGCAGGATCACGTCGCAGTCCTCGTCGAACGCGAAATGCATGCCGCCGAAATACGCGAAGGTCGCAATCTGCGCATCGCCGAGGCGCACCGGCGAGATGCATTGATAGTCCGGCGGCAGGTGATCGGCGATCTGTTCCGCGACGTCGCGATAGGTCCGGCTGTAGTTGACGACCGGCAGCCAGAGCGTCATCAGCAACACCCACATCAGCGTGGTGCCCGCGCTCGACAGCACGACGCTGCGCCATAGCACCTTCGGATGACGCGCGAGGCGCCAGCGCGCGAGCATGAACCAGCAGACCGTCACGGCCAGCGCGCATACGAAGGAAATCAGCTTGAATTCGGGATGGAAGCCCGGCGCGAGACGCGTGAGGTTGCGCGCCATCGACGGCGGAAAGCCGAACATGCCCGCCGACCAGACGAGCCAGACCAGCGTGCCGATGATCGTGAACGAGAGCATCGCGAACCAGTCGATCGCGTTGATCGCGCCGCGCTTGAGTGTCGGCAGCGCGAAGGTCGCGAGCACCGACAGCGGCGGCAGCAACAGCATGAAGAGGCGATTGGTCTCGTGCGCCTGCAGCACGACCAGCACCAGCAGCGGCCCGATGATCGACAGCGGCACCGCCACATGCGGTGAGCGGCGCATGCCGCTCCAACTGACGAATGCCCAGATCGCGAGCGGCCACGCGGGCCAGGTGAAGAGCGGCAGGTTCTTAAGCGCATAGCCGAAGATCGACGACGGCGGCCCCGAGAAATAGTTGAAGCTGTTGCGCCACCACTGGCGCAGCCACCATTCGCCGTCGTCGGGATAGAAATGCAGCGTTGGCAGCACCCATGCCGCGATTAGCACGACCGCGACCGGCAGGCCGTAGATCAGGAGCGGCAGCACACGCACCTGCCTGACGATGATGGTCATCGCGAGCGTGCAGAGCAGCAGCGCGAACACCAGCACCGGCGAACTCGACAATCCGACGACGCCGATCGCCACGCCCCAGACGAGCGCGCCGTGGATCGGCTTGTCGAGGCTGCGCACGAGGCCGTAGATGAGCATCGCGGTGCCGGCGAATTGCGCGAGCTGCGGCGTGGTTTCGTGTCCGCGCTCCGCGAGGCCGAAGCACGCGAGCAGAATCAGGAGCGCGCCGTCGCCGAGCGTGCGGCCGTAGTCGCGCGGTTCCGGCTCGCCGCCGAAGGCGTATTTGAAGGGCTGCGCTTCGTCGCGGCGGCCGAGCAGATACGCCGAATACCAGACGAACGCGCACGCAAGACAGAAGAGCAGGCTGGTGATAACGCGCGAGGCGTTGCTCGCATCGACCCACGGGCTCAGGACGTGGATGAAAAACGCGCCGAGCCAGTACATCAGCGGGCCGTCGGCGGTCATCGCCTTGCCGACGAGATTCGGCAGCAGCCAGTCGTGGCCGTCGCCGTTGGCCATCGTCCACATCACGCCGAAGCCCGCGGCATCCTCTTTCCATGGATCGCGGCCGAACAGGCCGAACGACGCGTAGGTGATGCAGATGGCGAGCAGCAGCCAGCGCGGCAGGGCGCTGGTGGCGGAGGCGGTGAGACGAACGACAGATCGCATGCGTGGTGGCGTGATAAGGAGACGGGCCGCGCGCCATGCGTTCGAACGCGGCGGGGCCGGAGCATCCGGCATTGTAGTCGTGCCCGGCGCATGCGTCGCCGGTTGGCCGGCAACCGTCACGAAGCGCAGCAATCCGGCGGTCACGCCGGGCAAGCAGTCGAGCAAGGTGGATGCCGCGCCCGGTCCGGCCGGCGCGCAGAGACAAAAAGCAGCCGGAGCTGCCTTTCTTGCTGGAACTTCGTCTGAAACGTCGAAGCCCGACTTACTTCTTGGTCGAGAAGCGTGCGAACTTGTTGTTGAACTTTTCGACGCGGCCGGCCGTGTCCATGATCTTCTGCTGGCCGGTGTAGAACGGGTGCGATTCCGACGACACTTCGATCTTCGCGAGCGGGTAGGTCTTGCCGTTGTATTCGGCGGTTTCGCGCGTCTGGATGGTCGAGCGGGTCAGAAACTTGAAGTCGTTCGACATGTCGACGAACAGGACTTCGCGGTAATCCGGGTGAATGCCTTCTTTCATGGTCTTTCCTGGTATCTGCCGGTAGCCAGTCCGCGGCGCCTCGTCTGGCGGCCTGTGCGAGCCACTTGCCTGGGGTCGAAAAGCAGCAATTATGCCAGAAAATCAGTCGCTTGACACTTTTTCGCACCTTACTGAAGAGCTTATGCCTCCGGCGTATTCGGCTTGCCGAGTGCGCCAGCGCCGGCCGGATCCTGCTGGTAATAGCGCGCAAGCAGCCGGTAAAGCTCCGGATATTCCCGCTCGAACGCGTGTGGCGTGACGAACAGCGCCTCGCTGCACACCGCGAAGAACTCCGACGGATGATCTGCCGCGTAGGGATCGATCAGCGAGTCGCGCTCGAAGCGCACCCAGCGCCGCTCCGGCACGGCATCGACGCGCGCGCAGAACTGGTCGTACGCGTTGTCGAAGACGTCCGCCCACGCGGTCGAATCGAGCGGTGCGTGCCAGCGGCGAAAGAGCGGCGGATGGCCGTCCGCCTCGCCGTTGAGCATGTCGATCTTGTGCGCGAATTCGTGGATGACGATATTGTACGCCTCTGGCTCGCCGGTCGTCGTGGCGTTCATCTGGGCGTCCTCCCAGGACAACACGATCGGACCGCCCTTCCACGCCTCGCCGCTCGCGTCGTGCTCGACTTCGTGGACGACGCCATCCTGGTCCTCGACGGTCTTTCTGATGACGAACTCGCCCGGATACACGATCACGCCGACCCATCCGCGATACAGATCGAGATCGAGGTTCAGCACCGGCAGGCACGCCTGCACGGCGATGGACACGATCATCGTGTCGGTCAGTTCGAGGTCGTGCGCCGTCGAGAATTTCTTCTGCGAGATGAAAATGCTCGCGGTTTCGCGCAGGCGTTGCAGATCGTCCGCGTTCAGATGGCCGAAGAACGGCAGCGCGTCGAGCGTGCTCGACCACAGCGCGTCGTCGATTGCGTATTTGCGCAGCACGCGTTCGCGGCGTTGCGCGCCGAAGAAACGGGAAAAGAGGTTGGTCATCGGTGAGTCGGATCGCTTCGATACGCGGATTGTACGGCGCGTGTCCCGCCCGGCGCATAAAAAAACCGCCTGACGGTACAGGCGGTTTTCTGACTTGCGGCAGCGATGCGCGCGCTTCGGATGCTCAGGATCCGCCGCGACGCATCATGTCGAAGAACTCGGCGTTGTTCTTCGTCTGACGGATCTTGTCGAGCAGGAATTCCATCGCTTCGATTTCGTCCATGTCGTGGATGAACTTGCGCAGCACCCAGACCTTTTGCAGCAGGTCCGGCTTGATGAGCAGTTCTTCGCGGCGCGTGCCCGACTTGTTCAGATTGATCGACGGATAGACGCGCTTTTCCGCGAGACGCCGTTCGAGGTGCACTTCCATGTTGCCGGTGCCCTTGAATTCTTCGTAGATGACGTCGTCCATGCGGCTGCCGGTCTCGATCAGCGCGGTGCCGATGATCGTCAGCGAACCGCCTTCCTCGATGTTGCGCGCCGCGCCGAAGAAGCGCTTCGGACGTTGCAGCGCGTTGGCGTCGACACCGCCCGTCAGCACCTTGCCCGATGCCGGCACGACCGTGTTGTAGGCGCGCGCGAGACGCGTGATGGAGTCGAGCAGGATCACGACGTCGTGCTTCATTTCGACCAGGCGCTTGGCCTTCTCGATGACCATTTCGGCCACCTGGACGTGACGCGCGGCGGGTTCGTCGAAGGTTGACGCGATGACTTCGCCGCGCACCGAGCGCTGCATTTCCGTGACTTCTTCCGGCCGTTCGTCGATGAGTAGCACGAACAGGATGACGTCCGGATGGTTGGACTTCACCGCGTGCGCGATGTGCTGCAGCATCACGGTCTTGCCCGACTTCGGCGATGCGACGAGCAGGCCGCGCTGGCCCTTGCCGATCGGCGAGATCATGTCGATGATCCGGCCCGTGACGTTTTCCTCGCCGCGCATTTCGCGTTCGAGCGGCAGCGGCTTGTTCGGATGCAGCGGCGTGAGGTTCTCGAACATGATCTTGTGTTTCGAGGCCTCGGGCGGCTGCCCGTTGACTTTGTCGACCTTCACCAGCGCGAAATAGCGTTCGCCGTCCTTCGGCGTGCGCACTTCGCCTTCGATGGTGTCGCCGGTGTGCAGGTTGAAGCGGCGGATTTGCGAAGGGCTGATGTAGATGTCGTCCGTACTCGCGAGGTACGAAGTTTCCGGCGAACGCAGAAAGCCGAAGCCATCGGGTAGCACTTCGAGGGTGCCGTCGCCGAAGATTGTGTCGCCAGCCTTGGCGCGCTTCTTGAGAATGGCGAACATCAGTTCCTGCTTGCGCAGGCGGTTCGCATTTTCGATCTCGAGGCCATTGGCCATCTCGATCAGTGCGGAGACATGCTGAGACTTAAGCTCGGATAAATGCATACGGATTTCCCGCCGGGGAGAAAGAGGTGCAACAGAAAGATTTGGGAGAAGAGGTGAGCGGAACTGCTCAGAGACTTTGAATACTTCTTGAACTCTTGTGAATATAGCATAGCACACGCCAATATCGGCTCGAAAAAGCCAAGGGCGGGGCTTTTGGATCGATGTTGTCGTGCGACAACATCGGTCGGGCTCGCGTCGCGTACCGGATGCGCTGGTCGCGCGAGGGCGGACGCGTGAAAAACGTCCGCCGGCGATGCAGTTACAGGTTGCTGTCAAGGAATGCGGTCAGCTGCGACTTCGACAGTGCGCCGACCTTCTGCGCGGCGACCGCGCCATTCTTGAAGAGGATCAGCGTGGGGATGCCGCGCACGCCGAACTTCACGGGCGTCGACTGATGTTCGTCGACATTGATCTTCGCGATCCGCAGGTGGTCGCCGTAATCCTTGGCGACTTCGTCGAGGATCGGGGCGATCATTTTACAGGGACCGCACCACTCGGCCCAGAAGTCGAGCAGGACAGGTTTATCCGACTTGACGACGTCCTGTTCGAAAGACGCGTCGCTGATGTGCTTGATTGATTCGCTCATTGTCTGAATACCTCTATCGAATCGAGGCCTGCGTTTGAATGCTCGCCACGATACATCAAAACCCAAGGAAGTTTTCGTTGCCGGCCGGGCAGAACGACGCCCGTTTGTGCCGCTTGCCGTGCGCGACATCGGCTCGCGTCCGGCGGCAAATGATTCGCGACGCGGGCGCGCACGCCGTTGTCACGGGTAATTCGCATGCCATCTTAGCTTACTTTGTTATCCGTTGCCCGGAGCCGATAGCGATTCCGATGGCCATCATTTGCGGATGAAAAGGCGCAGTGCAAGAGGGCGCAGAAGGCCTTTTTCGATCGCGCCCGATGACGAGCGACATTGCGCGCAAGCCTTCCGGCGATAGCGGCGGCCATGCTACAATTTTTTGTGACGGGCCTCCTCGCATGGGGGCGCGGTCAACCTGGTCAGGTCGGGAACGAAGCAGCCACAGCCGTTTTCCACCAGTGCCGAGGGTCGGGCTCGTCACCTTCCGCTTTCTTCACGCAGTCCTCCGGTTTTCTCCCTCGTTTCCCTTAGGTCGTTCGCGCGCTTGTGGCGTCACTTCTCGCGTCGTTTCGGTGCGTGCTCGCAGGGTCGATCCGAGTGCGTTGCAACCCACCGGATGCCCCGTTTCGACGGCGTTTGCCGCGAGTCGTTGCTGATACAATTTCGCGCATGACCTATCAAGTTCTCGCACGCAAATGGCGGCCGAAATCGTTCGAGTCGCTCGTCGGCCAGCAGCATGTCGTCCGTGCACTCACGCACGCGCTCGACGGCGGCCGCCTGCATCACGCCTATCTGTTCACGGGCACGCGCGGCGTCGGCAAGACGACGCTCTCGCGCATCTTCGCGAAGGCGCTCAACTGTGAAACTGGCGTGACGTCGAAGCCGTGCGGCGTGTGCCGCGCGTGCCGGGAAATCGACGAAGGCCGTTTCGTCGACTACGTCGAAATGGATGCGGCGAGCAATCGCGGCGTCGAGGAAATGGCGACGCTGCTCGAACGCGCCGTCTACGCGCCGGTCGATGCGCGCTTCAAGGTCTACATGATCGACGAAGTGCACATGCTCACGAACCACGCTTTCAACGCGATGTTGAAGACGCTCGAAGAACCGCCGCCGCACGTCAAGTTCATCCTTGCGACTACCGATCCGCAGAAGATTCCGGTCACCGTGCTGTCGCGCTGCCTGCAGTTCAATCTGAAGCAGATGCCGGCGGGGCATATCGTCGGGCATCTGGAAAACATCCTGAAGGAAGAGCAGATCGCGTTCGAGCCGCAGGCGCTGCGTCTGCTGTCGCGCGCGGCCGACGGCAGCATGCGCGATGCGCTGTCGTTGACCGATCAGGCGATCGTCTATTCGGCCAATCAGGTCACCGAGGAAGCCATGCGCGGCATGCTCGGCGCGCTCGATCAAAGCTATTTGATCCGTCTTATCGATGCGCTCGCCGCCGATGATGGCGACGGCGCGCTCGTGCTGTCAATCGCGGATGAAATGGCGCTGCGCAGTCTGTCGTTCTCGACCGCGCTGCAGGATCTCGCGAGCCTGCTGCACCGGATCGCGTGGGCGCAGTTCGCACCGGCGTCGGTGCTCGACGAATGGCCGGAAGCGGAAGACATCCGCCGCTTCGCGGAGATGCTGTCGGCCGAGCAGGTTCAGTTGTTCTATCAGATCGTGACGGTCGGACGCGGCGAACTCGGCCTTGCGCCCGACGAATACGCCGGCTTCACGATGACGCTCCTGCGCATGCTCGCTTTCGAACCCGCCGGCGGTCCGGGCGGTGGCGGGCTCGCGGTGAACGCGCCGCAAGCGGGCGCGAAAT
>JAQFVI010000395.1 GCA_029439495.1 Caballeronia sp. BR6202001590007
CGCGGCAGCAGTCCGAGCGCGGCGCGGCCCACGCGCTGCGGCTCGTTGCGCTTGTCGAGCAGCAGGAACGGCAGGTCCGGTAGCTGCCACTCTTCCGAGCGCACCGCCGGATCGCGCGGCGGGAGGAGAACGATCAGTATGCTCAAAGGCCACTTCCTTTTGTCAAAAACATCGTCAGAGCGTGTCGCGCGTGTAGACGATGCGCGTCGTATGCGTCGTCGGATCGCGATACACGAGCGTCGTGCGTTCGAGTTGCGCGCGTTCGTGCTCGACGCGTCCGTGAATCACGAAATACTTCGTCGTGACGTCTATTTCCTGCGGATCGATGGACGTCGCGATCTTGACGCCCGCCCCGTTCAGCGCGAGCTGCACGTTGCCGACATCGTGGAAAAACACCGTCGAGCGCCGCGCGACGAACGCCTGCGCCTGCGCGAGATTCATCCCCGGCACGATCGCCGTGATGACTTCGGCGGGCGCGGTGTTCATGTTCACCGCGCTCGTCGTCGGCAGGATCGTGACGAACGGCCTCAGCTTCGCGACCGCTTCCGGCGAGAATCCATTGACGTCGAGCAGCGAGTCGACGGTGATCATCTGCAAGGGCGCGACGGCGGCGTTGCTGTCGGCGTCCTTAAGGCCCGGGTCGTCGGTGAAGGTACCGCCGCCCTGCGCGATCGCCGCGAGCGTCGATTGCGTCGAGTTGCCCGTCGTGCCGTTCCCTTGCTGCGTCTGGAAACGCGTCGCGGATCGCGCGAGGCCCGCACGCATCTGCAACGCGACGGTCTTCGCCAGCGAGCCGTTCAGCCCGAGTTCCGTCAGGAGACGCTGGAACGCCTGAATCTGCTCGACGTTGATCGTCAAAATGCCGGGCGTCGGCGTGGAGACGAAATTGCGCAGATTGAACTTCGCCTGCGCATCTTCGATCGAGCCCGACAGATACGTCGACTGGCCTTCCTGCGCCCGCACTTCGCCGATCTGCCCGAGGAAATCCGACAGCCGCGTCTTCGCGATCGGCACGCCCCACACGCCGCCGAGATACGTGACCGTCGGCGACGTATCGGCCTCGGAGCGCAGAATCAGACGCGTCCAGTCGAGCGCGCTGCGCGAAATCCATTGCGCCTGCGCGAGCAGCCGCTGATTCTCGATGCGCCGCACCTGAACCTCCTGGCGCCACAGCATGCCCGACACGAGGATCGCCGACAGCGCGACGACCAGCAGCGCGCTGATAATCGCGACGCCTTTCTCGCGGGCGGCACGTTCACCACGTTGGGCAGGACGGGCACGGTCGATTCGATGAGCGCGCATCGTCATTCTCCGACCATGAACACGCGCGTGATCGGCGCCGCGAGCATGCGCGAGCCGACCGCGACCTGAATGCCCGACACCGCGCGCGGCAGCGGTGCGTTGCCGAGTTGCGGCACTTTCAGGTTGTTGTCGTTTTCGTTGATCTGGGAGAGCACGTCAGCCATCCTCGTCGTCCAGCCTTTTTGCGGGATATACACCCGCGCGGCCATCGATGTGACGCCGCCCATCAGCGAAATTGCGCTCCAGCCGTTGCCAGCATCGCCCGAATTCAGTGCGCGCCGCACGTCGCTGACATTGGCGAGCGGCGGCGACGCATAACGCACGATGCGCCCGTCCGACAACCGGTAACGCACGACCCGCAGACGCGGCGGCGTGCCCGGCTCGAACATGCCGCGCACGATCTGCAGCGAACCGTTGCCGATCTGCACGGCGGGCTGTCCCGCTTCGTCATCGGTCGCGGCCTGGCGCGCGTCGATGCGCATCTGATCGAACAGTTGCGCGACGATTCGCTCGTCTTCCATCTGCGCGGCGATGGTCGCGCGGCCGCGAATCACGGAATCCAGGCCGCGCCACGACAGCACCGCGATCACCGCGAGAATCGCGATCGCGATGAGCATTTCCAGCAGCGTGAAACCGCGCTGCGATCTTCCTGTTCTACAGGGAACGGTTCGTTTCATTCCCTATCACCGTGACCATCTGCGCCAGCGTGCCAGCGCGGCCCGGCGTCGTTACGAGAATTTCGACGCGCCGGAAAATCGGATTCGGCGTCTGCGTCGTGTGTTGCGTGCACATCAGCTTCAGATTGCCTTGCGAGCAGTCGAACGAGCTCGAGCCGATGTCCGGGAACGTGCGCGACAGCCGCAGTTGCGCGAGTTCGTTGTCCGCGCTCCAGCCCGCGAGCAGACGGCAATGCAGATCCGCCTCGCTGGTCGCGAGCGAGCCCACCGTGCGCAGCGACGCGGCCAGCGCCACCGCGATGATCGCCAGCGCGACCAGCACTTCGATCATGGTGAAACCGCCTTGCGCGCGCCACATCACCGGACCTCGAAGCGGCCGTTGCCACTGCCGACGATGGTTGTGCGCCCGACCGGCGAAATCAGCGTGATTTCCATCGGCGTATCGATGGCTTCCGTGCCGAACACGAGCCGGCTCACCTGCTTGTCCGAATCGAGAAACTGGATGACGACGCCCGTCACGTTGCCTTCCCAGCGGCGCGCGCGCAGCAGGTCGTCGCGCAGCGGACGCCAGCCGTCCTCGGTTTGGATATCGAAGCGAAAGCCGCCGTCGAGCAGTTGAAACGCGATGGGCTGCGCGCGCACCTGCGCTTCGTCGCCCGCCGATTCGAACAGGAGCGCAAGCCGCTGCGCTTCCTCGTTCAGATCCGTGTGCGGATTGCGCGTGAGCTGCAGCGACACGAGCGACACGAGTAAGCCCGCGATCACCAGCACCACGAGCATTTCGAGCAGCGTGAAGCCGGCGTCGCGCCGCGCCCGTTTCGCCGTGCCGTGCCTGTTCACGCTGCCTGCCCGTCAGCCGAAACGGCTATTGCCACGAGCCAACGTCGGCATCGTTGCCTTCGCCGCCGGCCTTGTTGTCCGCGCCGTAGCTGAACACGTCGATCTCGCCGTGCACGCCCGGATTCAGAGACTGATACTGGCCGCCCCACGGATCGGCGGGCAGGCGTTCGAGATAGCCGCCGTCCTTCCAGTTGTTCGGCACCGGCTCGGTCGTCGGCTTCTGGATCAGCGCCTGAAGGCCTTGCTCCTGCGTCGGGTAGCGGCCGTTGTCGAGGCGATACAGCTTCATCGCCTGCATGATGGTGCCGATGTCCTGCTTGGCGGCGACGCGGCGCGCTTCGTCCGGGCGGCTCATGATCTTCGGCACGATCAGCGCGGCGAAAATGCCGAGAATCGCGATCACGACCATGATTTCGATCAGCGTGAAACCGCGCTGGCGACGTTCTTGCGCATCGATACGCACGACTTGCATGCGGCAGCGTTGCGCCCACTGTTGCAATTGCATGAGTTACTACCTCTTCGTTTGAAATTTCGTTCTCGACTATCTGCCGATCCGACTATCCAGCCGTCGCCGGAACCGGACATTCTATCGATCCGCTTTCGGGCCCGCCGGGCGATGCCGGTGCGCCTTCAGCGCACGTAGATTGTCGGCCCGGGCGGCACCTGCGGCAGGAAAATCTCCGACTTTGCGCCGCCGTTACGTTCGATGACGATCGACTTTGCGCGCACTTCCGNCGCCGTTGCTCAGCGCGAGAATGCCGAACAGATGCACGTCCTGATTTGCCTGCCGCTCGAGCCTTCCGCCGAAGATCGTCGCGGCCTGTTCGACCGACGGCGTGCGCGTCGCGGCGGCGGCCGGCAGCGGCACGGTCTGCCGCGCGGTCAGCGTGACGACCCAGTACGTCACCGTCACGCAAAAGAGCGCGAGGGCGGCAAGCGAGAGCAGGCGGGTTTGCAGGGCGTTCATTACTGCACCAGGTTATTCAGTTCAATGATGGGCAGCATCACCGCAAGCACGATCACCAGCACAACCGCGCCCATCGCCAGAATCAGGAGCGGTTCGAGCAGGCTCGTCAGGAACATCGTGCGGCGTTCGAGTTCGCGCGCTTCGCCTTCGGACGCGCGGTCGAGCATCGTGGTGACGTCACCGGTCGCTTCGCCGGAGCGGATCAGGTGCACGAGCACGGGCGAGAATGTCTTCGTGTTGCCGAGCGCGCGTCCGAAGGCGACGAGCCTTCGCGCACGCGCACGATGGCGTCGTCGACGTTGTTGCACATCGCCGTGTTCGAGAGCGTTTCGCCCGCCGCCTGCAGCGCGCGCAGGATCGGCACGCCGGCGGCGGTGAGGATCGCGAGCGTGCTGGCGAAGCGCACGGTGTTATAGCCGCGCACCAGCTTGCCGACGAGCGGCGCGGTCAGCAGCCAGCGATCGAAGCCCATGCGCGGCCCGGACCGTTTGAGGATGCTGCGCATCATCCACGCGAGGATCACGACGACGATCAGCATCGCCCACCAGTAACTGCACACGAAGGCGGAGAGCGCCATCATCATCACGGTGAGAAAGGGCAGCGCCTGCTTGGTGCTCGCGAACACGTTGACGACCTGCGGCACCACATAGCTCAGCAAAAACGTGACGATGCCGAACGCGATGATCGTGACGATGCCCGGATAGGTGAACGCCAGCACGATCTTCTGCTTGAGCGCGTTGCGCTGCTCGATGTAGTCCGCGAGCCGCGACAGCACGAGTCCGAGCTTGCCGGTGTGTTCGCCGGCCGCGACGAGCGCGCGATAGATCTCCGGGAAGTCCTTCGGATGCTGCGCGAGCGCGTTGGCGAACGAATGTCCGCCGAGCACTTCCGAGCGGATCGCCGCCATCAGTTCGCGGATGTAGTCGCGCTCCGATTGCTCGGTGAGCACCTGCAGCGTTTCGCCGAGCGGCAGGCCCGCGATCAGCAGGCTCGCAAGCTGGCGCGTGAGGATCGCCTGTTCGCGCTGCGACAGCCGCCGCCCCAGCGACAGCCGCTGCTGACGCTCGCCACGCGTGCGCGTGCCCGCGGCTTCGACGACGAGCGGCGTCAAACCCTGCGTGCGTAACTGGCTGCCCGCGACGCGCGCGCTGTCGGCGTCGAGCATGCCTTTTTGCGTCTTGCCCGCGGTGTCGATCGCTTCAAAACGGAATGCCGGCATGTCTTAGTCTCCGCCGCTCATTCGCCGCCCGTCACGCGCAGCAATTCTTCGAGCGAAGTCACGCCCGCCGCGAGCCAGCGGTCGCCGTCCTCGCGCAGCGTGCGCATGCCTTGCGCGCGGCCGGCTTCAAGAATCTCGGCGTCCGCCGCGTTGCGATGGATCAGCGGCCGGATAGTCTCGTCGATCAGCAACAGTTCGTAGACGCCGCGACGGCCAGTATAGCCCGACTGGCCGCATCGCTCGCAGCCGACCGGATGGTAACATTTGGTGCCGTCTTCCTCGACGCGCTCTTCCTTGCACACCGGAAACAGTTGGCACACGAGCCGCTGCGCCAGCATGCCGAGCAGCGACGACGCCAGCAGATACGGCTCGACGCCCATGTCGGTGAGACGCGTGACGGCGGACGCGGCATCGTTGGTGTGCAGCGTCGCCAGCACGAGGTGACCGGTCAGCGACGCCTGCACCGCGATCTGCGCGGTTTCCAGGTCGCGGATTTCACCGATCATGATGATGTCCGGATCCTGACGCAGGATCGAGCGCAGCGCGCGCGAAGGTCATGCCGATGCGCTCGTTCACCTGCGTCTGACCGATGCCCGGCAGGTCGTATTCGATCGGATCTTCCACCGTCATGATGTTGGTGGTCGTCGTCTCGAGCCGCGACATGGCCGCGTAGAGCGTCGTGGTCTTGCCGGAGCCGGTCGGCCCGGTCACGAGCACGATGCCGTGCGGCTTGCCGATCAGCTTGTCGAAGTGTGTGAGCGTGTCGCGCGCCATGCCGAGCGTCTCGAGATTCAGGCGCTGCGCGTCCTTTTCGAGCAGACGCAGCACCGCGCGTTCGCCATGGCCGGTCGGCAGCGTCGAGACGCGTACGTCGACCGGACGGCCACCGACGCGCAGCGTGATGCGGCCGTCCTGCGGCAAACGCTTCTCCACGATATCGAGCTGCGCCATGATCTTGATCCGCGAGATCAGCGCGCCATGCAGCGCCTTCTTCGGGCGGACGACGTCGCGCAGCGTACCGTCGACGCGAAAGCGCACGACCGACGCGTTCTCGAACGGTTCGATATGGATGTCCGATGCCTGCTCGCGCGTGGCCTGCGTCAGCAGCGCGTTGATCATGCGGATGATCGGCGCGTCATCTTCGGATTCCAGCAGGTCCTCGACCTTCGGAATGTCCTGCATCAGGCGCGAAAGGTCGACTTCGCCTTCCACTTCGCCGACGACCTGCGCGGCGCTGCCGTCGTTGCGGGCGTAGGCGGAATTGATCGCGGCGGCGAGTTCGTCGGCGGACTTGCGCACGATCGACAGCACGCCGAAATTGCGCACGACTTCGGCGAGCGCCGCATCGGACGTGCGCTCGCTGATCCACACCTCGATGTTGTCCGCATGCTGATGCGCGAGCAAAATCTGCCCGGTGCGGGCAAAGCCGTACGGCACGAGCCGCGCGGCGAGCGGCGAAGCCGTGGCGCCCGCCGGATCGGCGACGCCGGAGACCGTGTTCACGGCAGTGCTCCTGTTCCCGTCGCTGTACCGTTGTTGAGCGGCGCGGCGTTCAGCTGGTTGTTCGGCACCGCGTAGTTGTTCACGCCCGCTGGATTGTCGTACGTAGCGGGCTGCGGCGCCTGTTGCGGCGTCTGCACCGGTTGTGGCGCGGGACCGGCGTTCGGATTCTGCGGCAGCGTGTAGCTCGGGCCGCCGCGCGTCATGTCGCTCCAGCTCAGCATATTCTGCGCCGGCGGGCCGCTGCCTTCGCTCGGGCCGAGCGGCTTGGGCGGGATCATCGGCACGTTCTGCTCCCGGATCACGCGGTTGTCCGACTGCGAGCCGTACTGCTGCTGACGCAGATAGTCGTAGCGCGTGTTGGCGATCTGCGTGGCCGTGGCCTGATCACGCACGATGACCGGACGCAGGAACACCATCAGATTGGTCTTCTGGCGCGTCTTGTTCTCACTGCGGAACAGGCTGCCGATGAACGGAATGTCGCCGAGCAGCGGAATCTTGCTGTTGCCCGCATTGTACTGATCCTGCATCAGGCCGCCGAGCACGACGATCTCGCCGTCGTCCGCGAGCACGGTCGATTGGATCGAACGCGTGTTGATGGTCACGCCGCCGGGATTGTTCGTCGTCGTGTTGTCGACGGTCGAATCTTCCTGATAGAGCTGAAGCTTGAGCACGCCGCCCTGCGTGATCTGCGGCTTCACATGCAGCGTCACGCCGACGTCGCGGCGATCGAACGTATTGAACGCGGTGATGGATGTCGCCGTATTGGCAGTCGGCGTCGAGAGAATGTTGGCGTCAGCGTTGGTGGAGAGCGCCTGCAGCAGGCCGCCCAGACCGAAGTAATTGCCGAATCGATGCAGCAGACCGATGTTCAGGCCCAACGCGAGCAGCCCCGTGGTCGAGGTAAGCGCACTCGGATTCTGCGCGACCGCGTTGCCCTGCAAGGTCAGATCGACGATGTTCGAATTGCCCGAGCCGAAGCTTGACCCGCCGTAGATCGCGTTGTTGCCGCCGTTGGACATCAGCAGGCCTTGCCACTGAATGCCGAGATTGGCCGTCGAGGTCGCCGAGAGTTCGACGATCAGCGCTTCGATATAGACCTGCGAGCGGCGCGCATCGAGCTGGTCGATGACCGAACGCAGATTGCGATAGACCGGCTCCGCCGCGGTGATGATGAGCGAATTCGTCGCCGAATCCGCCTGGATCATGCCGCCACCCTGATCGGTGCTGCTGTCGTTGTCGCGGTTCGACGAGAAGCTGGAGTCGCGCGTACCGCCACCGCCGCCCATCGGATTGTTGCTGTTGCCGCTGGAATTGCCACCGAGACCGCCCGGCAGCGGCGGCGTGCCCGACTGACCGGTGGACAGCGAACTGCCGAGGCCACCGCCGCTGCTGCCGAAGGAATTCGACGAGTTCGAGCCGGAATTGCCCGACGTGTTGTCCGAACTGCCGCCGTTGCCCTTGCCCATCATGCCGCGCAGCGTCTTGGCGAGACGCACCGCGTCGGCATTGCGCAGCAGTACGACGTGCATGTTGCCGGGCTGCGAGGTCGGTGCGTCGAGCTTGGCCGCGAGTTGTTTCGCAGCCGCGAGGCGCGCGCTGCTCGAGGCGCGGAACATCAGCGAATTGGTGCGTGCGTCCGGCGTGACGACGACTTTGAGCGTCGCGTCGGTGCTGCCGACCTGGCCCGGATCGAGCAGCTTGTTCAGTTGTTCGGCGATGTCGAGTGCGTTCGCGTTCTTCAGCGTGACGATGTCGACTTCGCGGCCCGCCACCGTATCAACGCCCGCGATGATGTCCGCGATACGGCACACGTTGTCGGCGTAATCGGTGACGACCAGCGTGTTGTTCGCCGGATAGGCGGCGATGGTGTTGTTCGGGGAAATCAGCGGGCGCAGCACCGGCAAGAGGTTGTTGGCGGATTCATTGCGCAACTGGAAGACCTGCGTGATGACCTGATCGCCGCGCGCGGCCGGCACATTGCCGACGTAGGTCAGCACGCCCTGCAGCTTGGCGTCGGCTTCCGGCACGACCTTCAGAACGCCGTGATCCTGCACCAGCGAAAAGCCTTGCATGCGCAACGACGATTGCAGCGTCTTGAGCGCTTGATCCTCGGGAACCGGATTTTCCGATACCAGATTGAGCTGCCCCTTCACCCGGGAATCGACGATGATGGTTTTTCCGGTCGCGGCGCCTATCGTTTTCGCAACCTGGTCGATATCCGCGTTGACGAAGTTCAACGTCACCTGCGCGTGCGCGGCTTGCGCGACGATAAGTCCCGCCGCCAGCAGTGCCGTCGCGATGCGACGCAGTGCCATAGGTTGTCTATTCATGGATGTGTTGTCAAAGCCGGTCTTTTCAGAGAGCCAGCTAAGGCAGCACCGCTCGAAAACGAGAGCGCCGCCAATGCGATTGAGGCATATTGCGCCCGCCGCGGCTGATCAAAAAAAGTGACAATAGCAGTTTTGTGTAACGAAATTATTCTAATCTGTCCGATCCTTAACTGCCTAGCACAAATGTTTTCCAGCGCTCTCAAGCTTTCAAAGCACTTGCTGATAAACCATCATGACTGGGAATCGCGGGCTGGCCGATGCGCCCGGAGCGGTATTGTACCTTGCTTCGATCCCTTATTATTCATACCTTTAGCATCATTTCTGCAGGATCTGGCAAACGTTGTCCTGGCGGCATCCGACGGCGCGCACCGGATCCTTTGTCTGCTAGCCAACGAATGGCTGGAAACGCCAGCGGGTATGATACGGGCGGTTCCGCACTCCGAACGATTGAAAAAACCCATATCGTTCGGCCGCGGACGTGTGTTTGTTGGCGTAGGCGCCAAGGCGCCGCAACTGGCGGCATGACGTTCCGCACGGGCGGATGGAGCAAGAGAAAGATGAAGAGAATCCTGCGTTTACTCGCAATCGGCTGCGGCGCCATGCTCGCGGCTGCATCGGCCCACGCCGACTGTTTCGACGAAGCGGCGAAGTATCAAAAGGTCAATCCACTCATCCTGCGCGCCATCGCCTGGCAGGAATCGTATAACAAGCCCGACGCCATCAACGAGAACGCCAATGGCTCCACCGATTACGGGCTGATGCAGATCAACTCCATCCATCTCAATACGCTCGCCCAATACGGCATTTCGAGCGACACGCTGATGGAACCGTGCAAGAGTGTCTACGTCGCCGCGTGGCACCTGCGCCAGAAAATGAACAAGTACAGCAATTCGTGGCAGGCTGTCGGTGCTTACCATTCCGAAACGCCTGCGCTGCGCGACAAGTATTCGGCGCAGATCATCGAAATCCTGCGTCGCTGGAAGCTGCCCCAGGCTCAGCGCTGATGCATCGGGCGAGCCGCGCGCTCGCCGTAATTGATGCAAAATTCGACGCGTGCCTCCTCGACGATGCCGAATGGGCCGCCGAACCCGAAGCCTGGTCGCGCATGAACGATCCGTTTCCCGCATGGGACATCGAGGATCACGACCATGAGCATGAGCATCACCACGATCACGGTCCCGACTGCGGCTGCGACGATCACGCGCATTGAGCCACGAAATTCGCGGATGAAAAAAACCCGCCATGGGCGGGTCTCTTGAAACTTGCCTGGAGGTCCGGTTCCGCGCTTCGTGGGGTCGGCCTCGAGATCGGGCGCAGCGTTCCGGCTTCCGCCGCCGATCCTGCTTGCGAAGCGCTGCTTAGCGCTTGTTGACTGCGTCCTTGAATGCCTTGCCAGCCGCGAACTTGACCGTCTTTGCGGCCGGGATCTTGATGGATTCGCCGGTTTTCGGATTGCGGCCGGTGCGCGCAGCGCGCTTGCCCGAGCCGAAGCTGCCGAAGCCGATCAACTGAACCGAGTCACCCTTGGACACAGACTTCTTGATCACTTCAAGCAACGTGTCCAGCGTTTCGCTGGTTTGAGCCTTGCTGGCGCCGGTCTGAGCGGCTACGGCGTCGATCAATTCCTGTTTGTTCATTAAGGTTCCTTTATCAGTTTAGGTTGACACGAACAACGCGAATGCGCCGATTATACGTGCGCGGGCCACGCCGTCGAGTAGCAGAGCCCCATCTGGCTTGCGTTTCCGACGATTCGACCTCATTGTGCACTGCGGCATCGGCACAGCCTGGCATCTTTGCTTCGGCGCCGCCTCCACACGCGGCACTTAATATGATAGCGTAGCGTAAACCCATACAGCTATAATGGTTTAAAAGATTTATCCTAATATTTTCCGGGCTTTCGGCGGCCTCTTTTCGGCATCGAATTTTCGAGATGCAGACCATGCTGCGCAGGCTGATCGTCCATAACGGGTGCCGTTGGTTTTTGCCAACGTTATTTTGGAGTGCCTCGGTTTTACGCTCCCGGCCTTGTCCACATTGGCTTTGACGGGTGCGATTACGGTCGCGGCGAGGCTCGTTTCGGCGCTCTTCGAAACTGCTTTCGCGAGCGTTCCTCCGATGGCTTTGGAAGCATGACTTTTTCCGATTTCCCCGCCCGCTGGCGCCATGCGCGCCTCTTCACTTTCGTCGATACGGACTTCGCGGACGGCGCGCGTTTTGCCGAATTCCGGCGGCGCTGGCACGAGGACGACGCGTGCTGCGATCGTCTGCATTGCGTCGCGATCGTGACGCTCGACACGCAGCCCGCCGATGCCGAACTCGCGCGCGTGGCCGATGCGCGTGCCGGGCATGCATCTTCTTACATTCTGCTTACATTCGATGATGGCCGCGTCGTGCTGACGCTCGCGATCGGCAACGACGCGCTCGAGACGTTGTCGAGACTATGGACGCGCACCGACGCCTTCCACCTCGACGCCTCCGTGCTCAGCGATTCGAAGCGTGCCGCCAAAACCATCGCGCGGTTCACGCGCACCAGTTTTCTCTGCGCGCTGCGCGAATGGCAGGCGCTCGAAGACGCGGGCCACGATCTGCATCGCAGCGGAGCAGGCCTGCTGCAGATCGCCGATACGTCCGAAGACGCCGATGCGCTCGCCGATGCCGCGCTTCGTCTATCCGCAATACGTGATGGCCGCATCGCGCGAAGCCGCGACACAATGGGCGGGCGTGGACATCTCGCGTGGCGGATGGTTCTTTCCGCGCGGCGGCGCCATCTCGCCGGCCGCGCTATGTGCCGCGCAACTCGCGGCCGCGCGCGCAGGTACGACCACGCGGATGAACACGGTTGTCGCGCGCATCGCGCACGACGGCTCGCGCTGGCAGGCCTTCGATGCGAACGGCGCATGCATCGCGAGCGCGCCGGTGCTCGTGCTTGCGAATGCACACGATGCCGCGCGCCTGGCCGGCCTCTACGGCGAACCGACGCGCGGCGTGCGCGGCCAACTGACGATGCTGGAAGCGAGCGCGCTCGATGCGTTGCGCGTGCCGGTGATCGGCGAGGGCTATGCGGTGCCGCTCGGTGCGCGGCGCACACTGATCGGCGCGACCTACGACATCGACAGCACCGATCGGGCGATTCGCACCACGGGGCATGCCGAGAACATCGAGCGCGTCGCGAACATGCTGCCGCCACTCGCCGCATGACGCGGGCACGGCGCACGGCGCAGGGCGCAGGGCGCAGGGCACAGGGCACAGGGCGGCCCGCGTGGCGTTTCGCTGCGTGACCAGCGATCGCATGCCGATGATCGGCCGGCTGGCCGACGAAACCATCACGCGTCGCGATGCGCAAAAACTCTCGAGCGCATGGCCGCTCGATCTTCCGCGCAGGCCGGGCTTGTACAGCGCATTCGCTTTCGGGTCACGCGGACTCGTATGGGCAGCGCTCGCGGCGGAACTGATCGTGTCACAGATCGAAGGTGAGCCGTGGCCGATCAAACGCGAACTCGCAGAAGCCGTCGATCCCGCGCGTTTTCTTTTACGCGCGCTGCGTCATGGAGAGATCGCCGCGCCGAAGTTATCCTCGTGAAGCTGTGGACAACGCTTCGGTTTACGCTCGAATGAAGTGTGAACTCGTTGTGCACGTAAACGGAACAACTGAAGCGGCGCTTAGACGCGCCCAAAAGTTGTTCCGAGTTAACCGGGCAACGCGAACATGTTTACAACTGCATTGCGCTTCTTGTAGTCGCCTGAATTAAAAGAAAAAACCAGGCTTATCCACAGACGCGCCGGCGCCTTGTTAAATACTACTACGTATATATACGGTAAACGTGTAAACACTTGACGACGATGTCATCGGCAGCGTAAACCTCGAACCGGACACCGGTTAGCTTTGACGTTCCAGGTTATTGCAGCAGTCGATTTTACTTCATAAAAATCATTGGCTTAGCATTATTCTGTGGCGGGGTTCGACATATGGCACAATCACGCTTCTTTCTGCGTCGCGTCCTCGATCGGTATGCGGCGCATCAATGGAACGACGATTGCGGACCAACAATCCGATCACCAATGCCGCTTCGTCGTTTGCTGTATCCGATCGCGTTCGTTCGGGCGAACACCGCACGCATCGTCTCCGACCCGATTCCGGGTTGGACGCGATGCTCGCCCGAGCGGAGCGGATGCGTCGTCTAATCCGTGCACGGTCCGCTCGCGAAACCGTGTTCGTTTGCATTTCGTTGCGCCTGAATGGAGCATCACTCGTCCTGTCCGGCGAGCCGCGGCGATGTGCGCCGCCCAGGATGCAGATTCGAAGGAGAAGCCCATAAGATGAATTCGGCATTTTCATTTCTGCCCGCGTGGCCGCTCGAACCCGACGCCATTCTGTGGGCCGGTCTTGCGCTCGTCACGGCGGGACTCGCCGGAGAGTTGTTATGGCGCGCCTGGCGTCTGCCGCGCGTCACGGGTTACGCGATCATCGGACTGATCGCAGGCAAGGCAGGGCTCGGCGTGATCGACGCCAGCGCGGACGGCCTGTCGCGGCCGCTGCTCGACGTCGCGCTCGGACTTCTGTTGTTCGAACTCGGCGGACGGCTGGATCTGCGCTGGATACGGCGCAATCCGTATCTGATCCTGTCGAGCATCGCGGAGTCGACGCTGACGTTCGGCTTCGTGCTAATCGCGCTAACCTTGCTGAAAGTGCCGACCATGCCGTCGATCGTCATCGCCGCCATTGCGATGGCGACATCGCCCGCAATGGTCATCCAGTTGAAGATGGAATTGCGCGCGGGAGGTCAGGTCACGCAGCGCCTGATAACGCTCACCGCGCTCAACAGCGTGTATGCCGTGGTCATCGAGAAGCTCGCGGCGGGCGTGCTGCATCAGGAAATCTACGGCAACACGCTGGCGACGATCCTTCAGCCGCTTTATCTGTTGATCGGTTCGCTGGTGCTCGCGTTCCTGCTGGCGCGCGCGTGCAGCCTGCTCATGCAGCGCTTACCGGTCAACGACGAGCATTCTTTCGTCGCGCTGTTCGGTCTCGTGCTGCTTGCGATCGCGATCGCGCGCATCTTCAAGCTGTCGACGATTCTCGCGCTGCTCGCGGCGGGCATCGTCGTCAAGAATTCCGACGAGCGGCCGCAGCTCTGGCCGTCCCACTTCGGATCGGCGGGCTGGCTGCTGACGGTGATTTTGTTCGCGCTGACGCTGACGTCATTCCAGTGGCGCGATATCGCGCTGGGCGGACTGGCGGCGATCGGACTGATCGTCGGGCGCTTCGCGGGCAAGCTGTTCGGCGTGCTAATTTTCGCGAAGCCGAGCGGTCTCGACTGGAAGCAGGGCGTCGCGCTTGGCGTCGCGCTCACGCCGATGTCGACGCTTGCGTATCTGCTCATCGACGACATGTACATGCTCTATCCCGACTACGACCCGACGCTGCGCGCGATCATCATGTGTTCGATCGTCGTGCTGCAAATCGTGTCGCCGTTCGTGGTGTACCGTAGCCTGTCGGCAATGGGTGAGCGTCGCGAGTAACGTCGCGTCGCTGAAGCTTTGATCACTCAAGAGGCGCCATGGCACTCGAAACCTTTGTCAACTCCGAACCCTTCACGTTCGGCGTCGAGCTGGAGATCCAGGTCGTCAACACGCACGATTACGATCTGACGCGCGCCGCGTCCGATCTGATGCGTCTCATCAAGGACGAGAAGATTCCGGGCAACATCACGCCGGAGATCACCGAGAGCATGATCGAACTCTCGACCGGCATCTGCACGTCGCACGAGCAGGCCGTGACCGATCTGCGCGCGATCCGCGACGTGCTCGTCGCGGCGGCGGATCAACTAAACGTCGGCCTCGCGGGCGGCGGAACGCATACGTTTCAGCAATGGAGCGAGCGGCAGATTTACGATGCGCCGCGCTTTCAATATCTGTCGGAACTATACGGCTATCTGGCCAAGCAGTTCACGGTTTTTGGACAGCACGTACACATCGGCTGTCCGGATCCAAACAGTGCGCTGTTCCTGTTGCATTCGACGTCGCGTTATATCCCGCACTTCATCGCGCTGTCGGCAGCGTCGCCTTACATTCAGGGTGTCGATACCAGGTTCCACTCGTCGCGGCTGAATTCCGTGTTCGCGTTTCCGCTGTCGGGCCGCGCGCCCTTCGTGCTGACCTGGGATGACTTCGAAACGTACTTCTCGAAGATGGTCAACACCGGCGTCGTCAACAGCATGAAGGACTTTTACTGGGATATCCGTCCGAAGCCCGGCTTCGGCACCATCGAAGTCCGCGTGATGGACACGCCGCTGTCGGTCGATCGTGCCGCGGCGATCGCCTGCTACATCCAGACGCTGTCGCGCTACCTGCTGACCGACAAGCCGATGACGCTGCGCGAGGACGATTACCTCGTCTACACCTTCAATCGCTTCGAGGCGTGCCGTTTCGGGCTGGAGGGCACCTGCATCCATCCGCAGACAGGCGAGCGGCGCACCATCGCGGAAGACATCCTCGCGACGCTCGACGTGCTCGGGCCGCATGCGCAGGCGCTCGGATCGGAAGCGGCGCTGGCGCAGATCGGCGATATCGCGCGCAGCGGCATCAACGACGCGACATGGCTGCGCGGCGTCTTCGACAAGGAGAAATCCCTGCACGAAGCCGTTCGGCAACAATGTCTGGAATGGCGGAAATAAGCGACGCCTGCCGGTCGATGCGCCGTGAGCGATTTCGAGCGGCGCGCTGCGGAAAGAAGATGAAAGGCTGAATCGAGGTAATCGATTCGGCCTTTTTCTTTCATGCCGCCGTTTGAAAAGCCGGCTTCGGAAACAATGGAAATAAAGTGCTCGCGCCAACGTTTGAGATCGGCCGATATGGCCTGTTGGGGTTTTGCTTCGAAAATGCGCACTCGTCCGTAATCAAGCTGTGTGTATTCCATTCGCAGCGAATCGAACCAAAAGCATGCAGCGCATGCCTGCGCTTATAGAGAATTCGTTCTCATTTGCAAACCGTGCTTGTCCCGGCGTTATCCACAGTTGCGCGTGGATAATTAAGGTGTACGTTTGTTCGTGGTCGCTTAGAATGACGACTTTGTCGGCATCGCGTTATAGTCGGCAAACAACAGCGCCGCAGGCGGGTCATAAGAAGGCGCATAACGAAGAGTGGTGCAATGTCCCCATTCGAGTGTATCGAAATAACTGTACGCCTGAATTTTGAGACGGCGGGGACCACGGTCGAGGGCAGGTTGCATGACACGCGCCGTCAATCCACACAAGCGAAACAACAAGCTAAAGATCATGAGTGAAGGCGTTTACGGAGAGCAGGCGACTGGGCGGGTGACCCACGGCATGCTGAGGTTGAGCACGGCGATGCGCAGCCAGGCATGGGAATGGGCGGAAGGCGCGGGGCTGACGCCGACCCAGGGTGAGATCCTCGTTTTGCTGATACAGCGCAAAGGACCGATGCGCCTCGGCGAAATCGCTCGCGAAACCGCGCTGACCGCGGCGACGACCAGCGATGCGGTCAGCACGCTCGAAGGCAAGGGGCTCGTCGAAAAGCGCCGCGCGCTCGACGACGGCCGCGCGCTCGCGGTTCGCCTGACCGCACGCGGCCGCACGGCGGCGAAGAAGGCGCTGCAATGGCCGAACTTCCTCGCGAAAGCGGTCGGCACGCTGCGCGAAGACGAGCAGTCCGCGTTCTACCGCACGCTGCTCAAGACCATTCACCATCTCGAGTCGCAGCAGCAGATTCCGGCGCACCGCATGTGTCTGTCGTGCGCGTACTTCGAGGCCAGCAAGAATCCGAAGAAGGCGCCGCACCACTGCAATCTGCTGCAGATCGACATGACGGATACCAATCTGCGTCTCGACTGTTCGATATACGAAGAAGCCGACGTCGCCACACAGAAGAAGAGCTGGAAGGTCTTCGCGCAGATTGCCTGAGGTCGGCGCGGACCGTCCGGGATATCGGCATCCTGACGCTGTGAGGCCGCGGCGAGTCGGTTAGACTGTGCCCGTCGCGCCTCACTGCGAGGCGCGACGCGTTTTGTGACGCCGTCCGAGCCACGCGAAAGTCCGAACGGAAGCTGCCGATGAAACATGAAGTCCTGGCGATTCGCTATCTCCATTTCGAAGATCTGGGTTGCCTCGAGCTCGGCGAGCGCGGCCACCTGGTGCGATATCTCGATGTCGGGCGCGGGCGCATCAACGTGCCCAATCCGCNCGCGCCGCTTCTGAAGATGCTTGAAAAGCGCATGGTGGCCGGCATGCCGACCATCGGCCTCTGTCTCGGCGCCCAGATGATCGCGCGTGCGCTCGGCGCACGCGTTTATCCGTCCGGTAAGCTCGAACTCGGCTGGAAGCCGCTCACGTTGACCGAAGCGGGACGCGCGTCGGCGCTGCGTCATCTCGAAGCCGACGGCACGCCAGTGCCGGTGTTCCACTGGCACGGCGATACCTTCGATCTCCCCGAAGGCGCGACGCTGCTTGCTTCCACCGACGATTGCGCGCATCAGGCCTTCGCCTGGAACAAGCATGTGCTCGCGCTGCAATGTCATCCCGAAGTGCTGACGGACCACTTCGAAAGCTGGTTCGTCGCCTATACCGGCGATATCGCGAAGGGCGGCACGAGCGCATCGAAGCTGCGCGAGGACATGGCGCGTCACGGTTCCGCGCTCGAACGCGCCGCGCGCACGATGTTCGGCGAATGGCTCGACCGCTTCGCAGGCGCGAACGACGAAGTGCCTTGACGCCGTCCGCTTTTGCGCCGACGGCACCGGCGCTGCATCGATAAAGACGCGGTGCTATTCTCGATCGCTTTCCTTTAGCGACGAGCCACCGCCATGAGCGCGCTGTTCACCCCCACGACATTACGCGGCATCGAATTGCCCAATCGCATCGTCGTCTCGCCGATGTGCCAGTACATGCCAGTACATCGCTGTGCGCGGCGAAGCGACCGCGTGGCACATGATGCATCTTGGCACGCTCGCACTGTCCGGCGCGGGCATGCTGATCATCGAGGCGACCGCGGTCGAACCGGACGGACGCATCACGCCCGGCGATCTCGGCTTGTGGGACGATGCGACCGAAACCGCGCTGCGTCCGGTGTTCGCCGCGATCCGCGAATACTCGAAGATTCCCGTCACCGTGCAGTTTGCGCGCGCCGGCCGCAAGGCATCGAGTCACAAGCCGTGGGACGGCGGTCAGTTGATTTCCGTCGCCGATGGCGGATGGATGACGCACTGCCCGTCCGAGATCGCGCACAAGCCGGAGGAAACGCCGCCGCTCGTGCTCGACACGGCCGGACTGCTCGCGTGAAGGAAGCGTTCGTCGCGTCGGCGAGGCGCGCCGCGCGCCTCGGCATCGACGGAATCGAACTGCATGCGGCGCATGGCTATCTGCTGCATCAGTTTCTGTCGCCGATCGCGAACCGGCGCACCGACGAATACGGCGGTTCGCGCGAGAATCGCATGCGTTTTCCGCTCGAGATCTTCGATGCCGTGCGCGCCGCCTTTCCCGACGACAAGCCGGTCGGCGTGCGCGTGTCGGCGACGGACTGGGTCGAAGGCGGCTGGGGCATCGAAGACACCAACACGTTCGCGGCGGAACTCAAGCAGCGCGGCGTCGACTGGATCGACGTGTCACCGCAGCAGAAAATCGTGCTCGGATCGGGCTATCAGGTGCCGTTCGCGCAGGCCGTGAAGGAAGCGACGGGCGTGACGACGATGGCCGNNNGCGAACGCGCGGCGGGAGTGTACGATACGCAGAATGTGTTGAGCGTCAGACCGGCAACACACGAACGCGGCGCCTTCGAGGCCGCCGCATTTTTTCATCCCCACAGCAGTTCGATTTTTAAGGATTCCTCGATGAGTTCACGCAGGATCATCGTTCGTCGTTCGGGCGTGCATGGCAAGGGCGTCTTTGCCGTCAAGCCGATCGCCAAAGGCGAGCAGGTGATGGAATACAAGGGCGAGCGCATCTCGTGGAAGGAGGCGTTGCGCCGCCATCCGCACAATCCGGACGAACCGAATCACACGTTCTACTTCGCACTCGACGACGGAAGCGTGATCGACGGCAAGATCGACGGCAACAGCGCGAAGTACATCAATCATTCATGCGTGCCGAACTGCGAAGCGGAAGAGATCGAAGGCCGCGTGTTCATTCACGCGCTGCGCGACATCGAGCCGGAAGAGGAACTGAATTACGACTACGGCCTCGTGATCGACGGGCGCATCACCAAGCATCTCGAGCGCGACTACGAATGCCGCTGCGGCGCGAAGAAGTGCCGCGGCACGATGCTCGCGGCCAAGCCGGAAAAGAAAGAGAAAGAGAAAGAGAAGAAAAAGAAGTGAACGCGCGCCGGCCGACACCGGCGCTTAGACTTCGAGCAGCGTCTCGCCCTTAAGCGGAATCCTCACGATGAAGCGCGCGCCGCCTTCCGGCGCGTCCTCGTAATGCACGGTGCCGCCGTGCAGCACGATGATGTCGTGCACGATCGCGAGCCCCAGTCCCGCGCCGCCTTCCACGCTTTGTCCGTCGCCGCGGAAGAACCGCTTGAAGAGATCCGGTTGCTGATCCGCCGGCACGCCCGGACCGTTGTCTTCCACGATCACTTCGCCGAAGCGGCGGCCGTCCGCGTCCTTCCACTGGTCGACCGTCAGCGTGATGCGCCCGCCTTCAACGCGCGACGGCGGCACGTACTTCAGCGCGTTGTCGATCAGATTGGCGAGCACTTCGCGCGTGAGCACGACATTGCCGCGCACGATCATCGGATGCTCGTTGTCGGGATCGTCGATGCGCTGGAAGCCGAGATCCACTTGCGCCGCCAGCGCGCGCGGCACCCATTCCGTGCCGGTTTCGAAGGCAAGCGCGGCGAAATCGAAATCCGCGAAACGCGCGGCCTGTCCGCCCGGCTCGGCGCGCGTGAGCGACAGCAACTGATTCGACAGCCGCACCGCGCGATCCGCCGACGCGCGCAGTTCCTTGACCGTCTCGACTGCCTTCGCGGGATCGCGCGAACTCAGTGCCTGTTCGGCATGCAGCTTGACGGCGGTCAGCGGCGTGCGCAACTGATGCGCAGCATCCGCGATGAATTTGTGCTGCGCATCGAGCGCGGTCTGTAGACGCACGAGCAGCCCGTTCATCGCGCTTGTCAGCGGACGGATTTCGCCGGGCACGAAGGTTTCGTCGACCGGTTCAAGCGAGATGTGCGTCTGCTGATTGAGCGCGTCGGCCAGATTGGTCAGCGGATTCAATTGCTGATTGACCACGCGCCAGACGATCACCCAGCCGGCAAGCAGCAAGAGCAAGAGCGGCATCATGATCGCGACCAGAAACTCCACCGCGATGCGATAGCGCGAGCCGACCCGCTGCGCGACTTCGACGACGATCGGATTGCCTTGCGGCTGCGGCACGCTTATCTGCGCGGCGCGCACCAAGGTGCCCTGAAAATGCGTCTCGAAGACGTAGGCGTAATGGATGCGCCGCACGGCGGTGCCCGACAGCAGCAAATCCGGTTCTCCCGCGATCTCTTCGTCGCCGGTGCTGATGCGATAGATGAGCTGTTCGACCGGATCGGAGAACATCGCCTGCGCGAGCGGCGGAACGGTGACGGGCGCATCGACGCCCGCGAGCTGGATCTGCTTGGAGATGGCCGTCGCGAGATCCGCGAGCGAGCGGTCGACGACGTGTTGCGTGTACTGCCACGCGAGCCAGTAGGCCATGAGGCCCGACATCAGCACGAGCAGGGACAGCGGCGCGGCGAGGCGGCGCAGGAGCGTGCGCCGCAGACTCGGCGGCACCGTGTCGGTGAGCGTCGATCGCGCCCGATCGAGCCAGTCTTCGCGGGCGAAACGCTGATCGCCAGCGCGTCGGGTGGGAAGTCGCAAGACGTTCTACGGCAGACGCATTACGCCGCTTGCCGAATCTCCTGGAGCAGATAGCCGAAGCCGCGCACCGTGACGATTTCCACGCGCGTGTTTTCGAGCTTCTTGCGCACGCGGTGCACGTAGACTTCGATCGCTGTATCGCCGAGATCGCCGCCGAAATGCGTCAGATGATCCTGCAACTGCGCTTTGCTGACGACGCGGCCGTGACGCAGTAGCAGCATTTCCAGCACCGCGAATTCGCGCGGCGAAAGTTCGAGCGGACGCTCGTCGTTGAAGATGCGGCGATCGACGCCCGACAGACGCAAGCCGTCGAGCGACACTTCGGGACGCGGCACGTCGCCGTGCGGACCGCTGCGGCGCATGATGGCGCGGATGCGCGCTTCGAGTTCCTGCGGCTCGAACGGCTTGAGCATGTAGTCGTCGGCGCCGCTGTTGAGGCCCTGCACGCGGTCGTGCAGTTCGTCGCGCGCGGTAAGGATGATGACCGGCGTGTGCCTGTTGCTCTGGCGAAAGCGCGACAGGAGTGTCATGCCGTCGATGCCCGGCAGGCCGAGATCGAGGATGACGAGCTCGTGGCGGTTTTGCGCGAGCGCCTGCTCCGCGAAGATGCCGTCGTGCACCATGTCGACCGTGAAGCCAGATTGTTCGAGACTGCTTTGAATGCCGCGCGCGATGGGGCGGTCGTCTTCGATCAGAAGGATTCGCATGAAATCGCTCAAGTACAATGGGTCGAGCTCGAACGGGCGGAGTAGCTGGTCACATGCTCAGGTGACATACGCGACGCGGTGGCGCGGGTTCGAGCTAGATAAAACCGTTACTTCATGCGGCGTTGCGCGGCCTGCTGTCTGCTGCCTGCTGCGGACTGTCGCACACCGAATATCTTTCTGCCTGGACATGGCCGTCATCACGATCAGCGAACTCGAAGCCGCCATCAATTTCTGGCGGAGCCGCTCCCCGTCCGAAGGCGACGAACTGCGTCTCTGCAAAGAGGCCAGCGCCTTATCCAAGCCCTACGCGCTGCTGATTGTACAGCGTCAGTCCGACGTCCCCACCGAACGGCTGGACGCCGATGCCCGCGCCGCTTGGGAAGCTTACTGGCGCTTAAAAAACGGGATTCACCGCTGAAAGATAGTCGACGGGTAAGTTTTCGAAAGACTTTTTGACGCCTTCCAGAGCAGATGGTTTTCCCGCAATCCGGCTGTTTCGCATCTTTTCGGCGTTGTCATCGTTCATAATACGCCTGTTGCACGCGCTCGCCGCGTGGATGCCGTAAGTGAAACGTAAACTCTGCACGAAACGTCCCTTTCGTGCGTCGGGAATGTGAGCTTGCCCGTCCGAATGCGATAAAGTCGCAGCACTTTCGACTCGCGCGCGCATCCGCCCCATGCTGGAACTCGATCATTTCGACCTTGCCCTGCTCGACGTGCTGCAGCGATTCGGCCGGGCCACGCATCAACAATTGGGCGAACAGGTGCCGTTGTCGCCGTCGCAGATCGGGCGGCGCCTGCAGCGGCTGGAAGCGAGCGGGGTCATCGAAGGATATCGGGTCGTGCTGCAGCCCGAGAAGCTCGGGCTCGGCGTGACGGCGTTCACGAGTCTGAAGCTGAAGCATCATGGCGATTCGATCATCGAGCAGTTTCAGCAGCAGATCGACATGCTGCTGAAACTGCTCGAATGCCACGCGACGGTCGGTGATGCCGATTACCTGCTGCGCATCGTAGCGCCCGATCTGAACGCGCTGTCCGGCTTTGTCATGAAGAAACTGATGCGCGTGCCGGGCGTCGACAGCGTGCGCTCGAACATCGTGCTGACGACGTTCAAGCGCAACGGGCCGCTGCCGCTATCGCACCTCGCGCCCGGCGCATCCGCCACATCGCTTTAGGCAATCATCTAGGCAATCATTCAGGCAGCCTTCGCCACCGGATGCAGCAGATCCACATACGCGAGCGGTACGAGATCGCCCGGCTCCACGCCGAGCTTCACGAACATCTTGTGCGCTTCCTGCTCGCCGCCGGCTTCGTCGTCGTCCTAGTCGAGCAGCACTTCCATCCAGTTCGATGAAATCCCCAAGCCCGTCCACCCGATCCACATGGATGCGCGTGCGCTCGACCAGATACACATGATGTTCCTTCGACACGATGCCGCGCGTCGTCAGCGCCTGCGCGAGCAACGCGTGCATCGCTTCGGGATTGGTCACCGGACTGCGCATGTAATACGACACCTTCGGACCGTCGCGGTCGTCGCGTTAATAGAAAATCAGTTCGGAAGGCGTGCCGTCATCGAACTGGCGCAGCTTCAGGCGCCCGGTCGGCACGTCGTAGAAAAGGAATACCAGCGGCGCTTCGGTCGCGAGCGCCGCCGCGCGGTAGCGAAGTTGATCGAAGTGATGCGCGCGTACCTTGATTTCGATGTTGCGTGCCATGAACGAAAGTTCCTGGGCGGCCAGTTGGAAATGAAGACATGAAAACGTGAAGCGGCGTCCAGACTAACAAAGATTGTGTGAACGGCGCTTGAACCCGCGCGCGAACTTCGAGTGTGGGCGGGTTTACACGGCCCATTGCGCATCGATCAGTTTCAGCGCCGCCGCGATCGCGGGTTCGTCCTTGCGTTCGGCGAGCGCAATGAAGGAAAGCTGCGTCGGCACCGTCACGCCTTCGACGATGGTCAGCGCGTGCGCATGCGCTTCGCCGAGCGTGATCGAATCGCGCACCAGCGAAAACCCGGCGCCCGACTTCACGAGATCGAGCATCGACGGCTCCTGATCGACTTCCGCGACGATGGTCGGCTGCGCATTCGCCTCGCGGAAGATGCGCGACAGCACAAGCGGTTATGCGCGGATTCCGGTGGCTTCCAGATCCACGGATGCTTCGCGAGCGCGGACCAGTTGCGCTTGCTCTTGTTGACGCGGTTGTGCCATCCGGCGGGCGCGAGCACGCGATACGCATACGGCGTCAGCCTGACGACATGGAAGCGCTCGCCGTCGCGCGAGCCGTCGGCGGCCAGATCGCCGATGTAATAGCCGACGTCGAAATCGCGCGATCGCACGCGTTCGAACACCCAGCCGGACATGCCGCGCCGCAGCGCCGTCTCGATGCGCGGATAGGTTTCGACGAGTTGCTGAAGAAAGCTGCCGAGCCGCAGGAATTCCGGATCGAGAATCGTGCCGATGCGCAGCGTACCGCTCACTTCATGCCGCAGCGCCGCCGCGTGCGTCAGATTGCCTTCGCGGGCGACGGTGAGAAAGGCGCGCAAGAGGATGTAGTCCATCGTGGCTTGGCCGCTGATATGAGTCTGTCTTATATCCACGATGAGCATATCTCATTGGATTCCGAAGCGCGCGCCGCAGTACCCTTGCCGTCAAACATAAAAGAGGCAGGAGACAGCGATGAAGCAGAACGTGCGCAAGCTCGAAGGCGAATTCGACTACATCATCGTCGGCGCGGGTATGGCCGGATGCGTGCTGGCCAATCGCCTGACCGAAGATCCCGACATCAGCGTGCTACTGCTCGAAGCGTGCGGCAAGGACGATTACCACTGGATCCACATTCCGGTCGGCTATCTGTACTGCATCGGCAACGCGTGCACGGACTGGCTCTACAAGACGCAGACGGAAGCGGGTCTCGACGGACGCGCGCTGTCGTATCCGCGCGGGCGCGTGCTCGGCGGATGTTCGTCGATCAACGGCATGATCTGCATGATCTATATGCGCAGCCAGCGCGAGGACTACGACGACTGGGCGCATATCAGCGGCGACCCGAACTGGTCGTGGGATTTGGTGCTGCCGGTATTCAAGCGCAGCGAGGATCATTATGGCGGCGCGAACGAATGACACGGCGCGGGCGGCAAATGGCGCGTCGAAAAACAGCGCCTGCACTGGAAGATCCTCGAAACGTTCTCCGAAGCCGCGCAACAGGCTGGCATTCCCGCGACGGACGACTTCAATCGCGGCGACAACACGGGCGTCGGTTATTTCGACGTGAATCAACGCAGCGGCATTCGCTGGAACGCGTCGAAGGCCTTTCTGCGCGAAGCGATGAAACGCCCGAACTTCACGACCATCACCGGTGCGCATACGCAGCGTCTCGTCTTCGAGGGCACGCTATGCGTCGGCGTTGAATATCGCGGCGGCGAGACTGAATTCGTCACGAAGGCGAGAAGCGAAGTCATTCTGAGCGCGGGCGCGATGAACTCGCCGCAGATACTCGAGTTGTCGGGCATCGGCAATGGAGCAATACTGCAGCGGCTCGGCATCGACGTCGTGCGAGACTTGCGCGGCGTCGGCGAGAATCTGCAGGATCATCTGCAATTGCGCATGGCTTATAGGGTCGATGGCGTGCGCACACTCAACACCATGTCCGCGAAGTGGTGGGGCAAGCTTTTCATCAGATTGCAATACGCGCTCACGCGCAGCGGTCCGATGTCGATGGCGCTGTCGCAGCTCGGCGTGTTCGCGAAGTCCAATCCCGACGATGCGTCGATCATGCGCTCGGACGTCGAGTATCACGTTCAGCCACTGTCGCTCGACAAGTTCGGCGAGCCGCTGCATGCGTTCAATGCGTTCCGGCCTCCGTGTGTGCAATCTGCGGCCGACCTCGCGCGGCAGCGTGCATATCGCTTCGCCCGATGCGCATGCGGCGCCGCTCATCGCGCCGAATTACCTTTCCACGGATCGAGATAAGGAAGTCGCCGCGAACTCGCTGCGTCTCACGCGCCGCATCGTGAGCCAGTCGGCGCTCACGTGCTACAAGCCCGAAGAGATCCTGCCGGGTATCCGCTTCCAGACGCAGGACAAACTCGTCGAAGCGGCTGGCAAGGTCGGTACAACCATCTTCATCCGGTCGGCATCTGCCGCATGGGCACGGACAACGATCCGGGCGCGGTCGTCGACAGCCGCCTGCGCGTGATTGGCCTGCGCGGATTGCGTGTCGTGGATGCGTCGGTGATGCCGACCATCACTTCCGGCAATGCGAACTCGCCGACGCTGACGATCGCCGAGCGCGCCAGCGAGATGACGCACGCTCATCTGCACGAGCGCGCGTGCCCCGTTCGCGTGCATGACGGCCGTGCCGGCGCCCTAGTGCAAATCCCAATGATTGCGGCAATGGCGTGACAATGGCCCCGACTCTAGTGATGCTCGACATGCCTTGTGCACACTTTGTGCGGCATGCAACGCCACAAGCGCGGCGGCTCCATGAAGCAGGCAAGACCGGAATGAAGACTCGTTCGGGTGCGCGGATAGAAAAACAAAGCGCAGGCGGACGCATTTGCCCAGCGCCCTCACTTCCCATGGAAGGAGACATGATTCTCGGCGACACCATTTTCTGAAAACGCGAGGGCTCACGAAGGAATTCAAAGGCTTCACGGCCGTGAACGACGTGAACCTGCGCGTGCGCCGTGGATCCATCCACGCGCTGATCGGGCCGAACGGCGCGGGCAAGACGACGTGCTTCAACCTGCTCACGAAGTTTCTCGTGCTCACGGCGGGTCAGATCGTCTTCAACGGCGTCGACATCACGCGCGAGAGCCCGGCGCATATCGCGCGTCGCGGCATCATCCGCTCGTTTCAGATCTCGGTCGTGTTCCTCACATGACGGTGCTGCAAAATGTGCGCATCGGCTTGCAGCGGCAGCTCGGCACATCGTTCCACTTCTGGCGCAGCAAGCGATCGCTCGACCAGCTCGACGATCGCGCGATGGACCTGCTCACGCAGGTCGGCCTCACCGATTTCGCGGATACGCGCACCGTCGAACTCGCGTACGGCCGCAAGCGTGCGCTCGAAATCGCGACCACGCTCGCGATGGAATCCGAACTCATGCTGCTCGACGAACCGACGCAGGGCATGGGACACGAGGACGTCGATCGTGTGACGGCGTTGATCAAGAAAGTATCGGCGGGCCGCACCATTCTGATGGTCGAGCACAACATGAACGTGATCGCCAGCATCTCCGACACTATCACGGTCCTTCAGCGCGGCGAAGTGCTGGCCGAAGGCAACTATGCGGAAGTCTCGAAGAATCCGCTCGTGATGAAAGCCTACATGGGCAGCGCCGACGTCGCCCTCACCGGAGCGCACACATGAGCACCACGATCGAAGCGCGCCGCTCGCACGAGGCGAACGGCGCGGACAGTGGCGCGCCAGCGCTCGAAATCGCCGGCCTGCAGGCGTGGTACGGGGAATCGCACATCCTGCACGGCATCGATCTCAAGGTGAATCGCGGCGAAGTCGTCACATTGCTCGGGCGCAACGGCGCCGGCCGCCCAACCACCTTGCGCGCAATCATGGGACTGACCGGCACGCGCACCGGCTCGATCCGCGTTGGCGGACGCGAAACCATCGGCCTGCCGACGCACAGGATCGCGCATCACGGCGTCGGCTATTGCTCGGAAGAGCGCGGCATTTTCTCGAGCCTGTCGTGCGAGGAAAACTTGCTGCTGCCGCCGGTCATCGGCAATCCGAAGGAAGCGATGCCGCTCGACGAGCTGTATTCGATGTTTCCCAATCTCAAGGAACGCGCCGCTCGAGTCAGGGCACGCGTCTGTCGGGCGGCGAACAGCAGATGCTGGCGGTCGCACGCATCCTCCGCACCGACGCGAATCTGCTGTTGCTCAACGAGATTTCGGAAGGGCTCGCGCCGGTCATCGTGCAGACGCTCGCGCGCATGATCCTGATGCTTAAGCAGCGCGGCTACACCGTCGTGATGGTCGAACAGAATTTTCGTTTCGCGGTGCCGCTCGCCGACCGCTTCTACGTGATAGAACACGGGAACATCGTCGAGCATTTCGGCGCGGGGGAACTCGAAGCGAAGATGCCGGTGCTTCACGAATTGCTCGGCGTGTAATCGATCGACATTTTCCGGCGGCACCTGCAGCACATCTGAAAGGACAACACCGGTAACACCGCATCGAATCAAAACTCATGGAGACTGGAATGAAAAAGAAGACCCTCGCGCGTCTCTCGATTCTGTGCTTTGCGGCTGCGGCGGCGAGTGTGGCGTTCGGCACGAGCGCATTCGCCGCCGACGGCAACTCGGTGAAGATCGATTTCATCACGGACTTCTCGGGGCTGTACGCCGACATCGACGGACAAGGTGGCCTCGAAGCGATCCGCATGGCGATTGCCGACTTTGGCGGCAAGGTCAACGGCAAGCCCATCGAACTTGTCTACACGGATCACCAGAATAAGGCGGACATCGCGGCATCGCGCGTGCGAATGGATCGACCGCGACGGCGTCAACGCGATCATCAGTGGCACCAATTCGGCGACGGCGCTGTTGACTAATCAGGTCGCGGGCGAAAAGAAGATTCCGTACACCAACATCGGTGCGGGCGCGGACAACCTGACCAACGAGCAGTGCACGCCGTACACTGTGGCAGGCGCAGGCATCCAAGGCGCAGGTGCTCGGCCTTGCCAATGCGGGCGGCGACACGGTCAACTCGATCAAGGCTGCGAAGGAATTCGGCATCACCAAGCAGATGAAGATCGCCGCGCTGCTGATCTTCCTGTCGGACATCCACTCGCTCGGCCTCGAAACCATGCAGGATCTGGTCGCGACCGACAGCTGGTACTGGAACAAGGACGACAAGACGCGCGCGTGGGCGAAGCGCTACTTCGACAAGATGAAGAAGATGCCGGGCAGCCTGCAGGCGGCCGACTACTCGGCGACGACGACTTATCTGAAGGCCGTGCTGGCGGCCGGTTCGACCGACAGCGACAAGGTCATGGCCGAACTGAAGAAGATGAAGATCGACGACTTCTACGCGAAGGGCTACGTGCATCAGGATGGCGCGATGATCCACGACATGTACCTGATGGAAGTGAAGAAGCCGTCGGAATCGAAGGAACTGTGGGATTACTACAAGATCACGGCGACGATCCTGGGCGATCAGGCGTTCGGCACGAAGGCGGAATCGCGCTGCGCGGCATGGAAATAAGCGCTTGAGGTAGCCGATGCGCGCGAGCGTGCGCGCATCGGCATCGAAACGTTTCTCACGGCAAGTTCAATGGAAATTTTCGGCATTCCGCTCGCCGCGATGATGAGCCAGCTTCTGCTCGGGCTCGTGAACGGCTCGTTCTACGCGATCCTCAGTCTCAGTCTCGGGTTCGCGGTGATCTTCGACTTGCTCAACGTCATCAACTTTGCGCACGGCGCGCTGTTCATGCTCGGCGCGATGCTCGCGTGGATGGGCGCGTCGTACTTCGGCATTCCTTACTGGCCGATGCTGATCCTCGCGCCGGTCATCGTCGGCATCTTCGGCGTGTTGATCGAGCGTACGATGCTGCGCTGGCTTTACAAGCTCGACCATCTCTACGGCCTTTTGCTGACCTTCGGGCTCACGCTCGTCGTCGAAGGCGTGTTCCGTTCGATCTATGGCTCGTCCGGCCAGCCTTACGACGTTCCCGGCCTGCTTCAGGGCGCGACCAACCTCGGCTTCATGTTTCTGCCGAACTACCGCGCGTGGGTCGTGGTCGCGTCGCTGATCGTGTGCTTCGCGACGTGGTTCGTGATCGAGAAGACGCGCATCGGCGTGTATCTGTGTGCGGGCACGGAGAACCCGAAGCTCGTCGAGGCCTTCGGCGTCAACGTGCCGCTGATGGTCACGCTGACCTACAGCTTCGGCGTCGCGCTCTCGGCATTCGCGGGCGTGCTCGCCGCGCCGGTGATCCAGGTCTCGCCGCTGATGGGCCAGTCGATGATCATCACCGTGTTCGCGGTCGTCGTGATCGGCGGCATGGGCTCGATCCTCACGGGTCTGCTACTCGGCGTGGTCGAGGGCCTGACGCGCGTGTTTTACCCGGAAGCCTCCGCGACGGTCGTGTTCGTCATCATGGCGCTCGTGCTGATGGTGCGTCCCGCCGGACTCTTCGGCAAGGAAAAATGATGCAGAGAAAAGTGCTTTACGCGCTGTTGCTTGTCGGGCTGATCGTCGTGCCGTTCGCGGGCGTGTATCCGGTCTTCATGATGAAGGTGATGTGCTTCGCGCTGTTCGCGGCGGCGTTCAACCTGCTGATCGGCTATACGGGACTGCTGTCGTTCGACCACGCGATGTTCCTCGCCACCGCCGGCTACGTGACCGGCTACGCGATCCAGACGTTCGCCTTCACGCCCGAACTCGGCGTGATCGCGGGCACGCTCGCGGCGACGGCGCTCGGCATCGTCGTGGGACTGCTCGCGATCCGGCGGCAGAGCATTTACTTCGCGATGTTCACGTTCGCGCTCGCGCAGATGGTCTACTTCGTTTTTCTGCAGGCGCCGTTCACGCATGGTGAGGACGGCCTGCAGGGTGTGCCGCGCGGCAAGCTGTTCGGTGTGCTCGATTTGTCGAGCGACATGATGCTCTATTACATCGTCCTCGTCGTGATGCTGCTCGCGTTCGCGCTAATCGTGCGCATCGTGCATTCGCCGTTCGGCCAGGTGCTGGTCGCAATCAAGGAGAACGAGCCGTGCGTGATCTCGCTCGGCTACGACACGTCGCGCTACAAGCTGCTAGCGTTCGTGCTGTCGGCGGGGCTCGCCGGCTTCGCGGGCGCGCTGNACTACCATGTTCGGGCCGCTGCTGGGCGCGTTCATTATCGTGTTGCTCGAAGACTGCCTCGGCAATATCGGCGGCGGCCTCGCGAAGGCGACCGGCATCGGCTGGTTCAACTCGCTCGGGGAATCGGTGACTATCGTGACGGGCGTGATCTTCATCGCGTGCATGCTGGCGTTCCGGCGCGGCATCGTCGGGGAGATCGTCGCGCGCGTGCGACCGCTGCAGGGCTAGCGCGTTCCTTTGGATATCGAACGAAACGGATGATCGCGCAACGCGTGGTCAACGGCGTTCAACGTTGCATCAAATGCGTCCCGTTGCGGTGCTTTCATGCACCACTAGGGTAAATGCTAGATTGTAACGAAACAGTACAGCCCGTAACATCCAACTTAGTTCTGTTGCACCCAGATTTTTGAGGTGGAGAACGAGGAGATGATATAAGGCACGAAGTGCCGACCGAAATTGCCGTTCCGTTTTTCGCTCTCGCCTGGACGGTATCACCGACCTTCCGTTTTCAAGACGCAAAAGCGTTTTTGGATCAAGCGTTTTGCGCATGCTACAGCCCCTTCAAATCGCTTTCTGGGCGGGCGTTTAGTCCGCTAAACTGCATTTCCTTCGTATTCACCGACTCATTGGTCGGTCAATCGGATCGAAGGTCTGCACAGTCATTCGAACGCGATCAAATCGCTTGTTTCTTCAGGCAGCACACGATTCACGGGGCGAACAATCAATGAAGTGGGCTTTACGGGGTAAGGCGGCTGCCATGGCCGTCGCGGGACTGGCAGCGGCATGGGGCACGCCGGCCTTCGCGGATGTGAAGATCGGCGTCACGGTATCGGCGACGGGGTCGGCAGCATCGCTCGGGATTCCCGAGAAAAACACCATCGCCCTGTTGCCGAAGGAAATCGGCAGTAAGTCGGTGCAGTACATCGTGCTCGACGATGGCTCCGGCACCAGCCGCGCCGTGCAGAACACGCGCAAGCTGATCGACGAAGATAAGGTCGATGCGATCATCGTCTCGACGGTCACGCCGAACTCGCTCGCGATGATCGATGCGGCATCGTCGGCCAAGACGCCGATGATCTCGATGGCCGCCTCGGCAGCGATCATCGCGCCGATGGACGCGAAGAAAGCTTGGGTCTTCAAGACGTCGCAGAACGATGCGCTGATGGCGGACGCCATCGCGGGCTACATGGAAAGCACGGCGTCAAGACGGTCGGTTTCATTGGTTTCGCGGATGCCTACGGCAACGGCTGGTACAACGTCTTCAACGCGGCGGCCACGGCACACAAGTTGAAGATCGTCACCAACGAACGCTACAACCGCACGGACACGTCGGTGACGGGACAAGTGCTTAAGACGATGGGCGCAAATCCCGACGCGGTGCTGATCCCGGGCGCGGGCACGCCGTCGGCGCTGCCGGCAAAGGTGCTGAAGGAGCGCGGCTATAAGGGCGGTCTATCAGACGCACGGCGTCGCCAACAACGATTTCCTGCACGTATGCGGCAAGGATTGCGAAGGCGAGATCCTGCCGGCAGGTCCGGTGCTTGTCACGGAGCGATTGCCAGAAGGCAATCCGGTGAAGAAATCGTCGGCGGTCTATAAGGATGCCTACGAGAAGGCCAACGGCGCGGGTTCGCTGTCGACCTTCGGCGGTCACGCATGGGACGCCGAGCAGATGTTGCAGCGCGCGATTCCCGAGGCGCTCAAGAAGGGTCAGCCGGGCACCGAGGCATTCCGCGACGGTCTGCGCGCGGCGCTCGAGAATCTGAAGGGTCTGCCCGTGTCGCACGGCATCATGAACACGACGGCCAACGACCATAACGGCTTCGACGATCGCGCGCGCGTGATGGTGCAGATCGTCGACGGCAAGTGGAAACTGCTGAACGACTGATCGTCCGATCGGTCGCTGGGCGACGCGCCTCATGGCGCGTTTTTATTCGACGATTTCAAGATGAAGTACGGACTTTTCGATAGCGGCGATTCTCGCGCAAGACGGGATCACCACAGGGGCGATTTACGCCTTGCTTGCGCTTGCGCTGGTACTCGTGTTTTCGGTGACGCGGGTGATCTTCATCCCGCAGGGCGAGTTCGTCGCGTATGGCGCGCTGACGCTCGTCGTGCTGCAGACGCAGAAGCTGCCGGCGACGTGCTATCTGCTGATGGTGATGGGCGTGGGCTGCTTCGTCGCCGAAGTCGCGAGCATCGTGCGCCATCCTGCGCGATATCACCAGGTCGGGCGTCTGCTGGCTGTGCTGGCGGGCAAGTATCTGATCTTCCCCGTCGCGGTATGGGCGCAGACGCAGGCCGTGTTCGCGCAGACGCTGCCGATGATCGCGCAGATCGCGTTGACATTGCTGATCGTCGTGCCGATGGGACCGTTCGTGTATCGGCTCGCCTATGAGCCGATCGCGGAAGCGAGCACGCTGCTGTTTCTGATCGTCGCGGTCGCCGTCCACTTCGCGACGGTCGGCTTGGGCCTCGTGATTTTCGGCGCGGAAGGGTCGCGCACGACCGCTTTCTCGGATGCCACCTTCAGCTTCGGCAGCGTGTCGATTTCCGGACAGAGTCTGTGGGTCGTCGGCACGGCGGTCGTTCTGATCGCGGCGCTGTACTTCTACTTCGATCGCACCATCTCGGGCAAGGCGCTGCGCGCGACTTCCGTGAACCGGCTCGGCGCGCGGCTCGCGTTCATGTTGGCCGCAGGACTCGGCGCGCTGTGCGGCGTGCTCGTTGTGCCGATCACGACGATCTACTACGACTCGGGTTTTCTGATCGGCCTGAAGGGCTTCGTCGGGGCGATCGTCGGCGGGTTCGTGAGCTATCCGCTGGCGGCGGCCGGCTCGATTCTCGTCGGACTGCTGGAGTCGTATTCGTTGTTTTGGGCGAGCGCTTACAAGGAGGTGATTGTCTTCACGCTGATCATCCGATGCTGCTCTGGCGGAGTCTCGCCAGTTCGCATTCCGATGAAGACGAGGAGTAATGGCGATGAAATTCCTGCAACGTCATCGATTTTTCTGGATCTTCCTGCTGATCGTCTTCGCCTTGCCGGTTCTGCCGGGCGCACTCGCCGTGCCGGAGTACTGGATCACGCTGCTGAACTACATTGGCCTGTATTCGATCGTGGCCATCGGGCTCGTGTTGCTGACGGGCATCGGCGGGATGACGAGCTTCGGGCAGGCTGCGTTCGTCGGCGTCGGCGCGTATGCGACTGCGTTCCTCACGACGCAATACGCGATGTCGCCCGCCTTGGCTGGCGCTGATCGCGGGGCGTCGTGCTGACCGCGTTGATCGCCTTGTTGCTCGATCTCATCACGATGCGTCTGTCCGGCCGCTTTCTGCCGCTCGGCACAATCGCGTGGAGACTTTCGCTGTTCTATCTGTTCGGCAACATGGAACTGCTCGGGAAGTACGACGGCATCAACGGCATTCCCGTGCTCAACCTGTTCGGCTGGCAGCTGGAATTCGGACGGAGCATCTACTACCTGATCTGGGCGATGGTGCTGCTGGCGGTCGTATCTGTTCAAAACCTGCTTAATAGCCGGCCGAACCGTGCGATTCGCGCGCTGCGCGGCGGGGGAACGATGGCCGAAGCGATGGGCGTCGATACCGTCTGGATGCGCGTCGTCATCTTCATCTATGCGGCCGTGCTGGCTTTCTTTCCGCGCACTTGCAGAGGGCGGTGAATCCGACGCCGTTCGGGCAGGAGCGCGGCGACATCGAGTTTTTGTTCATGGCGGTGGTCGGCGGCGTGTCGCATGTCTGGGGTGCGATTCTGGGTGCGACGATCCTCACTGTTCTGCAGGACTATCTGCAGACGCTGCTGCCGAAGCTGATCGGAGCCAATGGCAACTTTGAGATCATCGTGTTCGGCATCGTGATGGTGTTGTTGCTGCAGTACGCGCGGCAGGGCGTGTGGCCGTTCGTGGCTCGCTTGTTTCCGCGTGGTCCGCGGGCGCATGTGCCCAATCATCATGAGGCCTTGCCGCAGCGCAGCAAACCGGCGAAGAGTTCGCCGCTGCTGATCGTCGAGAAGGCGCGCAAGCAGTTCGGCGGGCTCGTGGCTGTCAACGACGTCAGCTTCGATGTCAAAGCCGGCGAGATCATCGGTCTGATCAGGCCGAACGGCGCAGGCAAGTCCACAACCTTCAATCTCGTGACCGGCGTGCTTCAGGCCACGAGTGGGGCGATCAGTTTCAACGGCACGCGCATCGACAAACTGATTTCTCGCCAGATCGTGAAGCGCGGCATCGGACGCATGTTTCAGCACGTCAAGATGCTGCCGGGCATGACGGTGTTGGAGAACGTTGCGATCGGCGCGCATCTGCGTGGCAGCACGGGGGTTTGGCGCAGCATCGTCCGGCTCAACGCGACCGAAGAGGCACGGTTGATGTCAGAGGCGGCGCGGCAAATCGCGCGCGTGGGTCTGGAGAAGCACTTGTACAGCGAAGCAGACAGTCTGGCGCTCGGTCAGCAGCGCATTCTTGAAATCGTGCGGGCGCTCTACTGCGATCCGACCTTGCTCCTGCTGGATGAGCCGGCCGCTGGCCTGCGTTATCAGGAGAAGCTGCAACTGGCCGATCTGATCCGTAAGCTGCGGGACGAAGGCATGAGCATTTTGCTGGTCGAACACGACATGGATTTCGTGATGAACCTAACGGACCGGCTGGTCGTGATGGAATTCGGGACGAAGATCGCGGAAGGTCTGCCGACAGATGTATAGAAGGATCCGGCGGTTCTCGAAGCTTATCTAGGCAGGGTGGAGTGATGGCGGCGATTTTGCAGGTGGATGACCTCTCGGTGCTGTACGGAAAGGTCGAAGCGTTTCACGGCGGAAAGTTGACCGTGGAAGCGGGACAGATCGTGTCGGTGATGGTCCAAACGGCACGGGGAAATCGACGCTGTTGAACGCGATCATGGGCGCGTTTCCGACGACCGGACATGCGAAGGGAAGCGTTCGTTATCTGGGCGAGGAAGTATCGGGGCTGGCGATCGAAAAGCGCGTTTCACGTGGAATGTGCCTGGTTCCGGAAAAGCGCGAGTTGTTTGCCACGATGGCGGTCGAAGACAACCTGGTGCTTGGCGCGTATCGTCACAAGCGGGCAGGGGAGCGAAACTTCCTCGACCGACTCGATCATGTGTTCGAGCTTTTCCGCGTCTGAAGGAATGGCGCAAGCAGGCGGCGGGCACGCTTTCAGGTGGTGAGCAGCAGATGCTGGCCGTTGGGCGTGCGTTGATGGGCAAGCCGCAATTGCTGATGCTCGACGAACCTAGTCTCGGGTTGGCGCCTTTGATCGTGAAGAAAATCTTTTATATCATCGGCGCGCTGCGTCAGACGGGGGTCGCGACACTGCTGATCGAACAGAATGCGTGGGCTGTTTTGCAGATTTCGGATTACGGCTACGTGCTCGAGACCGGTGAAATCGCAATGGAAGGCAAGGCCGACGTGCTTCAACACGATCCGAAAGTCATCGAAATTTACCTAGGCTTGACCAAGAAAGTCGCCTAAACGCGACATCTCCTCGGCAAGCGAGTGGCGTGTTTCACGTGAAACACGCCATTTTTTCGTCGGTGTCGGTCTGACGAATTCGATGACGGTTGGAAACCGATATAATCTAGCGATACTTTTCTCCGGGTTCGTGTCGTTCGAATACGAAATCTCCAGTGTTTTCAATGCTTTATTCCACAGAATTCGATGTGATCGTCGTTGGCGGTGGTCACGCAGGCACTGAGGCCGCGCTGGCATCGGCGCGAATGGGCTGCAGAACCCTTCTGCTGACTTATAACATCGAGACACTCGGCCAGATGAGCTGCAATCCGTCGATCGGCGGTATCGGCAAGGGCCATCTGATCAAGGAAGTCGATGCGCTCGGCGGCGCGATGGCTGCCGCGACGGATGAATCGGGTATCCAGTTCCGCATTCTTAATTCGTCGAAAGGCCCGGCCGTGCGTGCTACTCGCGCTCAGGTTGACCGACTACTTTACAAGCAGGCGATCCGCCATTGGCTGGAGAATCAGCCCAATCTATGGCTGTTTCAGCAGGCCGTGGACGATCTGATGGTCGAGGGCGACCGTGTGGTCGGGGCCGTGACCCAGGTGGGACTGAGCTTTCAAGCGCGAGCAGTGGTCCTGACCGCCGGCACCTTCCTCGACGGCAAGATTCACGTCGGCCTGAACAACTACGTTGGCGGACGTGCTGGCGATCCCGCAGCGGTGTCGCTTTCCGCGCGCCTGAAGGAGTTGAAGCTTCCGCAGGGCCGCCTGAAAACCGGCACGCCGCCGCGTATCGACGGACGGACCATCGACTTTTCCAAGCTCGAAGAGCAGCCGGGTGACCTCGATCCAGTGCCGGTCTTCTCGTTTTTAGGCCGGGTTGAGCAGCATCCGCGCCAAGTGCCGTGCTGGGTCACGCATACCAACGCGCAGACGCACGATATCATCCGCTCCGGCCTCGATCGTTCGCCGATGTACACGGGCGTGATCGAAGGCGTTGGGCCGCGCTACTGCCCGTCGATCGAAGACAAGATTCATCGATTTGCTTCGAAAGAAGCGCACCAGATCTTTCTTGAGCCAGAAGGGCTGACGACCAACGAGTTCTATCCCAACGGCATCTCCACGAGCCTTCCCTTCGACGTGCAATTGGACCTCGTTCGCTCGATGCGCGGGCTGGAACACGCGCACATCCTGCGTCCCGGCTATGCGATCGAATACGACTACTTCGATCCACGCGCTTTGAAGACGTCGCTCGAGACCAAGGCCATCAACGGTTTGTTCTTCGCGGGGCAGATCAACGGCACGACCGGCTACGAAGAAGCCGCCGCTCAGGGCGTGCTGGCTGGTATCAATGCGGGCTTGCAGGTCCAGGGTAAGGACGGATGGGCATCGCGTCGCGACCAAGCTTATCTAGGCGTTCTCGTCGACGATCTCGTCACGCGCGGCGTCTCCGAACCATATCGGATGTTCACTAGCCGCGCCGAGTATCGTCTATCGCTGCGCGAGGACAATGCCGACATGCGTTTGACCGAAGTGGGCCGGGAGATCGGCGTGATCGACGACGCGCGCTGGGATGCGTTCTGCCGTAAGCGCGACACTGTTTCACGTGAAACAGAGCGGCTTCGCACTACATGGGTCAATCCGAAAACGCTGCCCGCCGAGGAAGCGACGGCGCTTCTCGGCAAGCCGATCGATCACGAATACAGCCTTGCCGAGCTGCTGCGTCGTCCGGGCGTTTCCTACGAAGGAATCTGCGGCTTGAAGGAGGGCACTTGCGGCCCTGACGCACCGATCGCCGACGATCCCGTCCTGCTCGCGCAGATCAAGGAGCAGATTGAAATTGGTGTGAAGTATCAGGGCTACATCGACCGCCAGGCCGACGAGATCGTTCGCAACGGTGCTCAGGAAAACACTCGATTGCCGGATGGCATCGACTACAACGAAATACGCGGATTGTCTTTCGAAGCGCGTCAGAAGCTGATTCAGCATCGTCCCGAGACGATCGGACAGGCTTCACGCATTTTCGGAATCACGCCCGCCGCGATTTCCCTGCTGATGGTTCACCTCAAACGCGGCCTTGGGCGACGTGGGCGAGGCGGCGAACAATCCGATTCCGCGACGGCGGTGCAATGACGGATCTCGCCGCCATGCTCGACAAGAGCGCCGATGAACTCGGCGTCGCGTTGTCGCCGGAACAAAAGCAAAAGCTTCTGGACTACGTCGCGCTTTTGGGCAAGTGGAATTCTGTGTACAACCTCACAGCGATTCGCGACCCGAAGCAGATGTTGATTCAGCATATCCTCGATTCGCTGGTGCTCGTATCTGCCGTCGCCGCGCGTCACGCCCGAACCGCGCTCGATGTCGGCTCCGGTGGCGGATTGCCGGGAATCGTGTTGGCCATTGTGCTGCCGGAACTGCGCGTTACCTTGAACGACATCGTTCATAAAAAGACCGCGTTTCAGTCGCAAGCTAAGGCTCAACTGGGCCTGAGCAATCTGTCGGTTGTCACGGGACGCGTGGAAGCGCTGCGGCGGGGACACGAAGTCTCGGAAAAATTCGACGTAATCGTGTCCCGCGCATTCGCAGAGCTCGCGGATTTCGTTACACTTTCGCGTCATCTAGTTGCGGCCGGCGGCCGGATTCTCGCGATGAAGGGCGTGCGTCCCGATGCGGAAATAGCGCGCCTGCCGGCGGGCGCAACGGTGCAAGGCCTCGAGCGTCTGCATGTTCCGATGCTCGATGCCGAACGTCATCTAGTTGAAGTCACCGTCGAACCCTTATGACGGCCTGTCGCACGGTTCCGAATCCGGCATTCCAGGCACGCTGATCTTCTGACAGCGAAGAAACGAGGACACTAAACGATGGCAAAAATCTTCTGCGTCGCAAATCAGAAGGGCGGCGTTGGAAAGACAACCACGGCGGTCAATCTGGCTGCGAGCCTTTCCGGGCTTGATCAGCGCGTCCTGCTGATCGATCTCGATCCGCAGGGCAATGCCACGATGGGCAGCGGCATCGACAAGGCCGCCTGCGAGACGACCGTCTACGAAGTGCTCGTGGACGGCGCGACGATCCGCGACGCGCGCGTGAGTCCGGAGGCCGTGAAATACGACGTACTGCCCGCCAATCGCGAACTGGCGGGAACGGAAGTCGAATTGGTCTCGATGGAGAATCGCGAACGAATTCTGCGCGCCGCGATCGCCGAGGTAGTCGACGACTATGACTTCGTGCTGATCGATTGCCCACCCGCGCTGTCGTTGCTGACGCTCAATGCGTTGTGCGCGGCACATGGCGTCATCATCCCGATGCAATGCGAATACTTCGCGCTCGAAGGTCTTTCCGACTTGGTCAACACGGTCAAACAGGTCCACGCGAATCTCAACCGCGACCTGGCGGTCATCGGCCTGTTGCGCGTGATGTTCGATCCGCGCATCACGCTGCAGCAGCAGGTCTCCGACCAGTTGAAGGAGCACTTCGGCAGCAAGCTGTTCGATGTCGTGATTCCGCGTAACGTGCGCCTGGCCGAGGCGCCGAGCTACGGACTACCGGGCGTCGTGTTCGACAAGTCGTCGCGCGGCGCGCAAGCGTACATCCAGTTCGGCACGGAAATGATCGAGCGCGTGCGAGCGCTCGCAATGAACTAAGCAAACCCATTCGAGAGCGGCGAAGAGCGCCGACGGAGGACACCGAAATGAGCGCTGTGATGAAGAAGAAGGGGTTGGGCCGAGGCCTGGATGCATTGCTCGGCGGCAGCGTCGACATCACGGAAGTCGTGCGCGGCGAGGGTACGCCGACCGTTCTCGCGCTCGACAAGATGCAGGCGGGCAAGTATCAGCCGCGCACGCGCATGGACGAAGGCGCGCTGCAAGAGCTTGCCGCGAGTATCCGTGCGCAAGGTCTGATGCAGCCGATCCTCGTGCGCTCGGTCGGTGACGACCAGTACGAAATCATCGCAGGCGAACGGCGTTTTCGCGCGGCGCGTCTCGCCGGTCTCGACGAAGTGCCGGTGCTTGTGAAAAACGTGCCAGATCAGGCGGCCGCCGCGATGGCACTGATCGAGAACATCCAGCGCGAAGACCTGAATCCGCTCGAAGAGGCCCAGGGCATTCAGCGCCTGCTCGACGAGTTCAGTTTCACGCACGAGCAAGCCGCCGAATCGGTCGGCCGCTCGCGCAGCGCGGTATCCAATCTGCTGCGCCTCCTGAACCTCGCTCAGCCCGTTCAGACGATGCTGCTCGCCGGCGATCTCGACATGGGCCACGCACGTGCGCTGCTCGCCGTCGATGCCGCGACGCAGATCCAGTTGGCCAACGTGGTCGTGAATCACCGACTGTCAGTGCGCGAAACCGAGCGGCTGGTCGCGCAGACGACGAAGGAACAACCCGCGAAGAAGGCGAGCGTCGCCAACGACGGAGGCCGCGACACGCGCCGTCTGGAAGAAGAGTTGTCCGACCTGCTCGCCGCTAACGTCAAGATCAAGCTCGGTGGACGCGGATGCGGCAAGGTGACAATCGACTTCGGCAATCTCGATTCGTTGGAAGGCATCCTCACAAAGTTGCGCGGTAGCATCGAATCGCCGAGTGCGGCGGCTTGATGTCGGGAATCGACACCAGGCATTCATCGACCGGTTTCATCGCGCGCATGTGGCGAGCCGTCTCGAAAGAGCCGGTTCTTGCCATTCTCGTGTACGCGCTCGTCGTGCTTCAGATTGCGCATCCGCTTACGTGGGTGACCTTGCCCGCGCTCGTCGACTGGCAAACGGTACTCACGCTCGCCGGCTTGCTGATCCTGACCAAAGCAATCGAATTATCAGGATTCCTGATGTGGGCCGCGCATCGGCTCGTTCATCACATTCATTCGGAACGCACGCTCGCGTTGCTGCTCGTCGCGCTCGCGGCGGCGCTGTCGACGGTGCTCACGAACGACGTCGCGCTTTTTGCGGTCGTGCCGCTCGCGTTGTCGCTGCATCGTCTCGCGCCGTTGCCGATCAAGCGGCTGGTGATTGTCATCGCGATCTCGGTCAATGCCAGTTCGATTCTTACGCCGCTCGGCAATCCGCAGAACCTGTTTCTCTGGCAGAGGAGCGGCGTCTCGTTCGGCGCATTCGTGTGGGCGCTGCTGCCGCTTTGCGCCGCGTTGATAGCGCTGCTCGGCGTCGTCACCTTCGCGATGTTCCGCGCCACGCCGCTCGATCTGTCGAGCGACGTCGAAGAGCATCGCGTGGACCGGACCTTGTACGACGTCAGCGTAATCGCATTCGCGATTTTCGTCGCGCTCGCGGATGCGCATCACGCCGGTCCAGGACTCGCTGTCGTGGCCATCGGCTTTCTGCTGTGGCGCCGCGAAGTCGTCTTCAAGATCGATTTCCTGCTGCTGCTGATCTTCGTGCTGATGTTCATCGTGCTGCGCAGCGCGGCAGCGTTGCCGACCATTCACGCAGCCATCGCGCAGCTCGGCATCGGTACGCCGGTGCGCGCGTATGCGGCGGGCGCACTGCTATCGCAGGGCATCAGCAACGTACCCGCGGCGATCGTGTTGGCTGAGTTTTCGAAGGACTGGCGCGCGCTTGCGTTCGGCGTCAGCGTCGGCGGATTCGGCTTCGCGATTGGCTCGCTGGCCAATCTCATCGCGGTCCGTTTGTCTGGTGAAAAGCACATGTGGGCACCGTTCCACATGATATCGATGCCGTTTTGGATTGCCGCGATGGTCATCGGTTGGCGCTGGTTTGATGGCAACCGAAGGTTCGACCGGCGTTCGAAAATCTCCTTGCAATTGCAAGCAAAGTCTCCCTTTTGAGATCAAATTTCAAGGTTCGTCCGCTTGGTTTTTGACACGCCTAAACTATTGAATCTCCGACAACAATCGCTTACAATTACCCGGATTTATCAGCTAGGCTACCTCGAAAGCGCACGGTGATTTCATGGACTCTGGGTCAAAGGTTTGAAGACGGTGCGAGAGCAAGATCGAGCGCCGCAGAGCGGGCAGAACAAGCAGTCCGACGCGCTTCATGCTTCCGTAAACCAGCGGCACGATTCGTCGGGCGACTCGTGGAATGCCGAGGCGCAAGATAACAATATCGTTCCCAATATCGTTCCGCTTATGCGGGATCAGGCAGAAAAGCTGTTTGGCCCCTAAGTGAGTCGTCCATCGCGGGTTACGCCGCTCAAGGTCGTGGCTGCGCAAATGGTTTTGTCCCTGGGTGCGACACTGCTGTGGTGGCTGTTCTACAAGCCGCCGGGAGATGCTGCGCTGTCCGCCTTCCTGGGAGGAGCGATCTGCTGGCTGCCGAGCGCGATGTTCGCTGCACGGCTCAAGGCGAAGAGCGGCGCGGAGACGATCATGAGCTGGATGATCGGCGAGACGCTCAAAATGGGAGCGACGATTGCTATGTTCGTGGCGATCGCCTACTGGTACAAGAGCGCGCTGTGGTTGCCGCTGCTCGTCACGTACATCGTTGCTCTCAAGGCTTACTGGGTTGCCATGGCCTTGCGCTGATGGCCCGACGTCAAGCCCCACATGACGTCTCAGGTAAGTGCGGGCCGCGTAGCCCGCAAGTAGCATCAGGATAAAGCGCGGTGGATGACCCGCGCACGGGCCCGACGCCCGAAGCCGCGACGCGAAGCGCCGACTCGGTAGCAGCGGGCAACGAAAGGTTTTTGACAATTTGGGTGGCTTTAACGATATGGCAGCTAGCGAAGGAACACATGCTCTGGATCCGTCCGAGTACATTGCGCACCACTTGCAGAATCTTTCCACGCATACGCAGACGTCGATCTTCGACATCCATATCTGGAATCTCGACACGCTGTTCTGGTCGATCGTATGCGGTCTTCTGACCATCGTCATTCTCGGTCTTGCCGCGCGCAAGGCGACGTCCGGCGTGCCGGGCCGCTTCCAGTGCGCCATCGAGATGCTCGTCGAAATGGTCGAGGATCAATCCAAATCGATGATCCACAGCAGCCGCCTCTTCATCGCTCCGCTCGCACTCACCGTGTTCATCTGGGTCGCCCTGATGAACTCGCTCGACTTCATCCCCGTGGATCTGCCCGGCCGCGTGATCGGCTGGCTAGGTCTCGAAGGCGCGCTTCCCCACCATCGCATCGTTCCGACGGCCGACCTCAACGGCACCATCGGCATCGCGCTGGGCGTGTTCGTGCTGATGATCTACTACAACTTCAAGATCAAGGGCGCAGGCGGCTTCGTGCACGAGCTGTTGTCCGCTCCGTTCGGCGCGCATCCGCTGCTGTGGATCCCGAATCTCGCGCTGAACATCATCGAGTTCGTCGCCAAGACGGTTTCGCTCGGCATGCGGCTTTTCGGCAACATGTACGCAGGCGAAC
>JAQFVI010000396.1 GCA_029439495.1 Caballeronia sp. BR6202001590007
CGCCGATGCCGCCGAGCGCGCTCGCCGCGACGTCCTTCGCCTGCGAGATTTGCTGCTTGGCCTGAAGAATGTTCGAGCGCCCGTTCAAATCGTTGCGGCGCTGGCGCATGTCGTTGATCTGCTGCTTGAGATGCTCGACCGATGGTTCGAGCGTCTGCAGTTCGGCGGCGAGCGCGTCACGTTCGGTTTCGGCGTTGGCCTGCGCGGCCAGGGCTTCGCGGGCCAGACCTTCGTCGCCGGATTGCAGCGCGCGTTTGGCGCCTTCGCCGTATTTGCGGGCTTTTTCGCCCGCGGCGTCGCGCTTGCTTTGTTGCGTCGCGACCTGAGCCTCGATCTCGATCAGCGCGTTTTCCGCTTTCGCGATGCTGTCGTCGAGTTCGCGCACGATCTGGCGCGCGTCGCGCGACGGGTCCTGCATGGTGTCGGCCGCGTCGTTGAGCAGGCCCTTGACCGTGCGCGAGATGGAATCGAAAAGCGACATGTATTTCTCCTTGGATGGAAGACCGCGGCATGCATGTGCGCGAGCCGAATGTGAGGCGGACAGCGCGAGATTGCAAGCGTCGAATGACGTGTTGAAGACGCCAAGTTTACCCCATGCATTAGAGCACACCGCAGCTTAAAACAGCGTTAAGGAGTGTAACGGCGCGGCATGCGCGCAGGCCGCGGCGACAGAGTCTTCAGGAGCGTTCGCGTCCGGAAAGCGGTGCGTCTGCGTCCAAACCGGTCTCGCTGTTGTCCGCGAGTTTGTCGTCGGCGATGCCGGGATCCTGCGCGCGTGCGGTCGTGCGACTCGCGTTTCGCGTGGCTTGCGCGGCAGCCTCGCGGGCTTCGCGCGCGGCAGCCTTCGCGGCCACGCTCTTCAGCGCGAGATCGAGCGGGTCGGGTGCCTTGGGCGCACGCAGGCGTTCGACGATGCCCGCGGCCTTGATCTGCTCGCTCGTCGCGTTGAAGTTCAGCACCGCGCGCCGCATGAGTTCGCTCACGCTGATGCCCATATCGTCCGCCGTCTTGCTGATGGCGAGTTTCTGCGCGGGGGGTCACGAAAACGACGATGCGTTCGCTGGGTTTGGCCGACATGAGCGGATCACAAGCAGTAAGGCGATTGCAAACCTGAGGACGCTGCGAATCTCGTTACGGGATAAACGACGGCACGGCAACACGGCACGACGGTACTGCAACAGGTTCGATCCGCACGCCCGAAAACCTGCAAAAAACGATGCATCCATCATATCTGTTTCGCGTCGGCGCTGATGCGGGAAAGGTCGCATGCTCCTATGCGATCAGCCGGAGAATTCGGCGCGCGTATTTTCTCATACGGTTGTCCACAAGGCTCTCAACAATTTCTGTGGGTAACCTGCGAGGCGCGATCGGCCTCTATCCCCGCTAGTGAGGGGTGGGTCGCGCGCGGTGCGTATGCTCTACTTACAAAAAACGGGCGTCGTTTTGTAGGGCTTCACACGAATTCTTTAAAATATCTCGTTACCCGCGGTCGAGACCGGCCTCGCACATTCGCCGTCCCGTCTATGCCCGACGCATTCGAGTACGCCCGAACGCGAAGCGGCAAGCGCGGCACAGCGCGCGTCATACGCGCGCCGAACGATTCAACTCATGCCTATTATCAAACGACCCGACTCTGCCCATTCATCGCGACACGATTGCGAACCCCGCTGGAACGACTCACGCAAGGACTCGGGTGGCGGCCGCGACGGCGGCAACGGCGGCGGAGGCCGCAACGGCGGTGGCCCGGGCAAACGCTCCGCGCTCGCGCGCATTGCCATGTGGCTCGGCGGACTGGCCGCCGTCGGCGTCGTCGTCGGCGCGCTGATCGTCGGTTATGCGCTCGTCGTAATGCAGCCGAACCTGCCGTTGCTCGATGCGCTGATCGACTACCGGCCGAAGGTGCCGCTGCGCGTCTATACAGCCGATCATGTGCTGATCGGCGAATTCGGCGAGGAAAGGCGCAGCCTCGTGCGCTTCCAGGACATTCCCGACCAGATGAAGAAAGCGGTCCTCGCGATCGAGGATTACCGTTTCTACGATCACGGCGGCGTCGACTTCGTCGGCATCCTGCGCGCGGGCGTGACCGATCTGATGCACGGCGGCGCATCGCAGGGCGCGAGCACGATCACCATGCAGGTCGCGCGCAACTTCTTCCTGTCGAGCGAAAAGACTTACACGCGCAAGGTCTATGAAATGCTGCTCGCCTACAAGATCGAACGCGCGCTGACCAAGGATCAGATTCTCGAGCTGTACATGAATCAGATCTATCGGCGAGCGCGCCTACGGCTTCTCGGCGGCGGCGCGCGTCTACTTCGGCAAGGACCTGAAGGACATCACGCTCGCCGAAGCCGCGATGCTCGCCGGGTTGCCCAAAGCGCCGTCGGCGTATAACCCGGTCGTCAATCCGAAGCGTGCGAAGGTGCGCCAGCAGTACATCCTCAAGCGCATGCTGGATCTGAACTTCATCACGCGCGATCAGTACACGCAGGCGGTCGCCGAAGAGATCCATACGCGCTCCGGCGACACCGAATACGGCGTGCATGCCGAATACGTCGCGGAAATGGTGCGGCAGATGATGTACGCGCAGTACAAGGAAGAGGCCTACACGCGCGGTCTGACCGTCACCACGACGATCGATTTCGCCGATCAGGACGCCGCGTACAAGGGCGTGATGGACTACGAGCGCCGTCACGGATATCGCGGGCCGGAAGGCAACGNCGTGACTGCCACGAGCCCGAAGCAGGTCACCGCGCAGTTCGTCGGCGGCAACACGGCGACGATTTCCGGCGAAGGCCTGCGCTTCGTCGCGGCCGCGCTGTGGAGCAACGCATCGAAGGCGCTCGCCATCAAGCCCGGCTCGATCGTCCGTCTGACGAAGGACGCGAAGGAAAACTGGCAGATCATGCAGTTGCCGCAGGTCGAAGGCGCGCTCGTGTCGATGGTGCCGCAGGACGGCGCGATCCGTGCGCTCGTCGGCGGCTTCGACTTCAACAAGAACAAGTTCAATCACGTCATGCAGGCGTGGCGTCAGCCGGGATCGAGCTTCAAGCTGTTCATCTATTCGGCGGCACTCGACAAGGGACTCGGGCCGGCAACGATCATCAACGATGCGCCGCTGTATTTCCCGCCCTCGGGTCCGGGCGGAGACGCATGGGAGCCGAAGGACGACGATCAGCCTGACGGCCCGATGTCGATGCGCACCGGCTTGCAGAAGTCGAAGAACCTGGTGTCGATCCGCATCCTGTCGTATATCGGCACGCAGTACGCGCAGGACTTCGTCACGAAGAACTTCGGCTTCGACAAGGACAAGACGCCGCCTTATCTGCCGCTCGCGCTCGGCGCGGGTCTCGTACGCCCTTGCAGTTGAGCGGCGCGTATTCGGTGTTCGCGAACGGCGGATATCACATCAATCCGTATCTGATCGCGGAAATCGACGATGCACGCGGCACCGTCATGTCGCGCGCCGATCCGCTCACTGCGGGCAAGAATGCGCCGCAGACGCTCGAACCGCGCAACGCGTACATCATGAACAGCCTGCTGCATACGGTCGCGACGCAGGGCACCGGCTCGGGCACCAACGTGCTCAAGCGCAGCGACCTGCAAGGCAAGACCGGCACGACCAACGACGCGAAGGACGGCTGGTTCGCCGGCTATCAGAAGCAGCTCGTCGCAGTGGCGTGGATGGGCTATGACCAGCCGAAGACGCTCGGCAGGCGCGAGTTCGGCGCGCAGCTCGCGTTGTCGATCTGGGTCGAGTACATGGGACGCGCGCTGCGCGGCATTCCGCAGCAGCAGATGGACAGGCCCGACGGTATCACGACCGTCGACGGCGAACTGTTCTATGCGGATCGCACGCCGGGCGCGGGCTTCGTCGCGAGCATCGGCTTCGACAACACGAACCCGATGGCCGGCGATGCAACGACGATGGGCGGGGTCGGTCCCGCGGGCATGCAGGCGCCGCCGGTGCCGCAAATCACGACCGACGAGCGCAAGCAGATCATGGACAAATAAGCCCTGATCGCTACGCGTCTACTGATCGCTACGCGTCTAATCTGCGCCCAAAACGAAGCGCGCCGGTTTCGATGAGAAACCGGCGCGCTTTTTCTTTGCGGCTCGCGTGTCGTGCGCGTCAGTTGCCGACCGTCGATGCGGACTTCACCGCACAGTTCACTTTCAGCGTGGTCTTGTCGGCAAAGCTCAGCGACAGCGGGATGGTCGAGCCGACCTGCAAGGGCTTCGACGGCTGCTCGAGCATCAGGTGATAGCCCTTCGGCGCGAATTGCAGCGTGCCGTGCGCGGGCACGTCGACGGTTTCGACATGCGACATCGTCGCGGTGCTGCCCTTGGTTTCGGACTTGTGCATCATCGTCATGCCGAAGGCGGGCGCATCGGCGTTCGTGAGCGTCGCGGGCGTGTCGCCGCTGTTCGACACCTTGAAATAACCGGATGACAGCATATTCGGCGGCATCGCGCGAATCCAGCAATCGCTCGCTTCGAGCGTGGCGGCCTGCGACAGCGAGGCGAACGATGCGCAAGCGAGCGCCCCCAGGAGAACTGCGGTTGTCTTCATTGCGTGACTCACTTGACCGTGAAGTTGTAGTGACCTTGCGTGCGATGCCCGTCTGCCGCGAACGCTTTCCATTGCACCGTATAGACGCCGCCTGGTTGCAGGTCCGGCAACGCGACGCGCATGTGCTTCTTGTCGTCGAGATCGATGGTCGATTTGTGCGTCGTGACTTGCGTGCCGGCTTCGGTGGTCACGTACATCGAACTGAAGGTCGGTTCGAGCGATTCGGTGAACTCGATCTCGACTTCTTTCGGTGCGGCGACAGTCGCGCCCGGTCCGGGTTGCTGGATCTTCGGAATAGCGTGCGCAAAGGCGATTTGCGCGACGACGAGCAGCGCGACGGCTTGCGCGCCACGCGATGCGAGTGTTCTCTTGTTCATGATTTCCATGCCTGGTTCGCTCGCGACTTGCGGCGGCGAGCGGTGTGTCGTGAATGGCGGATGCGGCGAAGATCAGGCCGCGCGCGGCGGGGCGCGCGGCTGCGCGGATGTGCGCGAGACGATGCGCGGTGCATCGGTTTCGAACGCTTCGACGAAGGCGCCGCGCGTTACGACGTGGCCGATGAGACCGTGCGGCGTGACCAGCGGCGCCGGCGCATGCGCGACGAGTTCGCAATAACCGCAGGCCTGAAGGTGAGAGAGCGCATCGTGCGCGGCGCGTTCGTGCGAGCCGTCATGCGATCCCGATGCGCATAGCGACGCGAGCGTCGCATCGATGCGCTGATGCGCGAACAATTGCGATGCGAGCGACGCGAACGAAAGCAGCAGGATCGCGAACAGCGCCGCGAGCCCGCCGGTTCTTTTCATCACGCTTCGCTGCAATCGATGCATGCGCGTTTCACGCTTTCATCAGGAGTCAGGCCACGACTGAGTGGGCGATTATGCCACGCGTGCCGCGACGCGCTGGCCGTACGCCATGGCCATCGAGACCACGCAGCGCATGTCGATGCGTTCTTGTACGCCGCATCCATGGAAAAAGCGAAGAGGGCATTGCGCCGGCATGCACGATCACTTATAATCTTTTCTTCGACGGACGCGGAGTGAAGCACAGTCTGGCAGCTCGTCTAGCTCATAACCCGAAGGTCGTAGGTTCAAATCCTACCCCCGCAACCAACGCTTGAAAGTAGCCTTGAAAAAGCGACGTTTGCATCCGTCACCCAACATGAAGAAAGCCCGGTCCATCGCACCGGGCTTTTTGCTTTCTTACGCGCGTACGGAGACGATCGCGCGCGTCGTTTTTGAACGGGTTTTCGGCGCGCGTCGCGGGCTCGATCCCTGCGTGCGCATGTCACACTCTCATTCGACTTCAAACGAAAGGGCACGCGGCTCATGGATATCGCACACGATTTGTAGACCATCGCGCATCAGGAACACACGTTCGTTTTTCCGCGCTTCGGCGCCGACGAGGCATGGCAAACCGGCACGTAGTTGCGCGAGATGGCGCTCGCCTCCGATGCGGCCATCGTCATCGATATTCGCGCGGCGGGACGCACGTTCTTTCATGTCGCGCTCGACGGCACGTCGCCGAGCAATGTGCAATGGGCCGAACGCAAGGCCAATACGGTCGAGCATTTTCATCGCAGCTCGTATGCGATCGGCCTAAGTCTTCAGCAGGCGAACGCCACGCTCGCCGACAAGTACGCGCTCGATCCGGCCGCCTACGCATCGCATGACGGCGGCTTTCCGTTGCGCATTGCGCATGGCGGCGTCATCGGTGCGGTCACCGTCTCGGGACTCGCGCAGCGAGACGATCATCAACTGGTCGGCGAGGCCTTGTGTGCCGTGCTCGGCGCGGACTTCGGCGCGCTGTCGCTCGCGCGTTCCTGAGTGCGGACGAGATCACCGATGAGTTCCACCGCTTATCTGCTTGCTGTTCGCCATCGCGATCGTCGCGGAAGTCGTCGCGACCTCGGCGCTGCGCGCATCCGACGGCTTCACGCGCGCTTCCCTCGGTCATCGTCGTGGCCGGATACGGGCTGTTGTTCTACCTGTTGTCGCTGACATTGCGCACGCTGCCGGTCGGCCTCGTCTATGCGGTGTAGTCGGGCGCGGGGATCGTGCTGATCATGTTCGTCGCGACGCTGCTCTTCAAGCAGACGCCGGACTTGCCCGCCGTGCTCGGGATGGCATTGATCGTCGTGGGCGTCGTGGTGCTCAATGCGTTCTCGAAGATGAGCGCGTATTGAATCGCGCGGATACGTTCATCCGCGCGATGTGCGTCACTACTTGCAGCGCACGATCATCGAGCGGTTCTTGACGTTCGCCGATACGACGTTGGTGATGTTGCCGCCTGTCGGGCCGCCTTCCTCGTTGTCCTTCGAGACGATGTCGTAGCCAGTCGCGCCGCATTTTCTGCCCGCGAGGACATAGCAGCTTCCCCAACTCGATCCGGCATCCGCGCCGCTGCAATTGATGGCGTAACCGGTCTGCCCGTCGGGCAGGTTGATGAGCGACGCTTCGTTCGACGACGCGCACGCGGCGAGACTCGCGACGGCGAGCGCAGCCATGACATGACACGCGCCGCGTACCGCGCGTAAGGGCTTCGATGCGCCAGGGCGCGCGAGCCGATTCGTTTGCTTCATCTTCGACCTTACCTGTTGAGTGCGGCATGCCGTTTCCAATCGCCGGCATGCCTTTTGAAGTTGCGCATTGTCCCACACGCGCCTTACGCGCCGCGTAAGTACCGGTCGCGCAAGATAGACCCGTGGCTCGCAAGCGCGACCGGCGCGACATCAGGTCCGTATGGCGNAATTTCCGAATCGCGCGCCTTACGGATCGGCGATCGGTTGGAATTGCCATGGGCGCATGCAATACCGAGTCAGACCGATGATGTTGATGTACATCACAAGCGGAGGACACGAACATGGCGGAACGAGTATCGGGACCGTATCGCGGCTATTACATCAGCGCTTCGGCGCGGCTCGTGCAGGCGCACGACGCGGTGAACGGCGAAGACGGCAGCGACGCGTCGATCTACGTCGGCTCCGTCAGCCTCGCACAGGGCGGGCCGGACGACGTGCATCGCTTCGAAGCGCTGGTGGATCTCGGACCGGAGCGGCGCTTCGCGACCGAACGCGAGGCGCTCGCCTATGTCGAAGAGTCGGCGCGAAAGTATACACGAGTATACGATCGATTGCTGCGTGCATCGGGCTCGACGTGATGCGCCCCGTTCATCTTCGGCATGCCGTACTGTACGACGGTACGACGTTGCGAACGGTCTCGCCGATATTTGTTCCCGAGCAGCGCGGACATCGCCGAAGTCGGTTTCGATGCGACGTCCGCGCTGTTCGTCAGCTGGCGCACGGGTGGCGTGGCGAATCATCCCGGCAATGTCGCATGGGCGTGCATTACCGGTTCGATGCGCAGATGCTGCGCGATTATCCGCTTCTCGGCGAAGCGGCTCGGCAGCGCGTCTGCGAGCGTGTGCGCGAGATGAGCCGTCATCGAGTTTCAACTATGCCGATCCGCTCGCGAGTTCGTTGTTCGTCGTCGACGTGGACGAAGACGTGCTCGCGGCCTGACGCACGATCGGCACGCGATAGGGGCGTTAGACGCGCTGGACCGCGCGGCGGCGGCGCGAGTACCATATAGTCGCCGGTTCGATCCATGTGCAGCGCGCTGTTCGCGTAAGCATCGAGCATCGCACACGGCCGAGAGACCATCATGAACATAGATTTCCTGCCGGATTCGCCCGGCTATCGCGATTCCAATCTGACCGTCGAATTTGCCGCGATGGTCGACGGACGGCGCGTGCCATGCGTGATTTCCGTCGAGGCGCTGGAAGATCATTTCGGCGTCGAGCGCTTCGACCACGCGGGTTGGATCAGCGCTTTCGATGCCGGCCGGGCGTGCATCGAAGCCGTCGCGCGTGAGCATCTGCGTGTCACCGCGTCACCAACGGCATGCCGGTGCTGCTCAAGAGCGGCCATTTCCCGCCGGGACGCGTGCTCGCCTGAGTCTCGCGATGCAGCGCGCGTGGAGCACTCATGCGCTTACACGCAGGCATGTAAGAGCTGCATCGTGCGCTGCGTCATCAGCTATGCGGTGTGCTGGCAAATCAGCTGCCCGCGATGCCATTCGCTCGGCATACTCTTTGCTCGACTTGTCCCGCCTGATCGGGCAACCATTATAAAAATTAAAAATTGCGCGGGGTCGCCATGCTTCAGTCCTTTTTGCATTCGATCGTGGAATCCAATGCCTTGTGGCTCATCTGGGCCGCGCTCGGCGTGCTCGTCCTGTCGTTATGTATCGTGTTCGCGTCGGTGATGATGCACGAGTCGGACGAGCCGCTCGGCCGCGTCACGCACGAACCCGCGGACGATGGCAAGATGATCGTCTGAGCGCGCACGCACGGGCCGGTATCGATTTCGCGTTTGACTTAAAAAAACGTCGATACCGACAATGACCGGCATGACTTCGCAGCGGCAAGCGAATGTCGAGAGGCATGACAGAACACGTCCGTTGCGATGCATGGTTCGACGCTCGAGCACGATGGTCCGCCGAACCGGATCAGCGAAACGACCTGACACTCCAACACGATGACCACTGAAGACATCCGTATCGACACCGCCAACGGCATCGGNGCAATGCATTGCGCAACTGGCGCCACGATCATGCGATCCGCACCGTAGTCGTCTACAGNCAACCGCGACGCGATCGACGCGTTTTTCACCGACGAATACAAGGTCAATCACACCATCTTCACGTATCCGAAGCCGTATATCGCGGTGATGAACGGCGTCGTGATGGGCGGTGGCATAGGCATTTCGCAGGGCGCGCATCATACGGGCGGCCTGCGCATCGTCATGCAGTCAACCAAAATGGCGATGCCCGAGACGCGTATCGGGCTGTTCCCGGACGTCGGCGTGAGCTGGTTCCTCGCGCGCGCGCCGGGCGCGATCGGCCGCTATCTCGCGGCGACCGGTGCGAGCATGTCCGCCTCCGACGCGCTCTATGCGCGCATGGCCGATGCCTACCTCGACGACGGCGCGCTGCCCGGTTTGATCGAAGGCCTGCGGCATCAGCGCTTTCTGGACGGCGTGGATATCGTCGACTACATCGAACGCGAGACGCAGAAGTTCAAGGTTGCGCCGATTCTCGACCGCTGCGAGTTTGCGCAGGCGCGCACGCTGATCGACAAGCACTTCGCGAGCGGCAACGGCGCGGCGATTCTCGCCTCGCTCGAAGGCGACACCAGCGAATGGGCAATGCGCACGGCCGCTGAGCTGCGCGAGCGCTCGCCCTTGTCGGTCGACGTGTCGTTGCAGCAGGTCGACCGCGCGAAGTTCTCGACGATGGCCGAGACCTTGCGGCGCGATCTCGATCTCACGCGCTCGACCTTCGAACGAGGCGATGTGGTGGAAGGCATACGCGCGCGCATCGTCTACAAGGACAATCAGCCGCAATGGAAGATCGCGCGCGCGGAAGAGGTGAATGCGCGCGACGTCGAGCGCATGTTCGAAAGCGCGTGGACGCCGGCGACGCATCCGCTTCGTTTGCTGAAGGACTGATTGTGTGTTGCAGCGACTCGGCCTGACGGGCGAGCCGCTTCCTTGCTATTCTGCTTCGCTGCCTGCCATGAACGCGCGGATGAAAACGAGCGTGCCCCAGCCCCAGATCGCATTGGCGATGAAGCTCGGCGCGAGGCGCGGCAGCATGTTGCCGCTCGGCCAGATGCCGCGCGCGGGATCGATGACGAACGTGCTTACCGCCGTCAGTACGATGCCGCCGAACACGAGCGAGCCGATCCACGGCGCGCGATGCTCGGGGCTCACGCGCAGCAGCCACGCCAGCAGGACGCCGAACACGGCGCTCCACAGCGCGTTGGCGATGAATTCCGGAATACCGAGGGGAAGGAACGGCGCGGTGGAGAAGCCGGCCGGATCGACGAGTCCTGCCGCGTGCAGGAGCGCGTAGGTCGATTCCCTGAAGAACAGTGCGGCAAGAAAACCAGAAACGAACGGCAGTATGACTTTTTGCATTGGCTAAACCGCTTGCGGACGGAACCGCGGCTTTCTCCGATGATCGCGACGAGCGCCATTATGCCATTATAGGTGGCGTCGGATGGCCATCCGGACGGGGTTCGTCGGCTTTTCGCGGGGATCGCACGTCAAGCCGTTACTTCGCGATTGCGTCGCTCGCCGGACTGTGATGCAGCATGCGATCGCCGGTGAGCGGCTTGTCCGGGCGCTTGACGGGCATGTTGTCGGGATTGTTCGGGCGGGCGGCATCGGCCGAGGGTGCGCCGGGTGTGCCCGGCGGCTTGACCATCGACGCGCCGCCGTCCGGTTTCGAAGTTTGCGCTTGTGACGACAGTGCGGCGCAGAGCATGGCGGCTGCGCCGATCAGATGCTTTTTCATGAGCTTTTCTCCGCTAGGCGAGGCCGCGCGGCGTGTTCGCAATGCATGGGCTTTTGCGGCCCGCGATGGGCGTGTTCAGCGGTCGTTCGACATGCCTTGCAGGCGTTCGTTGCCGGCATCGCGCGCGGCATCGGCCGTGGCGAAGTTTTCTTCCGACACCATGGCGCGCTTCAACTCGCGCGACTCGAAATCGACGAGCGCGAGAACCCATACGAAGCCTCCCGCCTGCTCCGCAGTCTGCACAATGCCTTGAGCTTGCCTTCGTTCGACGATGCCATGTGACCTTCTCGTTCGTGGAAAGGCGCCGTTTGCGGCGACCGTGGAGAGGGGACGCAGGAAATGCGCCTTGTCGCGTGGGCGCGGGGCGATGCAACGACGGCGCTGGTAAGAAATACGTGAGCGCGAATGAATGACTCATGTGGACGACGTCGATTCTCGGCATCGTAAAAACAAAAAGCCCGGTCAAATCGACCGGGCTTTTTGCTGCAATTCTGTGGGGTGGCTGATGGGACTCGAACCCACGACGACAGGAATCACAATCCTGGACTCTACCAACTGAGCTACAGCCACCACTGAACTACCTGCTTCGCCACGCTAGCCTTGGAAGACCAGCCCAACGAAAAAATGAGATTATACGAACTAAAATTGCGCTTGCCTAGTGCTTTCGAGCATTCTTTTTCGATTGCATGTCCAGGCCGTTTAGAACCGCGTCGTTACGACTCGACCGGTTCCATCGCGTCGCGAAGCTGCTCGCGCGCCGTGTCGAAGATGCTTAGGTCGCCCTTTGCGAGTTGCCTGCTGTCGGACAGGATGCGGCGCCATCCGCGCGCACCCGCGACACCGCGATACAGCCCGAGCGCATGACGCGTGATCGCACCGAGATATGTGCCGCGCGCGAGTTCATCGGCGGCATACGTGATCAGGCCCGCCTCGATCTCTTCGCGCGACGGCACCGGCGTCGACGCGCCATAGAAGCGCGCATCCATGCCCGCCAGCACGTAGGGATTGTGATACGCCTCGCGGCCGAGCATCACGCCGTCGACGTGCTGCAGATGCATCTCGACTTCGTCGAGCGTCTTGATGCCGCCGTTGATCGAGATCTCCAGATGCGGGAAGTCGCGCTTCAAGCGATACGCGTAGTCATACTTCAACGGCGGAATCTCGCGATTTTCCTTCGGGCTCAGGCCTTTCAGAATCGCGTTGCGCGCATGGCCGATGAACACCTCGCAACCCGCCTCCGCGACCGTGCCGACGAAATCGCGAACGAAAGCGTAATCCTCGACCGCATCCACGCCGATACGATGCTTGACCGTCACCGGAATCGACACCGCATTGCGCATGGCCTTCACGCAATCCGCGACGAGCACCGGCTCTTTCATCAGGCATGCGCCGAACGCGCCGCGCTGCACGCGCTCGGACGGGCAGCCGCAATTCAGATTGATTTCGTCGTAGCCCCACTGCTCGCCGAGCTTCGCGCTCCTGGCGAGATCGTGCGGCTCGCTGCCGCCGAGTTGCAGCGCGACAGGCGCCTCGGCAGGCGTGAAGGCTAAATGACGTGCCACGTCGCCATACAGCAGCGCGCCGGTCGTGACCATCTCCGTGTACAGCCACGTATGCCGCGACACCAGTCGATGCAGCGAACGGCAGTGACGATCGGTCCAATCCATCATGGGCGCGACGGAGACACGGCGGGGACTGATCTTCGAATCAGGTGATATGGCGGGTGACATGGCGAACGGCAGCTAGCTGGTTGAATTTGCGACGAATTTGCGATTTTACCGGAAGCCGGCCGGAATTCGGACCTTCGCAGACGTGCTACTCTTTTCGTTCCCCAAACGACGGCAACGGAGGCAGCTATGGCGATTTTGGCGATCGACGGCGTGCGCTGGGTCAACGACCGCGTGACGAGCGTGCGCTGGGGAAGTTTTGAGCCATCGACCAACGACTGGGCCGTGCCAACGACCATCGTCGACGTGCAACAGGTCGTCGAGGCCATCAAGCACGGCAAGGAAGTGCGCACGCTTTTCACGCTCGGCGGACGCACGTTTCTAGGACCTAAGGTCACGGTGCTGCCCTATGCCAACGGGCATGTTGGCATCGAGGCGCGCGCACAGGACGGACAAATCGAAAAATCGCTGGAGGATTTGCCGGTCGTTTGAGCGAGAAGAGCAACCCCACTTACATCGCCGGCTGCAACTCCCCCAGCTCACCAAGATCTTCTGAATGCTCCGCGCATACGCATCGCGGCGCTTCAGCGATTCCGAGTGATACGCGCCGATCGCCCCCCCACATATTGCCGTACTTCACCATCTTTTGCTTCAGCAGCCACGCGGCGACGAACACGTTCACGCACGGATCCGTCAGCGCGCGGTGCGGAATGCCGTGCCGCGCGAGATCGGGGAAGTGGATCGAATTGATCTGCAACTGGCCGATATCGATCGAACCGTTGCTGTTGCGGTTGATCGCGCCGGCATTGCCCCTGGATTCGCGCCACGCCACCGCGCGCAGCACCAGCGGATTGACGCTCTGGTACGCGCCGGCCTGCTCGAAGCAGTCGTCGTCGGCGAGCGCCGATGCCGACGCCGCGGACAAGCCAAGCGCCGCGTAAACCGCGACCAGGCAGCGCAGCAAGACTCGCATCGAATGCGACATGAACGGGCTCCTTCTCGACTAGGGGTTAGCGGGCGAGCGCGGCATCGAGGCGCGCATCGACGTCTTTCAGATAAATGCGCGAATCGTCGGAGGCGACGAGGCGCGGTTCCGGGCCATTGCATGCAATCGGCGACCGCGTGGCGAACCTTCTTGCCTTTCTTCGCGGTCGATTTCGACGCGGGCACCTCGTCGTCACCGCCCGACGGCGGCAGCATCGCGAGCGTCGGCAGCGGCGGATACACCTTTTGCGCTACGGAACCGAGCGAAGCGAGCGTCTGGACCGACGCGGGCGCGCTGACATCCATTGGACCGGCCAGCGCGGACGTCGACACGAACATCGCGGCAGCGGTGAAGAGAAGAGTACGCATTCGTTCAGCCTCCCTGCGTCGGCTTGATCGACACGCTGTACGGCTGGCACGCGCTCGCGGTCAGATTCTCGAGACTCAGCTTGACGGTGTGTTTCGCCGGCACGCTTTTCCAGATCGCCTGATTGATATATGGAAAGTCCTGCGCCAGCGCCGTCACGAGAATGGTCGTCGGCTGTTTCTGAGCGGCGGCCAGCGCGCCCGCCTTGGCGAGCACCGCCGAGAGTTGCGGGTCATGCGCGCCGAGCGCATCGGCGGGAATCTCGAAGCTAATCACGCCCGTTCTCGGCCGGCGTCCTGACGGTCTGCGCCGCACTGGTTTGCGCAGGCATCTGCGCGCAGCCGGTCACGGCCAGCACTGCGACACCGGCGAGAAAAGTCATTGCCCACTTCACTGGCAACCCCCGATTTGAATGATCTCGATAGGCGAGTTGTCGGCGGGGCCGCCAGCGACTTGATAGTCGGGGGGCAAACGTTCACGCAAATAGCAAAACTTGACTCGCGATCGGGCAGTTTGGGGAAGTTGCGTGCCCGCGGTCATCCAGAAATTACCGAAGGCGACATTCGCATTACACGCGTCTCAAACGACGAAGGGCGCGCCTGCTTCGCTCAGAGCACCCACCACGCGCGCACGGTCGGTTCGCCGTCGAGCGCGCGCAGGAAATCGTCGGCGAATGCATCGCTCGCGGCTTTCCATTCGGGCGTGCCGGAGGGCAGGTCGTTCGGGTTCTTGAGGCCGCGCACATGGCGGATGGCGGCGACCGCTTCGCTCAGGGCGGCGATCGAATCGAGGCTATGTGAGTTCATGCACCGGATAACGGCGGCGCGCGCCGTAACCTGAGCATGCCGCGCATCCGATCGTTCGACTTTACGGTTTCGTTTTGCCGTGCCCCGACACCAGCGCGCCGGCATCGCGCGCGAGGCTGAAGAGATCGACGACGCCGATCAGCCTGATCAGCGCGACGATCAGAAACGCAATGCTGAAATCTTCCGGTCCGATCGAATGCGCATCGTGGCCGTGAAGCCATTCGTCGATGCGCCGCTCATCTGCGTTTTCGGGACTTCCGCGAAACTGAGCGTATTGAGTGCGGTGAACTGCAGCGAGCGCGACAGGCCGCTCGCGAACAGCACGGCCGCGATGACGAACACCGGCGTCGTCGGCGTGAGCAGGCTTATCGCGGCGAGCGGCAGCGCGGCGAGCACGCCGTTGACGATCAACACGGGCCGAAAGTCGAAGCGCCGCATCACCAGCGTGGTGACGAGTTTCATCGACAGATTGCCGGCGAACACGGCGAGCGTCAGCAAGCCGGAGTCGAAGGCGTTCATGCCGAAGCCGACCTGGAACATCAGCGGCAACAGAAACGGCGCGGCGCTGATCGCGATGCGAAACAGCGAACCGCCGCCCATCGCCACGGTAAAGGTCTTCACCTTGAGCGCGGACAGATCGACGACCGGCTGATGCGCGCGCCGCAGATGCCGCCACGCGGTGAGGCTCGCGGCCACGCCGACGAAGACGAGCGCACCGACGATCGTCCAGTCGGCGTCGCTGCGTCCTACCAGTTCCATCGCATAGAGCAGGGTCGTGCAGGCGAGCCCGCACAGCGCGAAACCCGCGAGATCGAAACGGCGCGCGGCGTCCTCGCGGACATTGTCGATATACCGCCAGGTCAGCAAGAGACCCGCGATGCCGAGCGGCACGTTCAGATAGAAGATCCAGCGCCACGGCGAGTATGTCGTGATGAAGCCGCCAAGCGGCGGTCCGATCACCGGCGCGACGAGTCCGGGCCAAGTGATGATCACGATGGCGCGCATCAGGTCGTCTTTCGGCGTCGCGCGCAGTACGGCGAGGCGCCCGACCAGCACCATCATCGCGCCGCCGATGCCCTGCAACACGCGCGCCGCGGCGAACGCGGGCAGGGTGGACGTCGTCGCGCACAGCATGCTCGCCGCCGTGAACACCGCGATCGCGCTGCCGAACACGGTGCGCAGGCCGAAGCGGTCGGCGGCCCAGCCGGAGATCGGGATGAAGACCGCGAGCGTCAGCAAATGGGCGGTGATGCCGAGACTCATGGTCCGCCGGATGCACACCGAAGGAGTGCGCCATTTGCGGCAGCGCCGTCGCGATGATCGTGCCGTCGAGGTTTTCCATGAAGAAGGTCGCTGCGACGAGCGTGACGATCAGCGATGAACCCTTGTGCGACGACATCGATGAGTCTCCGGAGAGGGCGCCGGGCGTGCTTCCGGCGAGGCTTGCCATGCTTGCCATTCTAGCGGCGATAGCACGTCTTCTGCGCCTATGGTAGTTTTTGCGCTTGCCGCGGCGCACGGCGCTGGCGATTCCTACAAAGCGCCGACGAACTGCAAACAAAGCTAAAACAGCGCACCGGCTCAACCGCAAGCACCCCCACCAAACAAGAGGGAATTGAACGATGAAGTTTCGGAAACTGGGCGATTCGGGTATCGACGTCAGCCTGATCGGTTTCGGCACCATGACCTGGGGCGAGCAGAATACCGAGAGCGAAGCGCACGAGCAGATAGACTACGCGCTCGCCGCCGGCGTGAATCTGATCGACGCCGCCGAAATGTATCCGGTGCCGCCGCGTCCGGAAACCCAGGGCCACACCGAACAGTAAATCGGCACATGGCTCGCGAAGCATCCGGGCAAGCGCGCGGATATCGTGTTCGCGACGAAGATCGCCGGGCCCGTGCGTCAGCCGCACAATCCGCGTCATATTCGCGGCGTGAGCAATCAGTTCGACCGCAAGAACCTGTTCCAAGCGATCGATACCAGCCTGCAATGCCTGCAACCCGATTACGTCGATCTGTATCAACTGCACTGACTGGACCGCAGCACGATGACCTTCGGCCGCGGCGCCTATCTGTATCTCGACGACGAGTACACCGTGCCCATCGAGGAAACGCTGTCGGCGCTCGGCGAACTGGTGAAGGCCGGAAAGATCCGCCATGTTGGCGTCTCGAACGAAACGCCCTGGAGTGTCGCGCAGTTTCTGCGCGCGGCCGAAAAAGCGGGCTTGCCGAAGATCGTCAGTATTCAGAATCCGTACAGCCTCGTGAATCGCACGTACGAACTTGGCCTGTCGGAGTTCACGCACAAGGAAGGCGTCGGGCTGCTCGCCTATTCGTCGCTCGTGTTCGGCTGGCTGTCGGGCAAGTACGAAGGCGGCGCGCGTCCCGCCGGCGCGCGCATCACGCTGTTCGAGCGTTTTCAGCCTACAGCAAGCCGCAGGCGGTCGCCGCGATCAGCACTTACGCGAACTCGCGAAGCGGCACGGCCTCACGCCGACGCAGCTCGCGCTCGCCTTCGTCAATACGCGGCCGTTCACTACCAGCACGCTGATCGGCGCGACGACGATGGCGCAACTGAAGGAGAACGTCGACACGGTGAACATCGATCTATCCGAGGAAATCCTCGCGGAGATCGAAGCGCTGCACGAACGGCAGCCGAATCCGGCGCCCTGAGCGCTGCGGCGCGTCATCGCGCGCGGCAAATTCCGCTGTCCGCACGGGAGTTTGTTACGCTTTGCCATGCTCGTTCCGCGAATGTGTCAGCATGCATGTTCGCGGCCGAAAGAAGTCTGCACTTCGCTCGCCGCTACGGCATCCGCGCGTCCCACATAGCGGACGCACGCCTCGCTTCATTCGCCACTCGCATCGTTCGCGGTGCGGTGCCGCATTCGAGGCATCCCACTTGCTCGATGGTCCTGGTTGCCCGCTGTGGCGCCTCTCGCCGCAGCGGGCTCTTCGCAAGGAGTCGTCGCTCATGTCTCAAACGAAAGATCTCGATCGCCTGGCGATCGACACCATCCGCATGCTGTCGATGGACGCCGTGCGAAGGCCAATTCCGGCCACCCCGGCACGCCGATGGCGCTCGCGCCGGTCGCATTCCATCATACTTTGGCAGAACCATCTGCGCTACGATCCCGACTCGCCGCTCTGGCCCAATCGCGACCGCTTCGTGCTGTCGGTCGGGCATGCGTCGATGCTGCTCTATTTGCTGCTGCATCTGGCGGGCGTCAAGGAAGTCGACGAACAAGGCAAGCCGACCGGCAAGCCCGCCGTTTCGCTACAGGACATCGAGAATTTCCGCCAGATGGAAAGCAAGACGCCCGGGCACCCGGAATTTCGCATGACGACCGGTGTCGAAACGACGACCGGCCCGCTCGGGTAGGGCCTCGGCAACAGCGTCGGCATGGCGATGGGCGCGCGCTGGAAGGAAGCGCACTTCAACAAGCCTGGCGACACGCTGTTCGATTACCGCGTCTACGCGCTGTGCGGCGACGGCGACCTGATGGAAGGCGTTTCGCACGAAGCGGTGTCGCTCGCCGGGCATCTGAAGCTGTCGAACCTGATCTGGATCTACGACAGCAACACCATCACCATCGAAGGCCACACCGAACTCGCCTACAGCGACGACGTGGAAGCGTGCTTCAAAGGCTACAACTGGCACACGCTGCACGTCGACGACGCCAACGACACCGACGCGCTCGAAGCCGCCTTCAACGAAGCGAAGGCGCAGACCGAGAAGCCGACGCTGATCGTGGTCAAGAGCATCATCGGCTGGGGCGCGCCGAACAAGCAAAACACCGCGGCCGCGCACGGCGAAGCGCTCGGCGAGGACGAAGTGAAGGCCGCGAAAAAGTTCTACGGCTGGCCGGAAGACAAGCAGTTCTACGTCCCGGACGGCATCATGCAGCATTTCGCCGACGGCATGGGCGCGCGCGGCAAGAAGGCGCATGCCGAATGGGTCGAACGCTTCAAGGCTTACGAACAGTCGAACGCCGTGCTCGCGAAGGAAGCGACGCAGATGCTCGAACACAAGCTTCCGGAAGGCTGGGAAAGCGCGATTCCGACCTTCGATGCCGACCCGAAAGACATCGCGACGCGCGAATCGTCGGGCAAGGTGCTCAATGCGATCGCGCAGCGCATTCCCTGGCTGATCGGCGGCGCGGCGGACCTGTCGCCGTCGACGAAGACCAATCTCAAGTTCGAGGGCGCGGGCAGCTTCGAACACGACAACTACGCGGGCCGCAATCTGCACTTCGGCATTCGCGAGCACGGCATGGGCGCGGTCTGCAACGGCCTCGCGCTGTCCGATCTGCGTTACGGATCGACCTTCCTGATCTTCAGCGACTACATGAAGCCGCCGATCCGCCTGTCGGCGATCATGGGAGTGCCGGTGATCTACGTGTTCACGCACGATTCCATCGGCGTCGGCGAGGACGGTCCGACGCACCAGCCGATCGAGCAGCTCGCGTCGCTGCGCGCGGTGCCGGGTCTATGCACGCTGCGTCCCACCGATGCCAACGAAGTCGGCGAAGCATGGCGTGTCGCGCTGTCGCACAACAAGGAGCCGTCGTGCATCGTGCTGACGCGCCAGCCGTTGCCGACCTTCGATCGCACCAAGTACGCATCGGCGGAAGGCACGCGGCGCGGCGCCTATGTGCTCGCCGATGCCGATGGCAGCAAGAAGCCCGAGGTCATCCTGCTCGGCACGGGCAGCGAAGTGTCGCTATGCATCGAGACCTTCGAGAAGCTCAAGAGCGAAGGCATCGCGGCGCGTGTCGTGTCGATGCCGTCGTGGGACATCTTCGAGAAGCAGGATCAGGCCTACAAGGACTCCGTGCTGCCGCCCGACGTGCACGCGCGCGTGGCGGTCGAACAGGCGGCGACGCTCGGCTGGGACCGCTATGTCGGACGCTTCGGTTCGACCATCGTCATGCACACCTTCGGGGCGTCCGCGCCGCTGAAGTCGCTCAAAACGAAGTTCGGCTTCACGCCGGAACACGTCTACGACGAAGCGAAGAAACAGATCGCGCGCGTGCAATCCAGCCCCAAGGAGTGGACACCATGCAGATCGGCATCGTAGGACTGGGACGAATGGGCGGCAATATCGGACGCCGGCTGATGCGCGGCGGCCATCAGTGCGTCGTCTATGATCACGCGCCGCAGGCGACCGAGGCGCTCGCGAGCGAAGGCGCGGCCGGCGCGAAGGATCTCGTCGATCTCATCGCGACGCTCGACGTGCCGCGCACATTGTCTGGCTGATGCTGCCAGCAGGCAAGATCACCGAGGATACGCTCGACGATCTGTCGAGACTGCTCGGCAAGGACGACGGGTGATCGACGGCGGCAACAGCTTCTACAAGGACGACATCCGCCGCGCGGCGTGTTTCAGGGAGCTGGGCGTCCATACGTCGATGTCGGCACGTCCGGCGGCATCTGGGGACTGGAGCGCGGCTACTGCATGATGATCGGCGGCGACGAGGCGGTGGTCCGCCGCATCGATCCGATTCTCGCGACACTCGCGCCGGGACGCGGCGACATTCCGCTCACGCCCGGGCGCGAAGGCCGCGATACCCGTGTCGAGAACGGCTATATGTATTGCGTGTATTGCGGCCCGGTCGGTTCCGGACACTTCGTGAAGATGGTGCACAACGGCATCGAGTACGAGCTGATGCAGGCGTACGCCGAAGGCTTCCATATCCTGAAGCACAAGGACTCGAAGGACCTGCCGGAAACCGAGCGCTACGAACTCGATCTCGCCGATGTCGCGGAAGTCTGGCGTCGCGGCAGCGTCGTATCGTCGTGGCTGCTCGATCTGACGGCGGACGCGCTCGCGACCGACGGCTCGCTCGACCGCTTTTCGACCGAGGTCGCGGACAGCGGCGAAGGGCGCTGGACCATCGAGGCGGCGATCGAGGAGGCGGTGCCGGCGCAGGTGCTGTCGGCGATGCGCTTCGGCTTCGGCGGGCACAAGGAGTTCGGCGTCAAGTAACGCGCATATCTGCGAAACCAACGGCGATGGACCGCGCAGGTCCATCGCCGTTTTTCATTTCATCATGCGGCGGCGGAACAGCCACGCGCACAGCAGGAACGGCACGACCGAATAGGCGATCAGCACGGCGGCGTGCAGGACATAGCCGTCGAGTGGGCGGCTGAGCATCGCGGGCCGGATCAGTTCGACCGCGTGATAGAGCGGCAGCACCTGCGTGACGTGGCGCGCGATTTCCGGCAACTGCATGACGGGGAAAAACACGCCGGAGAGCAAGAGCATCGGCGTCAGCGCGAGCGTCTGATAGAACATGAAGAAGTCGTAGCTCGGCGCGAGCGCGGTGACGACCATCGCCGTGCTCGCGAAGGCGAGGCCTGTCAGCACGATCACTGGAATGGCGATCAGCATCGACGGAAAACTTGCATAGCCGAGCGCGCCCGCGACGATCATGATCGCGATGCCCGACAGCACGGACTTGCTCATAGCCCAGATGATCTCGCCGAGCACGATGTCGCCAAGCGTGAGCGGCGTATGCATGATCGCTTCCCAGGTGCGCTGCACATGCATGCGCGAGAAGCCCGAATACATCGCCTCGAAACTCGACGACATCATCACGCTCGACGCGGTCGTGCCCGCCGCGAGAAAGGCGATATACGACACGCCTTCCACATGCCCGACCATCAGGCCGAGACCGAGCCCGAGGCCGAACAGGTAGATCATCGGATCGGCGAGATTGCCGATCATCGACGCGATCGCGAGCTTCTTCCACACCAGATAATTGCGCCGCCATACTGACATCCAGTGCGTCGCGTTGGCGGGCAGCGCGGTCGAGAGCGGCGTGAAGTTTTGCTGATCGGCGTCTGCGCTGCGCGCGCGTTTCGCGTCGGTGCGCGATTGATTGAACGTGTTCATGCTTTAGTCCACCATTTCGCGTCCAGTCAGACGCAGAAACACATCTTCGAGATTCGCCGGACGATGCAGATAGCGCACGTCCGCGCGGCCCTTCACGCGCGCATGCACGGCCTGCGGATCGTCGACGTAGCAAAAGAGCGTCTCGCCGCTGATCTCGATGCGCTGCGCATACGACTCGAGTTCCGCCGCCAGTGCCTGCGGGTCCGGCCCGAAGATTTCGATCACATCCGAGCCGATCACCGATTTGATCATCTCGCGCGGCAGGCCTTCGGCGATCTTGCGGCCTTCCTCGATCACGCACAGGCGGTCGCACAGGCGCTCGGCTTCTTCCATGAAGTGCGTCGTCAGCAGGATCGTCTTGCCGCGCTGAAGCAGTTGCCGCAGCCGTTCCCAGATCAGATGCCGCGCCTGCGGATCGAGACCGGTGGTCGGCTCGTCCATCACGAGCACGTCGGGATCGTTGACGAGAGCGCGCGCGAGCGTGAGACGCCGTTTCATGCCGCCCGACAGTTCGCCGACGCGCGCATTCGCTTTGCTCTCCAGACGCGCGAATTCGAGCAGCGATGGTACGAGCGCCTCCATGCGCGCGCCCGCGATGCCGAAGTAGCGGCCGAATACGGTCAGGTTTTCGCGGACCGTGAAGTCGGGATCGAGATTGTCGAACTGCGGCACGACGCCCACGCGCTGCCGGGCGAAGCGCGCCCGCGCGGGCACCGGCTCGCCGACGAGGCGAATCGTGCCGCTGTCCGGCGAGGTGATGCCGAGCAGCATCTTGAGCGTGGTCGTCTTGCCCGCGCCGTTCGGTCCGAGCAGGCCGAAGCATTCGCCGGGCCGCACGTCGAAGGACAGTCCGTCGACGACGCGCTTCGTGCCGTAGTACTTTCTGACGTCATCGAATTCGATGGCGGGAAGCGGCGATCGCGCGTCGTGCGCCGGCGATTGCGTCTGCAAAGTTTGATCAGTCATGCATTCGATTCGCTCAGGAAATCCAACGGGCTAGTGTAATCCAATGCACCAAGGCGGCGCTGCCGTGCCACTGCTGGCGGCACGCGCGTGTCGAAAGCGTGCCGAGGGTTTTCGACGATGCCCGGCAAAGCCTTGTGCGACAAGCCTCTGCGCGTTCTGGCACGATGCACGCTAAGCAGAATGTCGGTGCTCTCGCGCGGTTAGCGTTTTCCATCGTTGCCACGATCGGGACGACACACGATCATGAATTGCGCTGTGCGATTTCCAACGACGTAAGCGCATGTTGAGACGGACCTGTATCGCCGCGAATGGAAAGAGCGGCAGGGAGATCATGATGGGTAGCTACCGAAAAATCCTGCTGTGCTACGACGGTTCGCGGGAGGGCCGCAAGGCGCTGCGTCAGGGCGCGAATCTGGCGCTGGATCTGAACGCGGAAACGCATGTGCTGGCCGTGGTCGATATGCGTTCGAGTATCGCGCAGAGCGCCGGATTGCTGACCGACATGGCGTGCGGACGTTTCGAGGATGCCGCGCACGATATTCTCGAAGAAGGCGTCGAATGGCTGCGCGAGCGCGGATTGCAGGCGCAGGGGCACTTTGCGTTCGGGCATCCGATCGATGAAATCGCGAACCTCGCGGATTCGCTGAAGGTCGATCTCGTGGTGGTCGGGCATCGCTGCCGCAGCGGCCTGTCGCGCTGGTGGATTGGCGCGGGCAATACGCCGCTGCTCGATCGCGTCAAGTGCAGCATCCTCGTCGCCGTGTGTCAGGCGGGCGAAGCCGAGGAAGCGGAAGACGAAGCCGCCTACGAAGCGAAGCCGGTCAAGGCGGAGGCGGGCGCCTGATCGTGCCGGACGCGAGTGCGCATGCTTTGCCGCGTCAGCTGTTCGAGTCCACTGCGACGAGCTTCCAGTGGATCAGGCCGTAACGGCGAAAAATGGCCGAATAGCGTGCGTCGCCGGCACCGTGCCGGTAGCTGACGACGAAGGTGTCGAAGTTGCGGTATCCGGCGGTCGTCTGCGGCGGCTGTTGCGGCGCAGTTTCGCGGGTCGTTTGAGCGGGCGCTTCGGCTGGCGGTTCGGGTGGCTTTTCGCCCGGATCGCCGCGCGGTGGAATGCCGTTCAAAATTGCGGCGACGCCGGCCGGGGTCGCGTAGGCATCCACCAGCGGGCCGACCAGCGCGGCGCCGATCATCGTACCGATGATCGCAAGCGGATTGCCACTTTTCTGGATATCGACGCGGCGCGTCAACAGCGCCGCGACCTGCTCCTTGAGACTCGCGCGTAGCGCGGGGAAATCGACGTATTGGTTGACGGTCTGCGCGTCGCGCGCATCGGCTGCGCGTTTGACGCGATTCAACGCGATATAGGGCGACGCATACACGAAGCCGATGGCGGCGACGAGCGCCAGCACGACGAGTGTGACGGCGACGGTTCGCGTGGTGCGGGACATGCGGGACATACTGGAAGTGCTGGACATACGGAAAGCGGGCCTATCTGCAAATATCAAACAGATTGGAATCAAACAGAGTGGACCGCCCGCAGCCGCGATAAATCCCGATCAGGCGCCGTTATGCGTGCCGAAGCTTAGGAAACCGTCCGCCGCCGGCGTTCAGGCCAGCACGCTGCCGCGGATGCCCGCGCGTTCTGCGTCGATGCAGCGGTTGATCATCCGTGACACTTCGTCGATCTTGCCGACCAGAATCACGCGCGTTTCGCCGCGATAGACGCGCACCGGTGCGCGTTGTTCCGCCTCGGCATGAATGGCGCTGTTGAGGGCGCTGTTGAGCGACACACGCGCGAAAGCGGGCTAACGCGACGGCAGCGCGGGCATGTCGTCGAAGAGATCGGGCGTGGTTTCCGGGCGTGCCGCGCCGCAAGCGATTAGCGTGCGCAGATGACGCAGACGGTCGAATTGGCGAAAGGGCAGCAAACGGGCAAAACGTTCTATGATGACTCTCCAGACGATAGGACGCACCGCGGCACGCCGCGAACGGGAAGTGCCTCGGCGAGATTTCCGGGAGGCGGCCGGTAAGGCGATAGTGCGTTACGACCGGGACATTTTCTGTCTCAGCCCAACGAGGCGGCGAGAAAGTTTTGCGACGAATCGCACACGGATTCGCCCCGCCGCCTGTCCGGCCTCAGAATTCGCCCGAACGAATTAGCCCAACCGCAATGCCTTCCAGCGCGAATTCCGCGCTGCCCGAGCGCACGAAGATATTCTCGTAGTCCGGGTTCTCCGCGATGAGTTCCACGCCGTCGCGATGCCGCTTCCAGCGCTTGACGGTCACGTCGTCGCCCAGACGCGCGACCATGATCTGACCGTCCTTCGCCTCGGTGTGCTTCTGGACGGCGAGCAGGTCACCGTCCAGGATGCCGGCGTCGCGCATCGACAGACCGCGCACCTTCAGCAGATAGTCCGGCTTGCTCGAAAAGAGCGCCGGGTCGCAGGTATAAGCTGGGAGATGTGCTCTTGCGCCAGGATCGGGCTGCCTGCCGCGATGCGCTCGACGAGCGGCAGCGACAACTGCATGATGCTCGGATGCGGCAGCGTCATCTGATGCTGCACGTCTTCGGCACGCGCGAAGTCGCCGGCGAGGCGAATGCCGCGCGACGAACCCGCCGCCAGTTCGATCACGCTCTTGCGCGCCAGCGCGCGCAGATGCTCTTCTGCGGAGTTGGCCGAGCTGAAGCCGAGTTCCGCCGCAATCTCGGCGCGCGTGGGCGGAAAGCCCGTACGGTCGATGGCGCGCTGGATGAGTTCGAACACCTGCTGCTGCCGCGCGGTGAGTTTGCTGTTCTTGATGGTCACTGGCTCAGGCCCCCGCCTACGAAAGGACGTACTGCGTACTGTATGGATGGACAGTTTACTGTATTTTTATACAGTATTTCGCGCTTTTCAAGCTTTACTTTAAGTTCGGGGCGCCAGCCGTCTCTTTGCGGCGCCGGACGGGAAATCGCCAATCCGCGCACGAGAATAAGCTTCTTAGCAGTTTCAGATATAAAAAGTGAGAAACGATTATTTTAATTCATATAGAGACATCGTTAGACTGATTCCGTCAATTCGATAAGACGGAGAACGGGGAATGCAAAGCATCAAACAGGGATTGGGCCGGGGCGCGCGACGTCTGTTGGCGGCGGCGACTATTGCGGCGGCGAGCTTCGGGGAGGTGTCGCAGGCGCACGCGGACACGTAGTTTCTGAACGTGTTCTACGATCCCACGCGCGAGCTGTTGCGAGCTGTATCAGGACTTCAACCAGGCCTTCGCCAAAAAGTGAAAGGCCGAAACCGGCGAGACCGTCACCTTCAAACAGTCGCACGGCGGCTCCGGCGGTCAGGCGCGCGCGGTGCTCGACGGCCTCAGGCCGACGTCGTGACGCTCGCACTCGCCTATGACATCGACGCGTTCGCGCAAAAGGGCATCGTTGGTACCGACTGGCAAAAGCGCCTGCCGGACAACGCATCGCCGTACACGTCGACCATCGTGTTCCTGGTGCGCAGGGCAATCCGAAGCACATCAAGGACTGGGAAGACCTGATCAAGCCGGGCGTGTCGATCGTACGCCGAACCCGAAGACCTCGGGCGGCGCGCGCTGGAACTATCTGGCAGCGTGGGCGTACGCGCAGCACAAGCCGGGCGGCAACGAGCAGACCGCCAAGGAATTGCTTGTCGGTCGCGAGAACATCACGCTGGATCAGATCGCGGAATTCTCGATCGTCACCTATGACAACGACTTCACTGGACGCTCGCATATCGACCAGGCTTTCGCGGATGCCGGCGTGATTCCCGATATCTTGCTGACCGCGATCGACGCCGACGTGATCAAGACCTACGTCGAACTCGGCATGGGCATGGGCATCAGCCTTGTCGCGGCGATGGCCTACGACGCGAAACGCGACAGCGAACTCGTCGCGCTCGACACGCAGCATCTGTTCGAAGCGAGCACGACGCGCGTCGGTCTGCGCAAGGGCACCTTCCTACGTTCGTATGCGTACCGGCTGATCGAGATGTTCGCGCTGCAATTGAACGAAGCGCAGATCGCCGCGCAATTGCGCGAAGTGGCCTGACGCTCGCAGGTCCGTCACACGTCGTCGAGATGCATGCCGGCTGATTTACAATCGCCGGCATGAATACTTCCTCTTTTCCTTGCATCGCCGTCCTCGCAACGGGCGGCACCATTGCCGGACAAGCGGGCGATGCATCCAAAACGGCTGGTTACAAGGCGGGTGTCGTCGGCGTCGACAAGCTGCTCGATGCGGTGCCCGCGCTCGGCGCGGTCGCGCGCATTCACGCGGAACAGATCGCGAGCATCGACAGCAAGGACATGAGCGCCGAGTTGTGGACGACGCTCGCGCGGCGCGTCGACGCCTTGCTCGCACAGGACGATATCGATGGCGTCGTCATCACGCATGGCACGGACACGCTCGAAGAGACCGCGTACTTCCTGCACCTGACGGTCAAGTCCGCAAAGCCCGTCGTGCTGATCGCGGCGATGCGGCCGTCGACCGCGCTATCCGCCGACGGACCGCTCAACCTGCTGAACGCGGTGACGGTGGCCGCATCCGAATACGCGCGCGGGCAGGGTGTGCTCGTCGCCTTCAACAATCAAATCCACAGCGCGCGCGACGTGACCAAGACCAGCACCTATGCGGTCGGCGCGTTTCAGTCGCCCGAAGTCGGCGTGCTCGGTTTCGTGCAGGACGGCCGCGTCGAGTTTCAGCGCAGCGTGACGCGTCCTCATACGACCGCGAGCAAATTTGCCGTGGTCGATGCCTATCCCGTTGTCGAAGTCGTCGCGAGTCATGCGGGCGTGTCGCGCATCGCGGTCGATGCGTTCGTGAAGGCGGGCGTGAAGGGCATCGTCGTCGCAGGCACGGGCAACGGCTCGATGCATGCGAACCTCACCGTGGCATTGAGCGATGCGGTGAAGCAGGGCGTCGCGGTAGTGCGTGCGTCTCGGGTCGGATCGGGACATGTGATGCGCAACGGCGCGGCATCGGACGATGCGCTCGGCACCATCAGTGCGGGCACGCTCAATCCGTACAAGGCGCGCGTGCTGCTGATGCTCGGGCTCACATCGGATGCGACGGACCTGCAGCGCATCTTCGACACTTACTGAAACTGAAGAGAAGAACACGGCGCAAACGAAAAACGCGAGCCGAGACTCGCATTTCGATGGGCAGATTCAGCTTGCCGCCGGAATCCGCAATACCTGTCCCGGATAAATCTTGTCCGGGCTTTTCAGCATCGGCTTGCTCGCTTCGAAGATGACATCGTTCTTCGAGCCGTTGCCGTAATACAGCCGTTGCCGTAATACTTATCCGCGATCTTCCAGAGATTGTCGCCCGCGACGACCGTATGAAACTGCGATTCGGGCGCGGCGTTCGGCACCGTGAGCCGGTCGTCGACCTTGTCGACATGCTGCACGTTGCCAGTTGCGACGAGAATTTTTTCCTTGGTGGTCTGGTTGGGCGCCTGTCCCGATAATACCGTCATTGTATGCGATGCGCCGTCGTATTTGACGTCGAGACCGTCCGCGTTCAGGCCCTGCGAACGAATGTACGTGGCGATGGCTTCGCCCGCTTTCTGATTGAGCGCGGCGACATCGACCGGAGCGGATGCCAGTGCGGCGTGTGCCTCGGATGCGGCGGCGCCGAAGAGTTTTTCGCCTGCTTCCTTGATAAAGCTGAGAATTCCCATGGTCGGACTCCTTGAATGTCGATAACGCGGTGTTCGCTTAGGTGCGCGCGTCGTCGAATAGTTTCGAAGAGGACGAAGGGAAGTTGCAGCACCGTTCGATCAACGGCCGAAGCACGCTGACTGAAACAATCCGACGCGGACATCCGACGATGAATCGTCTGACCGACCAAGGCTTACCCGGCGCACCGCCGGATGCCGCTTTTCGGACCCCACTTGCCGCTCTGGGCTGAGAGCGGCATTTGTTCCGCGTGCCCATACGCGGAACGCCCCACGGTTAAGATGAAACGAATCACGCGGCCTTTGCCTGCTGCGGTTCTTCGGCCACCTGGAAGTTCGACATGATTTCGAGCGCACGCACGAGCGCGGAGTGATCCCACGCCTTGCCGCCGTTGGCCGCGCATACGCTGAAGAGTTGCTGCGCGCTCGCGGTGTACGGCAGGGCGAGGCCCATCTTGCGCGTGCCGTCGAGCGCGAGATTCAGGTCCTTCTGATGCAGCTCGATCCGGAAGCCCGGATTGAACGTGCGCTTGGTCATGCGCTCGCCGTGCAGTTCGAGAATGCGCGATGCCGCGAAACCGCCCATCAGGGCCTTGCGCACGCGCTCCGGATCGGCGCCCGAACGCGCGGCGAACAGCAGCGTTTCAGCGACCGCTTCGATGTTTAGTGCGACGATGATTTGGTTGGCGACCTTGCAGGTCTGGCCCGTGCCGTTGTCGCCGATATACGAAATGTTCTTGCCCATCAGTTCGAACAAGGGCTTGGCGAGCGCGAACGACTTCTCCGATCCGCCGATCATGATCGTGAGCGTCGCGTCGCGCGCGCCGACTTCGCCGCCGGACACGGGCGCATCGAGATAGTCGCAGCCGAGCGCATTGATCTTTTTGGCGAATTTCTGCGTATCGAGCAGGTTGATCGAACTCACGATCACGAGCTTGTCCTTTTCCAGACCTTTGGCGACGCCGTCGTCGGCGAAGAGGACCGCGTTCACGTCCGGTGTGTCGGGGACCATCGTGATGACGATCTCGCTCGCCCGCGCGACGGCGCTCGAATCCGCGATGACCTCCGTCTGCGCGGATGTCGTCCGGCACCGGGAACTTGCCGTTCACGACGAACGAGTGGAGGTTGCGCGCCATATGCGCGCCCATGATGCCGAGTCCGATGAAACCGATGGTTGCCGTGCTTGAAGCTCCTCCTTGTGTCTTTCGTTAAGCGGTGGCGCGCTGCTTCACGCCGCCGATCGACTGCAGCCAGCCGAGGCCCGCATCCGTGCCCTTGAGCGGCTTGTATTCGCAGCCGATCCAACCGTCGTAGCCGAGCTCGTCGAGCAGCCCGAACAGGAACGGATAGTTGATCTCGCCCGTGCCCGGGTTGTCGGCGAGCTGGATGTGCGCGATCTTCGGCAGGTTCTTGCGGATGGTCGCGGCGAGGTCGCCTTCCATGCGCTGCATGTGATAGATGTCGTACTGCAGAAACAGGTTGTCGGAACCGACCGCTTCGATGACGTCTAGTCCGTCCTTCGAACGGTTCAGCGCGAAGCCCGGAATGTCGTAGTTATTGCAAGGCTCGACGAGCAGCAGGCGGATGTCTTCCTGCTCGAGTGCCTGCGCCGCGAAACGCAGTTTCTCGACGATCGTCGCGCGTGCCTCTTGCGCCGACACGCTCGCCGTCGGAATGCCAACGAGACAGTTCAGTTGCGGCACGCCGAGCGCCTTCGCATATTCGATCGCGCGCGGCACGCCTTCGCGGAACTCCGCGACGCGATCGAGCAGGCACGCGATGCCGTGCTCGCCCGCATCCCAGTCACCGGCGGGCAGGTTGTGCAGCACGATGTGCAGATCGTTTTCCTTCAGGCGCTGCTGAATGTCGGTGATCGAAAACGCATACGGGAACAGGAGTTCGACCGCCTTGAAACCTGCGTTCGACGCCGCCGCGAAGCGGTCGAGGAACGGGACTTCGTTGAACAGCATGGTCAGATTCGCGGCAAATTTCGGCATGGTTCTTCCTGTCGGTCGGTCAGTCGATGGTCGGTGAGCCGCGCGCGCGGCTCAGTCGAGAGTGGCGTGACGGCGGTCGGCGCGTCGGCCTTGTTTTCGGCGAGTTCCTCGAACTCGTTGATCGCATCGATCTCCGTGTCCATCGCGATGTTGGTTACGTGCTTCAGAATCATCTCGACGACGACCGGCACCTGATGTTCGGCGGCGAGCGACTGCGCCTGCTTCAGCGCCGGCGCGATGTCTTCCGGCTTGAACACGCGCAGCGCCTTGCAACCGAGGCCTTCCGCGACCGCGACGTGATCGACGCCGTAGCCTTCGAGTTCGGATGCGTTGATGTTGTCGAACGCGAGCTGCGTAGTCCATGTCGAAGCCGCGCTGCGCCTGACGGATCAGCCCGAGATACGAGTTGTTCACGACGATGTGCACATAAGGCAGCTTGAATTGCGCACCGGCCGCGAGTTCTTCGATCATGAACTGGAAGTCGTAGTCGCCCGACAGCGCGACGATCTTGCGTTGCGGATCGGCCGCCCGCACGCCGAGCACGGCAGGAATGGTCCAGCCGTGCGGGCCGGCCTGACCGCAGTTGATCCAGTTGCGCGCCTTGTACACATGCACGAACTTGCGGCCCTTGGTACAGACTTCGACGCTGCCCGTATGGCGATTCGCCCAGCGATTGCCGATGCCGAGCACGAAGAGTCCGACGCGAGTATGGTCGCGTTGCCGTAGCGGTGCGAAGTCTGCAGGCCGACCATGCCCGCCATCAGCGGATGGTCGTCGGGGATCGCGCCCCAGGACATCAGCGTCGGAATCACCGGCACGCCGAGCGTTTCGGCGAACTGCACGAGCAGGTCTTCCGCCGCCGCGCTGAGCACGCCGCCGCCGGACACGATCAGCGGCTTGTCGGCGTCGTTGAGCATCGCGAGCGCCTTTTCTATCTGCGCGCGCGTCGCACGCGGCTTGTAGACCGGCAGCGGTTCCTAGATGTCGATGTCGAATTCGATCTCGGCCATCTGCACGTCGATCGGCAGATCGACCAGCACCGGACCCGGACGGCCCGAGCGCATCAGATGGAACGCCTGCTGGAACACGCGCGGCACGAGCGCCGGCTCGCGCAGTGACGGCTCACTTGGTGACGGGCTTGGCGATCGACTCGATATCGACGGCCTGAAAGTCTTCCTTATAGAGACGCGCACGCGGCGCCTGGCCGGTGATCGCGAGGATCGGAATCGAGTCCGCCGACGCCGAATAGAGACCCGTGATCATGTCCGTGCCCGCCGGGCCCAAGGTGCCGATGCACACGCCGATATTGCCGGGCGCGGCGCGTGTAGCCTTCGGCCATGTGCGAGGCGCCTTCGACGTGCCGCGCCAGCACATGACCGATGTCGCCCGACTTCTTCATCGCCGAGTAGAACGGGTTGATTGCCGCGCCGGGCACGCCGAACGCGGTGTCGATTCCTTCTTTTTCCAGCACGAGAACGGCTGCCTCGACGGCTCTCATCTTGGGCATGGTTGTCTCCTTCCGGGGTCTTGAATCTGAATTCTCTGTCTGCATCGAAGCAGGGTTCCGTTGCACTTTAGGACTGTGAAAAAGGTTTGATAAGATCACCGGCAGTCGCTTTTTCAAAACTAAAAGTATCGAATGCCCGGTCGTCGAGGCTATGCGGCATCGCAGGAGACAAAGAGATGGACCGCTTCAAGCAGGTAGAAACCTTCGTGCAACCTTCGTGCGCGTGGCCGAAGCGGGCAGTCTCGCGGCGGCGGCGCTGGAAGAGGGCATGTCGCCGGTGNGTATCGCTCGACGCGGCGGCTCGTCGTCAGCGAAGNGGCGGAAAACGAACTGGCGGTCGGGCGGCGCGCGGTCGGCGGGCATCTGATCGTGTCGGTGCCGGCCGCTTTCGGGCGGATGCACGTCGTGCCGCACGCGCCGGCCTTCGTGCGCGACAAGCCAGAATTGCAGATGTCCTTCAATCTGACCGATCGCGTCGTCGATCTGGTGCGCGAGGGCTACGACTTGTCCATTCGCATCGGCGGGGCGGTGGATCCGAATTTCGTCGCGGTGAAGCTGGCGAGCAACCGGCGCGTCGTGTGTGGCACGCCCGCGTATTTCCGCAAGCACGGCAAGCCGAAGACGCTCGAAAGCCTGCCCAATCACAACTGCCTTGCGTTCAATCTGCAGGGCGGACAGAATCGCGGCTGGTATTTCCGCCGCAACGGCAAGCTCGCGACGGTGCGCGTGTCCGGCAATCTGGATTGCAACGACGGCGAACTGCTGCATCGCTGGGTGTCGGAAGGGCTCGGCCTCGGCTGGCGCTCGACCTGGGAGATTCAGCGGCAACTGGCCGCCGGCGAACTCGAAACCGTCCTCGATGACTTCGAACTGCCCGATTACGACATCCTCGCGGTCTATCCGCAGCAGCGCTACGTGCCTGCGCGCGTGCGCTACTTCATTGATTATCTTAAGGAAATGTACTCGCAGCCGGGCTACTGGAGCCGCCGCCCGACGCTGCCCGGCGAGCCGCAGCCGGACACGACGTCATGACGCGGAACGCTGGCCCGAGAGACTGCGGCAAGCGCTAAGCATTTGAAATTCCGATAATTTATCTTGCCCGGATAACCGATTCGCGCTATAGTTTCAAATTTATCACTTGCCGCACCGGTACGACGCTCGGGCGGCTTATATCCAAAAGTTCGCACAAGGAGTAAATATGCGTCATTACGAAATTGTCTTTATCGTGCATCCCGATCAAAGCGAGCAAGTGCCCGCCATGATCGAGCGCTACAAGAGCACGATCACGTCGCACGGTGGCCAGGTCCACTGCATCGAAGACTGGGGCCGTCGCCAACTGGCCTACATGATCGAGAAACTCGCGAAGGCTCACTACGTCTGCATGAACATCGAATGCGACCAGGCCACCCTGGAAGAACTCGAACACGTATTCAAGTTCAACGACGCCGTTCTGCGTCACCTGATCGTCAGGATGAGGAAGGCCGAAACCGGCCCGTCGCCGATGATGAAGGAAGTGCAGCGCGAAGGAGCCAAGAAGGCGGCCAGCCAGCCGTCCGAAGCGCAGGCTTAAGACGAATCTCTCGTCACAGCCACCAAGGTTTAAGTGAACCGGCTGCAACTGACAGCGAGCGTCGTGGAACGTGAACCGGTGCGATACACGCCCGCCGGCATCCCGATCGCAAGCTGCACGTTGCAACACGCGGCGAAAGTCGTCGAAGCGGGCATCGTCCGCAAGATCGAACTGACTCTGCAGGCGGTCGCGGCCGGAGAGGCTAGCGGCAGGTTGGAAGGCTGTCCGATGGGCGTCGAAACACGCTTCACCGGCTTTTTGGCCAAAAAGAGTCGTAACGCGCGAACCCTGGTGTTTCACATCACAGAATTGCAGGATATTGGAAAGGACTAGTCATGCTCCGCCCGACTGGTAAGAAATTCGACAAGCGTCGTCAGCAACAAAACCCGCTCTTCAAGCGCAAGAAGTTTTGCCGTTTCACGGCAGCCGGCGTCGAGTACATCGACTACAAGGACACGGAAACGCTGAAGGACTTCATCGGCGAAAACGGCAAGATCATGCCGGCTCGTCTGACTGGCACGAAGGCGCACTATCAGCGCCAGCTCGACACGGCAATCAAGCGCGCGCGTTTCCTCGCGCTCCTGCCGTACACCGACCTGCACAAGGCCTAATCAGACGACGCACTAAGAGGAAAGCCAAAAATGCAAATCATTCTTTTGGAAAAGGTCGTTAACCTGGGCAACCTCGGCGACATCGTCAAGGTCAAGGACGGCTATGCACGTAACTTCCTGATCCCCGGCAAGAGGGCACGCCGCGCTACGAAGGACGCAATCGCCGAATTCGAAGTTCGCCGCGCCGAACTCGAAAAGGTCGCCGCTGAAAAGCTGGCCGCTGCGCAAGCCCAAGGCAAAAAGCTGAACGGTCTGACCGTGCAGATCTCGCAGAAGGCTGGCGTCGACGGCCGTCTGTTCGGCTCGATCACCAACGCCGACATCGCGACCGCGCTGAAGGGTCAAGGTTTCGGCGACGTCGAAAAGGCGCAAGTCCGCCTGCCGAACGGTCCGCTGAAGATGATCGGCGACCATCCGGTTCAAGTCGCGCTGCACACGGACGTCGTGGTCGACGTCACGGTGTCGGTGCTCGGCGAGCACGCCTAAGCTTAGCTTAGAGCGGCGCGCTTGCCTCGCTTCGCTGCACAAAGCGGGAGTCTTCAACGGCTCCCGCTTTTTTCGTCTGAATATAGTATCGCGCGCGGTATTAATCGATAATTCCACCCCATGAACGCTCCGTCCAAAGACCCGCAACTCGATGCGCTGAAAGTCCCGCCGCACTCGATCGAAGCCGAGCAATCGGTGATCGGCGGCCTGCTGCTGGACAACGCGGCATGGGACCGCATCGCCGATGTCATGGCGCAAAGAGATTTCTATCGCTACGACCATCGCATCATCTATGAACATATCGGCAAGCTGATCGCATCAACGCGGCCTGCCGACGTCATCACCGTCCACGAAGCGCTGACGATGGCCGGCAAGGCCGACGAAGTGGGTGGTCTCGCGTACTTGAACGCGCTGGCGCAGAACACGCCGAGCGCGGCGAATATTCGCCGTTACGCGGAAATCGTGCGCGATCGCGCGGTGCTGCGCCGCCTCGTGTCGGTCGCCGATGAGATTTCCGCCGACGCCTTCAATCCGCAGGGCAAGGAAGTCCGCCAGATTCTGGACGAGGCCGAATCGCGCGTGTTCTCCATCGCCGAGGACGGCGCGCGCGGCACGCAGGGCTTCCTCGAAATCGGATTGCTGCTGACGCAGGTCGTCGAACGCATCGACACGCTGTATCACACCGCGAATCCGAGCGACGTCACCGGCACGCCGACCGGCTTCGTCGATCTCGACCGCATGACCTCGGGCATGCACGGCGGGGAACTGATCATCGTCGCGGGACGCCCGTCGATGGGTAAGACCGCGTTTTCGATGAACATCGGCGAATACGTCGCGATCGAGTATGGCTTGCCCGTCGCCGTGTTCTCGATGGAAATGCCCGGCTCGCAACTGACGATGCGTATGCTCGGTTCGGTCGGCCGGCTCGATCAGCATCGCATGCGCACCGGGCGCCTGACCGACGAGGACTGGCCGAAGCTCACGCACGCGGTGCAGAAAATGAGCGAGGCACAGTTTTTCATCGACGAAACTGGCTGCCTGAATCCGATGGAACTGCGCTCGCTCGCGCGCCGCCTTTCGCGGCAGTGCGGCAAGCTCGGGCTCATCATCGTCGATTATTTGCAGCTCATGTCCGGCTCCGGCGGCGGCGAAAACCGCGCGACGGAGATCTCGGAAATCTCGCGCTCGCTCAAGAGTCTCGCGAAAGAACTCGACGTGCCGGTGATCGCACTGTCGCAGTTGAATCGTGGACTGGAACAGCGTTCGAACAAGCGGCCGATCATGTCGGACCTGCGCGAATCGGGCGCCATCGAACAGGATGCGGACGTCATTCTCTTCATTTATCGCGACGAGGTTTACAACCCCGACAGCCCGGACAAGGGCACGGCGGAGATCATCATCGGCAAGCAGCGTAACGGGCCGATTGGGCCAGTTCGGCTCACGTTTCACGGCCAATATACGAAGTTCGACAACTTCGCGGGCGCGCAGAGCTTTTACGGAAGCGAGTAACCGGCGACTTCCCGAACTGTCAAGTCCTGACGGCCAGCTTGCCGCGCGGCAGTGTCGCGCGGCAAGCTGGCCGTCGTGCAAAGGTACAATATGTCAGTTTGATGTCGGTTTTGATTTGACTCAGTTTTGACCCATTTGATCTGCTGCACAAGACGTTCATCACGCCGCTCGACCGCGACGAAATCCACAAGCTCACCACGATGGACGACATCCTCGATCTGATAGAGGATATCGCCACCGCCATTTCGCTGTACGACGTGCGTGCCGTCACTTCGGAGGCGAGCCAGCTCGCGCATATCGTCACTGCGACCGTCGTGCGTGTGCAGCAGGCCGTCGAATTGCTAGCCGACATGAAAAGCGCGCGAGCGAAATCCTCAAGATCTGCGAGGAAATCGATCGTCTCGAGTCCGATGCCGACCGCGTGCTGCGCGCCGCGATGTCCAAGCTCTTCCGCGAGGAAGACGACGTCAAGACGCTGATCAAGCTCAAAGCCATCTACGAAATCTGGAGACGATCACGGACAAGTGTGAGGACGTGGCCAACATCATGAAGGCATCGTGCTGGAAAACGCCTGACGACGCCGACGTATTCGTCGAATCTGCCGAAGCCGCCGCGCGCGCGTGCGCGCCGGCCGACGGCCGACTACCGCCTCGCGCTCTCCGTCACGGTAATCACCACTCCCATCCGATGCATTCGATTCAACTCGCCATCTGGGCCGTCGCGCTGCTCGTGATCGTCGCGCTCGTGTTCGATTTCATGAACGGCTTTCACGACGCCGCCAATTCCATCGCGACCGTCGTATCGACCGGCGTGCTCAAGCCGCAGCAGGCGGTCGCGTTTGCGGCGGCCTTCAACGTCATCGCGTATTTCATCTTTCACCTGAAGGTCGCCGCGACGGTCGGCAAGGGCACGATCGATCCGACCATCGTCGACCATTACGTGATTTTCGGCGCGCTCGTCGGCGCCATTGGCTGGAACATCGTCACTTGTCGACCGGCGTTTTCGCCGCATGCAGCTCGTGTCGGCCGGCCTCTATTCGCTGGGCCACGGCGGCAACGACGCGCAGAAGACCATCGGCATCATCTGGATGCTGCTGATCGCGACCGGTTACGCGTCTGCGACCGCCGAAGCGCCGCCGATCTGGGTCATCGGCCTGTGCTATTTGTCGATGGGACTCGGCACGCTGTTCGGCGGTTGGCGCATCGTGCGCACAATGGGGCAGAAGATCACCAAACTGAAGCCGGTCGGCGGTTTCTGCGCGGAAACGGGTGGCGCGATCGCGCTGTTCGTCGCGTCCTTTCTCGGCATTCCGGTGTCGACGACGCACACCATCACGGGCGCGATCGTCGGCGTCGGCGCGACGCAGAAGCTGAGCGCGGTGCGCTGGGGCGTGGCGGGCAATATCGTCTGGGCGTGGATTCTGACCATTCCGGCATCGGCCGTGCTCGCGGCGGCGGGCTGGTGGGTCGGGCATCATTTTCTTTGATGGAAGGCTTGTCACGGGCGTTTCGATAAAATGCCCGCGAAAGCATCTTTGAATCGTCATCGCCGATTGGAGGCTTTTGCGCGAAAGCCTCGAGTAAATCCCAAAGTCCATTGACTATAATCTTCTGACATCCCGAGCGAATATCGAGGGAGTCAGAACATGCAGTGCGCGCGGCGGTTTTGCATCCGCGATGAATAATCCGAGATGCGTCGCGGCTTTATTGCGGCGACCTATTTCGTGCCTGGCAACGATCGCCGGGACGCTGATTTATCCGGGCGATCCGTTATCCGACACCATTCCCGCCGGTATACTCGAAGACGGCTGGATGACGTATGCTGGGAAAGAGCGGACGGCTATCGGTGATTCAAACGTTAACCAGAGTGCAATAAGCGGCTCTGATTGCCTCGTAATAATCGATACGGCATTTAACCGGAACTGTAGTCATTATTCGAATCGGTACTATCGGACTGTGGCCGTTTCGAATGTCCAAACGAATCTCGGTGCATCATTCGATTCTTCGATCAGCGAACATTCCAACACGCCGTTTCTAACCGACGCCGAACGCCGTTATCTCGCCGCACTGCCGCCGATCCGCACGTCGCTGATCGTGCGATTTTTGCCATTCCGCTATCTCGACCGGTTCAGGCAGATCACCGGCATCCTCCCCGAATACCTGCAATATCTGTCGCAGCGCCTGGGATTGCGCTTCGTCCAGCGTGGGGAGGCGTCGCCCGGCGCGGAAGGCGCGGCGCTCGTGGACGCCAGGACCGATCTGATCGTCTACGTGCTGCCGCTCGACACGAAGGGCGTCCTTTCCGGCGCGACGCGCGCGGTCGAAACCTTTCCGGTCATCATCGCGGGGCGACGCGATGCGGCGCCGCTCAACGACATCGCCCAGCTCGGTGGCGCGCGGATCGCGGTGGTCGAACGTTCGCAGAACCTCGAAATGCTGCGCGAACGCGCGCCGCAAGCCGTGACGGTGATGACCGCATCGCTCGAACGCGCGTTGACACTCGTGCACGAACGCCGCGCCGATGTCGCCATCGGCAATCTCGCCGCGATCGATTATCTGTTGCAGCGCGGTTTCGGCGACGACATCAAGGTGCTCGGCATGACCGGCTATCAGCAGGCGATCGGCTTCCAACTGCGCCGCGATCTCGATCCGCTGATCCCGATCCTGAACCGCACGCTCGACGACATGCCCGAATCGCAGCGCATGGCGATCCGCAACCGGCATCTGTCGACGAGCTACGAACTGGGCCTGCGCTGGCGCGATGTCTACGCGCGCGCGGCGCCGTTCGCCGTGGCGATCGTGCTCGGGGGCATCGTGCTCGGCATCGCGCATGCGTGGCTGCGCAAGGAAGTCGGCAGGCGCAAGCGCTCGGAAGAAGCGCTGCAGACGCAGTTGCGCTTTCGAACCCTGCTCGACATGGTGCCGATTCCCATCGCGATCCACGACTGGCACGGCGCCTACCGACGTCAACGCGGCAGGCCTCGACGCGATGAATCTCGCCAAGCGCGACGTGATCGGCAAGACGCTGGAAGAGTGCGTCCCCGGCATCGTGCACGGGTTCCTGCGTCGCGGCGAGCGCTACGACGGCGTGCGGATCGATTATGTCGATGCGCGCGGCGTGCAGTGGCACGGCTTGTGCTTGTACTGGCATCGACCGTTCAGGGACGAGCGGGGCGAGACCGAGGGCACGGTCGGCGCGATCGTCGACCTGACCGAACTGATGGCCGCGCAGGAGCAGATGCGTGCGGTCGGCGCGTCTGACCGACGTCACCGACAGCTTGCCCGCCGCCGTGTTCCAGATGAAGCGCGCGGCCGACGGCGAGGTGTCGTTTCCGTATATCGGCGGCGACCGGCGGCTCTTTCCCGCACTGCGGATCGGCGGTGCGGCGGTATCGTCGCTCGCGGCGCCGTGGACGCTGCCGCCCGAGGACACCGCGCGCCTCGAAGCCGTGCTCGATGCGACGACGGACGCAGACAGCACGATCTCGCTCGATTTCCGGATCGGACGGGATACGCCCGCGCGCTGGCTCCAGTTCCACGCCGTGCCGCGCCCCGAGGCGGACGGCGGGACGCTCTGGAGCGGCTACTGGAGCGACACGACCCAGGAACACGCGCGCGCTCGAACTGGAGCAGGCGCGTGACGAGCCGCAGCGTCTGTCCGCGGCGAAGGACCGCTTTCTCGCCGTGATGAGCCACGGAATCCGCACGCCGATGAGCGGCGTGCTCGGCCTCGTCGAAGTGCTCGACAGGAGCCGCCTCGGCAGCGAGCAGGCCGCGCTGGTGCGGATGACCCACGAATCCGGGCGCGCGTTGCTCAAACTGCTCGACAATATCCTTGACTTCTCGAAGATCGAAGCGGCGCGGCTCGTGCTTGAATAGACGCCGTTCGATCTGCGCGAGGAATGCGATCTGGTGATGGGCATCTGCTCGGGACGCGCGCATGCGAAAGGACTCGCGCTGGGCTGCCATATCGACCGCGACGTCGCGGCGCGATTCACCGGCGATGGTCTGCGGCTGCGTCAGGTACTGTTCAATCTCGTCGGCAATGCCGTCAAGTTCACCGCCGGCCGCAGCGTTTCGCTCTCGGTCGATATAGAGCGCGGCGATGCCCATGCGCAGCGCCTGCGCCTGCGTGTGCGCGATACGGGCATCGGCATCGCCGCGGACGCAATCCGCACGCTCTTCGAGCCGTTCGCGCAGGCGCAAGTTTCGACGTCGCGCAGTTTCGGCGGATCCGGACTCGGCTTGCTGATCTCGCGCAAGCTGGCCGAGCTGATGGGCGGTTCGCTCATGCTGCGCATCGCGCTGCTGGTGTCGGCGATGCATGCGCTCGCGCCGATCGACACGCCGGGCGGTCGATTCGGTGCGATGCCGCTTGCGGTTCGGATGGCGACACAGCGGGGCAAGCGCTGTCCCGCGCTGAACTTTCGTTCGTCGACGAAGCGCTGCGGCCGCTCGCGGACGGCGGACGCGCGGGCATCGTCTGGATCACGCGCGATCCGGAACCGGCCGGCGTGCGCGCGACCTCGTCCGGCATGCACCTGAGCATGAATCCGCTGTCGACGCGCGCGCTGCGCTCTGCGATCGACGGCACGCTGCACGGCATCGATGCGATGACGACGCCGCAAGCCGGGCCGCCGCTCGACGCACCTCCGGTACCCACGCGCGACGACGCGCTGCGACGCGGCGCGCTGATCCTCGTCGCCGAGGACAATCCGGTGAATTGGCATCTGATCCAGAGCCAGTTGCGGCTGCTCGGCTGCGTCTGCGATGTCGTCGACGACGGCGCGCAGGCATTGCTCGCCTACGACGCCGGTTCCTACGCGATTCTGCTGACCGACTGTCAGATGCCACGCATGAACGGCTACGAACTGGCCGCGCATATCCGCACGCGCGAGCACTCGGCCCGGCTCGACGCGATGCCGATCGTCGGCGTGACGGCGAGCATCGAGGCGGGCGAGACGGGACAGTGCACCGACGCGGGCATGAACGACTGCATCCGCAAGCCCGCGAGTCTCGACGTTGCTGCGCTCGACTTTAGAGAAATGGAAATGGGCGCCGGTGTGCCTGAGCGGCGCACGCGCGCCATCGCCGGCGACGCAGCCGGCGCCTGAACGCGTGGACGACCGCCTGCTCGACGTGCTGATGCAATCGTTGCGGGAGGGTGCCGCTTCGCTGAGCGCGCTGCTTCCGGACGCCGATCCGGTTCGCCTCGCACAATGGTTGCACCGGACGACGGGAGCGGCGGCGCTGCATCACACGCCGCTCTTCGACGCGCTGTCGGACTTTCGCTCGTGTGTCGTGCAGGGCGATGCAGCGGACATCCGCTGCGCTGGAGCGATTCTGCTCGCGACGCTGCAGCGTATCGCGGCGCCGCCGCACGCGGTCGAAGCCTAGATGATCGGCGAGGACACGCCGTCCATTGGGATCAGCGCGCCGGACACGTAGCTGGCGCGGCGGCTCGCCAGAAAGAGGGCGACGTCCGCGATTTCTTCGGGCTTCGCATAGCGGCCGAGCGGGACTTTCGACTGACTGTCGGCGAGCGCCTGATCGCGCGTGACGTCGAGCCGCTGCGCTTCGAGCGTCAGCGCTTCCTCGACGCGTTCGGTGAGCGTCGCGCCCGGATTGATCGCGTTGATGCGGATGCCGAGCTTCGCGTAATGATGGGCGAGGCCGACGGTGTTGAGCATCAGCGCCGCATTGGCCGCGCCGCCTGCGATATGGATGTCCGACGCCAGCTTGCCGCCCATGCCGATAATGTTGACGATCGCGCCCGGCTCCGCGCTGGGATCGTTCTTCAGCCGCTCGGTCATGCGTTTGAGCACGACTTGCTGCGGATAGACGTAAGAGAAGTATTTCGCGTCCATCGCGGCCTTGTAGGCGGCGGCGTCGAGCGCGTCGGGATCGTAGCGGCGGGCAGCGCCCGCGCTGTTGACGAGGATGTCGATCGGGCCAAGCGCGGCGCTCACTTCCTCGACGACGTCTTCGGCGCTGTGCGCTTCGTGCAGATCGGCGCGGGCCAGATGGACGTGATGGCTGTCCTTCGCCAGTTGCTTGCGCGCACGGGCGAGATTGGTGGCATCGCGCGAGACGATCGCGACTTTCGCGCCTTCGCTCGCGAACGCTTTCGCGCACGCGAAACCGATGCCCTTGCTGTCGCCCGTGATCAGGACGACCTTGCCTGCCAGACCCAGATCTATGGTGATTCGCTCCTTGGCTGCTCATGTCGTGTGTGAAGGTGTCGGCGATGGTTCGCCCACAGGTCGGGACACGATAGCAGAGAGGCGCGGCCGGCGCCCGCGCGCGCGGCAGGCTTCGCTCAGTTGCTGCCGTGTTGGCGAAACGCGCGATGGGATCGTCGGCGGCAGCGGCGCGCGGGGCGGCCAGCGTGCCGGTCGATGCGCGTATCACCCGCACCGGCGGATCGGCGGCGGGTTGGGCAGGGGACGGGTAGGAATCGGCGGTGGATTGAGCCGCGCGTGCTTGCTGACGAGCGTCGCGCGAAGTCGTCGGCGGCGGCTCGAAGGCATCGGCGGCCGCCTGGGTTGGGTCGGGCGAGGCGTTGATCGCGGCGGTGGATGGCNTCGGCGGTGGATTGAGCCGCGCGTGCTTGCTGACGAGCGNCTGGGCAGCCGTCATCGACGACGGCGGGGGCTCGAAGGCGTCGGTTGCCACGGCGGCCGGCGTGGTCGGGCGCACGTAAGCCACAGCCGGCGCAGGTGCGGATGAAGGTGCAGGCGCGGCCTGAGCCTGATAGGTCGGCGTATCGAACAGCGTCGGCGCGGCCTTGGGCGCGGCTACTCGCCGGATGCCGTCGAAACGCTTGGCCCAGTAGGGATTGGTCAGATAGTCGAGCCGCACCGTGCCGCCCGTCGAGGGCGCGTTGACGAAGCGCAGCTTGCCGACATAGATGCCGACGTGCGAGTGCGCGTGTCCGGTGATGTTGAAGAAGATCAGATCGCCCGGCGCGATCCCGTCGGGTTCGATCGACTCGCCGCGTCCGCTCATTTCGGCGGTCGTGCGCGGCAGACTGACCGATGCCGCGCGATCGACGACATAGCGCACGAGTCCGCTGCAATCGAAGCCGGCGTCGGGCGTATTGCCGCCCCAGCGATACGGCACGCCGACGAGCGACATCGCCTGTATGGAAATTTCCTCGCGTCCGACGCTGTGATCGACGAAATTCGGGAAGCTCGGCGGCGCCTGATAGGTCCGGTTCGCACCGGCGCTGCCGCCCGATGGCTTGCGCGCCATCTGCTGCGGCGCGGATCCGCACGCGGCGAGCAGAATGTTGAGCGAAAGCAACAAGCAGAGTCGACGCATGCGAAACCGGTGAGCGAAATCTCGCCTGTGAGGACCCAGTCCGCCAAATACTAGCCCGCCGAACGGACGTGCGGCAAGCATTCCTGAGACCTTACTTGAAGAATCGGCCGTAAATGTTGTCCTCGCGAAACATTGTGAAGAAACGGCGGACGAAAAAAAGTCCGGCGGAATGAACCGCTGGGCCGTGTCGAGAAGCGATGAAAGCTTACAGAATGTCCGACGCGTAATCCGCGAGGCGCGAGCGTTCGCCGCGCGCGAGGGTTACATGACCGCTGTGCGTCCAGCCCTTGAAGCGATCCACCACGTACGTGAGGCCGGAACTGCCTTCAGTCAAGTAGGGCGTGTCGATCTGCGCGATATTGCCGAGGCAGACGATTTTCGTGCCCGGACCCGCGCGTGTGACGAGCGTTTTCATCTGCTTGGGCGTCAGGTTCTGCGCCTCGTCGATGATCACGTACTTGTCGACGAACGTGCGTCCGCGCATGAAGTTCATGCTCTTGACCTTCAGGCGTGAGCGGATCAGTTCCTGCGTCGCGGCGCGGCCCCATTCGCCGGCGGCGTCGTCGGTCTTCTGGAGCACTTCGAGGTTGTCGTCGAAGGCGCCCATCCACGGCTGCATCTTCTCTTCTTCCGTGCCCGGCAGAAAGCCGATGTCCTCGCCGACCGGCACCGTCGCGCGCGTCACGATGATCTCGTTGTAGCGCTTGTCGTCGAGCACCTGCACGAGGCCGGCTGCGAGGGCCATCAGCGTCTTGCCGGTGCCCGCCTGGCCGAGCAGGGTGACGAAGTCGACTTCCGGGTTCATCAGCAGGTTGAGCGCGAAGTTCTGTTCGCGGTTGCGCGCCGTGATGCCCCACACGTTGTTCTTGTGATGACCGTAGTCGCGCAGCGTCTGCAACAGCGCGGTCTTGCCGTTCAACTCGCGCACGACCGCATGGAACGACGGCTCGCCGTTCTGCGGTTCGAGATAGACGAACTCGTTGACGAGCATCGACTGGCACTGCGGCCCGGTCACGCGATAGTAGGTCGTGCCGGTCTTGGTGTCCTGCCAGCTTTCCATGCCCTTGGCATGCTTGGTCCAGAAGTCCTGCTGCAGCGCGCGCACGCCGGAGTAGAGCAGGTCCTTGTCTTCCAGCACCTGATCGTTGAAGTAGTCTTCGGCGGGTAGTCCGAGCGCGTGCGCCTTGATGCGCATGTTGATGTCTTTCGACACCAGCACGACCTGACGGTCCGGACGCTCCTTTTGCAGCGCGCGCACGACGCCGAGAATCTGGTTGTCCGCCTTGCCGACGGGCAAGCCTTCGACCGGCTCGATATCGGTGAGCGTGGTCTGGAAGTACAGACGGCCCTGCGCGTCGCGATTGCTTTGCGCCGACAGCGCAATGCCGTCCGACATCTTGCCCGCGTGCGCGACCAGCGCATCGAGCGTGCGGCTGACCTGACGCGCATTGCGCGCGACTTCGGACATGCCCTTCTTGTGATTGTCGAGTTCTTCCAACGTCATCATCGGCAGATAGACGTCGTGTTCCTCGAAGCGGAAGAGCGAACTCGGATCGTGCATCAGCACGTTGGTGTCGAGCACGAACAGCTTGCTCAGTTCTGCTTCCTGCGCGTTGCGCTGGCGGCGTTTGGGCTGCGTGCGCGATTCCTTCGCGGTGCTCGCGGAGGCGGGCGCGACGGGCGCGACGGTCTGCTGCGTGCGGGCCTGGACGGCGCCCGCGTCTTCGGCGGGCGCGGGCGTCGAC